>NZ_CAJPHE010000019.1:0-163921 GCF_905339875.1 Burkholderia sp. BCC1998
TCGTTGGTGCCGGGTTCGACTCCCGGGGGGCCCACCAGATTCGCTTCCAGGGTTATCCGGGGAAGTCTGTGCCGTTGAGCATAAGTTGTCCACCTGGACACGTTATGCCTTATTTTCCGATTATGACGCCTCGGATGCCGGTCATGGTCTCACGGGGCATCCGGGTTGAACGACTGCGCCGGCGACTGATCGACCGGCACGCAGCAGTTGCTCGAAGATGGCCGTCTGCGCGCGTCGACTTTCGGAGGGCGGTGGCCCGGCCGTCGTCTGCGCTCAAAAAGGCGCACGCCTATCCATAACAGAGTCGCGATATACACGAGCGACGAGAGTCCCAGTTCTGTCGACGGTGCATCCCTGCGCGGCTTCCTCAAGACAGTGCAGAACCTCGAGTGCATGACTACCGCAGGCATCGCGGTCTACTACTCGATTTCCTGAGGGGATGGGAAGGTTGAGCTGTGGCGTTCGTCAATGCAGTCAACGGACATATCGATCTGTCCCATATTCAGTGTCCGCGTAGCGTCGCGCGGATCGTGCCGCATGCCAATCGCAATGCAGCCTCGGTAGGCGGCGTGTCGGCGAGGCCGTCGAGTACCGTGAAATCGTGAATCGTGCCGAGGCAGCGAACCGCGCTTACGCGAACCCCGGCGAGCATCAGCTTGCGGGCGTAGGCTTCGCCGTCGTCACGTGCGACATCGTTTTCGGCTGTGACGATCAGCGCGGGAGGCAGGTCTTCGAGGTCCGTGTAACTCGCGTTTAGCGGCATTGCGATTATTTCGCCGAGGTTTTCTGACGAAAAGCGCGTCCGTGCGTGCATGCGCCCGGTGTGTGGGGTCAAGCCGGGACCGTCGGCGTATTTCGCTGCCGAGGCGCCCGCCGGGCTTGTGGAAAGCGTCGGACACAGCATGACCTGAAGCGCGATACGGGGGCCACGGCGCGCCTTGACGAGCAGCGCGAGGGTGGCGGCGAGATGACCGCCCGTGCCTTCGCCTGCGACGATAAGGGTGCCTGCGTCGAGATTCAATGCGCGTGCGTGCTCGTGCAGATGGACGAGCGCGGTGAATGCCTGCTCGTTTTGGGTCTGAAAGCACGCAGCGGGTGCCGAGGTGTAATCGACGAGCACGACGGCCGCCTCGGCGTCGGTGGCAATCCTGCGCGCGAGCCGGTTGTCGCTTTGGCCGCCCGCGAAGCTCACGCTGCCCGGCAGGAAGAGCACGGCGGGCAGCGGAGTGGGCGCCGCCTGCGGCGGTCGTACGATCCGTATCGTGAAGCCCGGATCCGCAGCGCCAGCTTTCAGCGCGATTTCTTCGGCGTGGATCGCAGCCGTAGCATCGCCGTTTGCCCATTCGCGCAGACGCGCTGCCGGAACCCCTGCCTCAGTGGCATGGTCGAGGAACGATTGCGTTTCCGCATCGAGGACCGGATACGAGTCTGCGGATCTGATCAGGCCCGGTGCGGCGTCTTCGGGCGGACGGGCAGACGTGAAATCATCCATGGGGCAGTTTCCGATGAGTAAGGCTTGCTTGTCGATCCGGTACCGTTGGCCGTCGACAGAACAAATTTTCATCGGATTCCCGCACGAGCCACAGTTAAGCGTTGCTAAGAGGCGTTAAGCCCGTGTCCAGCAAAGCGTTCAGGCTAGTGACGCACGCTTCGAGCCGATTTACCGTCGCTTCAGGTCTGCACACCGCGCATTGCCGCAGCCTCCTGCAAATGCACCTGTAACCACGACGGCGTGTTCCCCCGTCCAGCTTCGATCAATGCGTTTGCGCTCCCTGCGTCGCCAGCGCGCGCGAACACTTCGAGTTGCATCGGGGTTGCGCCGTCCGGCGTGACAGGTCTCCCTTCGTGAATGGCCTCGAAGCCCTCGCCCCATTTGTCCCAATACGCGAGACCGCGCCGGCGCGTGCGCTCGCGAAGCCGTGCGGTCCATTCGCGCGCGAGCGCCACTTCACCTTCCCATGTCGCGACGGCGATCGAGCCGATCGCGAGCCCATAACAGACGGTCAGATCGTGATCGATCGCCAGCGCCTCCGTCGCGCAGTCGCGCGCGAGCGCCATCGCCGCGTCGGTCTCGCCTTGCAGCCACAGAATGCGCATCAGAATGGAAATCGCAGCGATATGCGCGTCGACCTGCGCGTGATTCGCGTGCGTCGCGCGCACCGGGTCCTTGTCGCGAGCCATCACCTCTTCGATCAGCGCCCGCGCGATATCGTGGTCCCCGAGGAAGTGATGTGACAACGCGCACATCCGCTCGCCGGTTTGCGTCGTCGCAAAATCGCCCGTCCGCGCGGCGGCAGCGCGAAACGCACGCGCATGTTCGAGGCTTTCCGCATACGCGCCCGCGAGCGTCCGATGCGCCCACACGCCCCACAGCGTGCGCAATGCGAGCCGGTCGTCGCCGAGGCGCTGCGCGGCGGCCTGTGCGGCGTCGAACGCGTTCGCCATGTCCGCCGTCGGCCCACGCGTGTGCCACAGCGCGTGACCGTACGCGGCGAGCAGCTCGATATACTGCTCCTTACCCGCCAGATCCGAGTTTTCCGCCGCGGCGATCGCGCGCTCGGCCATCCCGAGGAACTCGTGAGGGAGCGAAAGATGGAACCACAGCGGCGCCGTCGCGATGAGCAGGTCGATCGCGAGCTTCGGCTCGCCATCCTGGCCGGCTGCCCAATCAAAAGCGGCTCGCACGTCGTCGATTCGCTGGCTGTGAATCGCGAGCCACTGACGCGGCGCCTTGCCTTCCCACGCCGCCACGGGGTCGGCAAAGATCGCACAGCAGTACAACGCATGACGGCGGCGCGCTTCATCGAGTTCGTCCGCCTCTTCAAGTCGCATATATGCGTAATGGCGCGTCGTGTCGAGCAGTCGATAGGGATGGTCCGAATCGTCGATTACGCAGGCGATCAGCGACTTGGCGATCAGGCCAGTGACGGCGTCGAAGGCGGCGAGGTCATCGACGTCGCCACTGGCCGCGACAGCCGCAGCGGCATCTATGCCGAAGGCAGCCCGCATGACTGAGAGGCGGCGCAGCACCTGGCGCTCCTCCGGCCGGAGCAATTCATAGCTCCAGTCGAGCGTCGCGCGCAGCGTCTGCTGGCGCGGAAGTGCCGTGCGGCGGCCCTGCGTGAGTAGCGCGAAGCGGTCGTCGAGCCGCGCTGCAATCGAATGCACGTCCATCAAGCCGACGCGCGCCGCCGCAAACTCGATCGCGAGCGGGATACCGTCGAGCCGTCGGCAAATATCGATCACGGGGCCCAGATTCGCCTCGCTCAACGCAAACCGGTCATTGGCGGCGCGTGCGCGGTCGTGAAACAGGGCGATCGCCGGGAACTGCACGGCGTTGTGGAGGCTCACGCCTGCGTCAGTGTCGGGCGACGGCAACGCGGCGAGGCGATGGACGGATTCGCCTTCCGCGCGCAGCGGCTCGCGGCTCGTGACCAGCAAATGCACGCCGGACGCGCCTTGCAGCAGTTGCTCGGCGAGTACGGCAACGGCATCGATCAGATGCTCGCAGTTATCCAGCACCAGCAGCACCGGCGACGCCCCAAGCGCCTGGACAAGATCGGGCACCGGATCGCCGCTCGGGACGGCAACACCTAGCGCCGACGCGATCGTACTGGCCGCGCTCGCGGCCGCGGAGACCGGCGCGAAATTGACGAACACGGCGCGCATGCCGGTGCGCTGGGCGAAGCGATGCGCGACAGCGACGGCCACGGTCGTCTTGCCCATGCCTCCCGGGCCGGCGATGGTGAGCAAGCGTCGCTCGGGCAAGTGGTCAGTCAGACCTGCGATGACGTCCTCGCGGCCTATCACGCGAGCGAGCGTGACCGGCAGACTGCGTGAACCGCTTTCGGACCCGGTGGAAGGCTGCACTGCGTGCGGATGAGGCCGTGGTGCGGCAGGGTCCGCTGCTTCGGCCCGGGTAACGGGCGCGGCGAAACGATAGCCGCGTCCGGTCTCGTTGACGATGTAACGCACACCGTCCGGTCCGTCGCCGAGCACCTTGCGCAGCGCCGACAGATGCACGCGCAGCGCGCCTTCCTCGACGACGTTGTCCACCCAGACGCTGTCGCACAGATTGCGCGTCGAGACCAGCGCGCCCGCATGCTCGACAAGTACGACGAGAATGTCGAGCGCGCGGCTGCCGATTTTCAGCGGCGTCCCGTCCTTGAGCAGGACTCGTTGCGGGAATTGCAGCGTAAAAGGGCCGAACGCGAGGCTGTAAGGAGCGGTCATCGAGAGCGTCATCGCGCGGGTTGAGTGTCGGCCGATACGGTGCGCTGGTCGCGCACACTGACGCAAAAACAGCCAATCATTGCGCAGAAGCGCAGTACGCGCCCTTAAAAGATCTTAAAAAAACCGCTTTGTTCCAGCCGACGCAGCTTGGCACGGATCCGGGCGCCGACTTAGCAACGCTTAACAAGTCGTAACTGGCCCGATGCGCGTCTCCCCGCCAACATTGCTCCATGCAAGCCAATCAATGATCGGAGGTCGATATGGAGCGTCTGAAAGCGCTGGAGGTATTCAAGGCAGTGGCGGACCACGGCAGTTTCACGCGGGCGGCGGACGCCACGAATATTGGCGTACCGTCGGTGAGCCGCGCGGTGCAGGATCTTGAAACGATGCTCGGTGTGCAGCTCTTCAACCGGACCACGCGCCGCGTCGCGTTGACCACGGCGGGCCATGCGGTACTCGAGCGCGTCACGGGCGTCCTGTCCTCCTATGAAGACCTCGCGCGTACCGGCAGCGACGAAGCCGGCGATTGCGCGGGTAACGTCCGCATCGAGGTGCCGGCAATCTTCGATACCGCCCGCCTCACTTCCGTCCTGGTCCGCTTCATGCGCGCCTGGCCGAAAGTACGGGTCGACGTACGGCGCGTCGACCACCTGGCCGACACGCTCGGCGATCTTGCAGACCTCGCAATCGTCGTCGGTCGCTCGGCGCCGTCGTCGTGCATCGCGCGAGCACTCGCGGACGTGCCTTTCGGGCTCTATGCGAGTCCTGCCTGGCTCGAACGGACCAACGATCTCGCTCACCCGCTCGATGTGCCTGCCGAGGCTTGCCTCGCGACGGGGGCACAGCATTCGGTGTGGACGGTCAGCCATGAAGCATCCGGGGAGTGTGTGTCGCTTGCCCCGCGCGCGGCGCTGCGCACGAATTGTCCTCATGCGCTTCTCGCGGCGGCCGTCGACGGCGAGGGGGTAGCAATCCTGCCCAACCAGCTCGCACAAGCGGCGCTCAATCGCGGCGAACTCGTGTGCGTGCTCGATGCGTGGCAGGTGGCGCCACTGGAAGCCTGCCTCGTCTACCGGTCCAGACGCAATCTCCCCGCGCGGGTGCGCAGATTGACCGATTATTTGCTCGACGCCTTCGGCGAGCAGCGCGACGAGGTTGGCGCAATGGTGGCTGTACCGAACATTACTCAGATTGCAGCGACGCAGGCGACGCTAACGCCGTGCGCAGCTTGATGAATATCTTGCTTATACGAATGCAGGGGAAACAACGAAATGATGGTTGATTTTGCTGGATGTCTGCTGGACGTGTCGTCGCGGTATCTCGGACTCGCGACCAAGAACCGGACGGTAGTGGCTGACGTCGACGCCGGATCAGGACACGCAACGCGTGTGAGCGATTCACGTTGGCACGGGTTGCAGTGGTTTCCCAACTCGGTGGCGAATGTCTCTACGGCAGACGCTACAGTTGAGAGCAGTGTGCTAGACGCTCCTCCAATGATGTCGGCGCGGTAAGTAGTGCGTCAGTCGAATTGGGAAGATATGCGGCAGCCAAGACCGAGAGTACAAAACCGGATGGGATCCCCGACAATAGGCGATTGCGCAGATATCGGTGATGAAGAGATCGCGTCATTCTTCACAACTGCTACGACCTAGGCATAAAGTCGTCGGCGCCCCATAGTCGAAGTCATGTTGAGTGGTGTAATAGGGCTCAGTAGCAGTTTGTAAGGTCGTAAATGGCTGGTCGGCGTACGAAAAACGCAGCTCGTCGGACGTGACTTGTCGGCGGGCGCCGTTCCATACCTCAGCGAGCTCGAGGTTATGGCGTCTGGTTGGTTCTTCGCGGAGCACCAGCCTCCCGGCGGTATGCCATGGAAATCGTGAGGTCGATGTCGAATACCCGGTGCCGGTATGCTCTCAACATCCCAGCGGGTCGTTTTCTTCGGTCTGTGAATCCAGCCACGCTCGCGCCCCGGCGTCTCTTCTCGCTCGGTACTCTTGTACGGAAGCGAGGTCGATGTCGAACTGACCAGAAGGGTTTCTCGGCAAAACTTCCATCAGGTTCCCGTGGGCGAGCAGCATGTTGATATGAGCGCAACTCACGAAGAGATACTTTGCTGCTTCTTCAACGGTCATGGTGAACGCATTTACGATCGATTATTCAGTTCAGGCCGTTCGTCGCCGGTCTCAATGGCTGGCTGTTCGCGAAGTTACCACCGTCGTGACTGCCGACGACTATGCGGTGCTCATGCCATGGATCTAGAAATAACCTACGGATTTCGTCGTTTGATTAAGCTCGCACCAGCGCTTCCATACATAGTCCGCATTGTCTGACCAACCGGGCTCCCCGATGAGCTGATAAATGCGGCCGGAGCGCGTCTCGCCGCGTCAACTCTCAAGGTCGAACGTAACGACCTCAGAGCTGGCGCGTCCTGTGCGGTCTCGGTTGTCTGCGCCGACAAAATGTCGAGTCCCGTCCGATGTTTCCAAGATTCTCCAGCGCGATCGCGAGACCCCCGGCTCGTCAATTACGGGGGCGATTCTCCAAATAGGCATGAGCATCTCCTGTTCGCCGCTGAGGGCCTGGCGGGAAGACGTCGTCTCCCACACTGGCGGCACGTCATTCATGGTATTCGAATTCGCGTCGCGTTAAAGTTAAAAACTGGATTATTTTATTGGTAATTTTTCGGACGGGATATGCTTTATATTTAACTGATTGGTCGATTTATGGTTTTTTGAGGAAAATGTGATTGCAGGTGGTGACATAATGTGTGGACCGCTTATTCTTTATCTCGAGGACGAGTTATGCTTAACGGCACAGCGGTGCAACCGACCTCGATTGGACGCGAAAAGCCGGCCCGGTGGGCCGGCTTTTTCGTTTCTGGGCTTCAACGCGTCGGATCCGGGCAATCCATGGCTCCGGACTACCCGAACGGGTAGGGACCGTTCGTGTTTCCCATCCCTAAACTACCTTCCCGAAGATTTCGCGGCGAGCGATCGCTTGTCTGCGTATTCGACGACAGACCGGTGCGCATCGAAGCGGGCCATCGGCATACGCAGGCGAGCTCGACGCACTCGCTACCACCTATAATCCGAGCAAGCGCGCCTTCTTGTACGGCACGGTCGCTCACCTGGACAACAGCAAGAACGGTAACTTCCCGGTGTTTGCGACGGCGCGCGATTCCAGCTTCCAGCTCGCCGACCCGTCCGAACATGGACGAAGGGCAAACCGGCGCGTATGTCGGGATGATGCACGTCTTCTAAAGCAACAGGCCGTTTCGCGGAGCGTTTTCCGCACAGCCGGCCACTGCGGGCACAGCGCAGTGGCTGGACGACTCGCCGGTGTTCGCGCGGGCGAGCCTCGCCACAGGCATCGAGTGACAAGCGATGCTGGCGCCGTCCTCAAAAGAAGGTTGAGATCATCATGACCAGATCAAGCGAATCATCATCGCCCGGGTTCATCGGCGTCGTAACGCTCCTGTTTATCGCGCTTACATCGCTCTTTCTGCTGATAGGCGGCGCGTACCTGCTCTCGCTCGGTGGCTCGGCGTATTACGTCGTGACCGGCGTCGTGCTGCTGGCAGTCACGTGGCTGCTGTATCGCCGCAGTCCCACTGCGCTCGTGCTCTACGCGCTCGTGCTCGTGGGCACTGCCATCTGGTCGCTGTGGGAGTCGGGTCCCGACTTCTGGGCGCTCGCGCCGCGCTCGGGGGTGCTCGTCGTGTTCGGCGTGTGGTTGCTGCTGCTCGTGAGCTGGCGTCTCGACGCGCCACGCAAGCTCGGCGTGCAGTCGCTCGTCGGCGCGCTCGTGATCTGGGCGGGCGTGCTCGTGTACGCCTGCTTCAACGATCCGCAGACGGTCAATGGCACGATGGCTTCGTCTGTCGGTTCGCCCGCCGCGAACGCCAACGGCATCGACGCCTCGGACTGGCCCGCGTACGGCCGCACTCAGGAAGGCACGCGCTACGCGCCGCTGCAGCAGATCACGCGGGACAACGTGAAGAACCTGCAGGTGGCCTGGACGTTCCGCACGAACGACATGAAAGGCCCGAACGATCCGGGTGAAATCACCGACGAAGTCACGCCTATCAAGATCGGCAATCTGCTCTACCTGTGCTCGCCGCACCAGAAGCTCTTTGCGCTCGACGCACAGAGCGGCGCGCTCAAGTGGACCTTCGATCCGAAGCTCAAGACCGATCCGTCGTTCCAGCACGTGACTTGCCGCGGCGTGTCGTATGTCGATCTGACGGCGAGTGCCGATGTATCGGCAACGGCTGTTCCGGCAAGCGACGCTGCTGCTCCGGCGCCGCAGGCCGCCGCACCGGCAAGCGACGCAGCCGTATCGGCTACGGGGGCGTGCTCGCGCCGTATCTACCTGCCCGTCAACGACGGCCACTTGTACGCGCTCGACGCACTGACAGGCGAGCGCTGCGCGGGCTTCGGCAGCAATGGCGACCTCGATCTCCAGCATGCCATGCCGGTCACCACGCCGGGTATGTACGAGCCCACTTCGCCGCCGGTCGTCACCAGCAAGGTGATCGTCGTAGCGGGCGCGGTGGAAGACAACTTCTCGAACCGGGAACCGTCGGGCGTGATCCGTGGTTACGACGTGCGCACGGGCCAGCTCGTGTGGGCGTTCGATCCGGGCGCGCGTGATCCGAACCATATCCCGGGCCCGGACGAGCACTACACCTGGAACTCGCCGAACTCATGGGCGCCCGCCGCCTACGACGCGAAGCTCGATATCGTCTATCTGCCGATGGGCGTGCGTACGCCGGACATTTGGGGCGGCGACCGTACGCCGGAGATGGAGCGATATGCAAGCGGCCTGCTCGCGCTGCACGCGTCGACGGGCAAGCTGGCCTGGTTCTACCAGACCGCTCACCATGATCTGTGGGACATGGACATGCCGTCGCAGCCGACGCTCGCCGACATCACGACCAAGGACGGCAAGACCGTGCCGGTCGTGTACGGGCCGGCCAAGACCGGCAACCTGTTCGTGCTCGACCGCCGCACCGGCGAAACCGTCGTGCCGGCGCCGGAACTGCCGGTGCCGCAAGGCGCCGCGCCTGGCGACCGTACCTCGCCGACGCAGCCGTTCTCCGAACTCACGTTCCGTCCGAAGAACCTGCTCACGGACAAGGACATGTGGGGCGCGACGATGTACGACCAGTTGGTCTGCCGCGTGATGTTCCACAAGCTGCGGTATGAGGGCACCTTCACGCCGCCGTCGCTGCAAGGCACGCTGGTGTTCCCGGGCAACCTGGGCATGTTCGAGTGGGGCGGCATTGCGCTCGACACCGATCGTCAGATCGCCATCGCCAACCCGATTGCGCTGCCGTTCGTGTCGCGTCTGATCCCACGCGGTCCGGGCAACCCGATCGAACCGGCATCGGGTGCCAAGGGGAGCGGTACGGAATCGGGTATCCAGCCGCAGTACGGCGTGCCGTTTGGCGTGACGCTGAACCCGTTCCTCTCGCCGCTTGGCCTGCCCTGCAAGCAACCGGCATGGGGCTACATCGCCGGTATCGATCTGAAGACCAACGAGATCGTCTGGAAGAAGCGTATCGGCACGGTGCGTGACAGCTCGCCGATCCCGCTGCCGTTCAAGATGGGGATGCCGATGCTGGGCGGCCCGATGATCACGGCCGGTGGTGTGGCGTTCATCGGCGCAACGGCGGACAACTACATCCGCGCGTTCGACGTGAACGACGGCAAGCAACTCTGGGAAGCCCGCCTGCCGGCAGGCGGCCAGGCCACGCCGATGAGCTACTCGATCAACGGCAAGCAGTACGTCGTGATCGCCGCAGGCGGCCACGGCTCCTTCGGCACGAAGCTCGGCGATTACGTGATCGCTTACGCGCTGCCGAACTAACACGCGTTGCTGTTCGCACCGAGCGCCGGACAGAGGTATCGAGCCTCGCGGTGCACGGTGCGATCCCCGAAACGGCATGCGTGGCATGCCGTTTTTTTGCCTGCTTTCTGGCGACTATTTTGCCTTCGGCAAAATCTCGAAACCCGCGACGCCGCAAGGCCTCGCGGGTTTTTCTTTTGCGCGCCGCCTGAACGTGGCGAACGTGTCGAACGTGTTCACGTCCGCGTCGCATGTCGTATCGCCGCCACCGGGAAACACGGAGCGCGTGCCGTCCCGATGTCAATCGAAGTATGCTGTGGCGCGACCGGCGCGCGCGCTCGGGATTCGTCCAGCGCGCGGACCGGGGATCCGCGCCGCGCCCCGTCCGGCAGCCAGAACAAACACAAACAGACTTCGCCCGACCGTGGGGTGGCCATCATGATCATGTTGCGTTCGTGGAGTGCGATTCTCTCGTTGCTGATGCTTGCCGCGTGCGCCAGCCTGCCGCCGCAGGCTGATCGTGCGCCGACGCATGCGTTCTCCGATACCGAAAACACGCGCCTCGGCGCGGCGTTCCGCCAGCAGGCCGCCACCCATCCTGGGCAGGATGCGTTTCATCTGCTGCGCGACCCGGTCGATGCGCTCGACGCGCGCGTGCTGCTCGCCGATCGCGCGGACCGCTCGCTGGACCTTCAGTACTACATCTGGCACGACGACCTGACCGGACACGAGCTCGCGGATGCGATCATCCGCGCGGCCGATCGCGGGGTCCGCGTGCGCGCGCTGCTCGACGATCTCGGGACGAACGCGGACGACCGCAAGCTGCTCGAGATCAGCTCGCATCCGAACATCGAGATCCGGCTCTTCAATCCGGTCGCCACGCGCCACTTCAAGAAGATCGGCACGGTGCTCGAGTTCTCGCGGGTCAACCGGCGCATGCACAACAAGGCGATGATCGCGGACAACCAGGCGGCGATCGTCGGCGGCCGCAATATCGGCGACGAGTACTTCGGCGCGTCGTCGATGCTGGAGTTCGGCGATCTCGACGTGGTCGTGCACGGCCCGGTCGTGAACGACATCTCGACCGAATTCGATACGTTCTGGAATTCGCCGTATGCATATCCGGTCGATGCGCTGGTCGGGCACGACGCGGCGCCCGGCGGCCTCGATCGGGAGCGCGCACGGCTGCGCGATTACCTGCGCGCGATGGAGGACAATCCGTACGTGCTCGAGGCGCGGCAAAGGCTCGACCAGATCGTGCACGGGCAGGGGACCGAGCTGTCGTGGGGGCGGGCGACGGTCCTGTACGACGATCCGGCGAAGATCGCACGCTCGCCGAAGGACAGCGACGGGCACCTGATGCCGCAACTGCGCGCACTCGCGCTGCGGCCCGAGCAGGAGCTGCTGATCGTGTCGCCGTACTTGGTGCCGGGCAAGGACATGGTCGAACGGCTGCGTGCGCTCACGGCGCGCGGCGTCCGAGTGACGATCCTGACCAACTCGCTCGCATCGACCGACGTCGCGGCCGTGCACGCGGGTTACCGGCGCTATCGGCGCGATCTCGTCGAGGCCGGCGTGCGGCTTTACGAGCGGCGCCCGTCCGGCGACAAGAGCATCTCGAAGCAGGTCATCATCGGCTCGTCGCGCGCATCGCTGCATGCGAAGACGTATGTGTTCGATCGCAAGAGCATCTTCATCGGATCGATGAATCTCGACCCGCGCTCGCTGAACCTCAATACCGAGATCGGCGTTTACTGCGAGAGCCCGGAGATTGCATCCGAAGTCGCGATGGATCTGGAGCCGCGGCTCGATCGAATCGCGTGGCGCGTCGAGTTGCGGACCGATCCGGCCGGGAAAGGGCGCCTCAAGTGGATTCAGACCGACGCGGACGGGAAGGTGACCGAACTCGATCACGAACCGGAAGTGTCGGCGGCGCGGCGCATGGAAGTGTGGTTTCTCGGCTTGTTTCCGATCGAATCGCAGCTGTGATTTCGCCTGCGCGCGACAGCCGCGGGCGACGTGTGCCGACGGTCGTCGTCGATCGGGACGCGCCGCGTGCACTGTCGCCGACACGGTTCCGGGCGCGCGAAATGACCCGCACCCGGAACCGCACCGCTCATCGCACGATCAGCGCGCGAAATCCGCCGTGCTCTGGATGAACGCGTTCAGCTTCGAGATGTTCACGCTGCCGAAGCCCGTCGTCGCATCCCAGCCGGCCTTCGCCTTGTAGCCGTACGTGCCGCTGCCGTTGTTGCCGGACGTCACGTCGTGCAGCAGCGCCGCATTGCTCGGGAAGTACTTGTAGATGCTCGACGCCGGGAAGCCGAGCGCGTTGTTGTTCGCCGATTGCAGCCGCGCCCAGATGCCGGTGAAGATCGGCGCGGCGAGGCTCGTGCCGCCTTCGTTGTTCAGATAGCCCGAGCCCCACAGCGTGTCGGACGTCTGGCCGTTCACCACGAGGATCGCACCGGTGCGCAGGTCGGCGTCGAAGCCGACGTCCGGCAGCGCGCGCTTGGTCGACCCGGTGAGGCTCGACGATTGCCACGCCGGCGCGGCTTCGTACTTGCTGTAGCCGCCGCCCGTCGACCACACGGTGCCCGGCTGCCAGCTCGGATCGTTCCAGACGATTTCGCTGTTGTACGCATTGGTCGACGTGTTGGTGAACAGCGTCGTGCCGCCCACCGCGATTACGTACGGCGACGTCGCGGGCTCGCTCACGGTGTAGGTCGAGCGCGACGGCGTGCCGCTCGCGCATTCGTACGCACCGTGGTCGCCGGCCGACACGGAGAAGGTCTGCCCCTGCGCGACGGCCTGCTTGAAGATCGTGTCGTCGGTCGCTTGCGAGCCGGTGCTGTACGAGGACGATTCGCACACGCCGAGCGACACGTTGATGACTTTCGCGACGTTGTCGCTCACCGCCTTGTTGTACGCGGCGGTGATCGCCGTGAGCGTCATCGACGGTGCCACGTAGAACACGACCTGCTTCACGCTGCCGCCGGCGGCGCCGACGATCGACTGGCTGTCGAGGTTCCATTCGACGGTGCCGGATGTATCGGTGTACGAACTTCCTGACGGACCCGTCGGCACGACGCTGCTGCTGATCGTGCCGAGGCCGTTGTTCGCGGCGAACGTGTTGAGGTCGCTGACGGTCTGCGACAGGTCGCCTTCGGCGATGATGCCGACCGTGGTCTGCGAGGCCGTCGGCGTGCCGTCGCCGCCGTAGAGCGACGAGAATTCCGTCGGGTTGTGCGGCACCGCGGATGCGCCGGCGGGGATCGTCAGGTTGCTGGTGTTGCCTTGCGGCTTGCTGCCCGCGCCGGTGTGCATGAGCTCGACGTTCTGCAGGCCCAGCACCGCGCCGACGATGCCGCCGATCGCATTCGGCACCTGCGCGGCATCGGTGTTCGCGTAGACGCTGCGGCCGTTGCGCGTGAAGCGCTTGAGCGTCGTGCGGAACGCCGACTTGATCGTTGCCGCGGTGCCGGAGGCGGACACAAGCAGGCGGTTCGGCGCGACCACGATGTTGACGAAGCCGGCCTGGCGCAGGTGCGCGACGACGGAGGCGACCTGCTGGTCGGTCGGCGCGTACTGCGCGGCGAACTGCGCCGGCGTGAGGAACTGCTTGTAGTGCGGCGAGCCGGGCGTATGCAGGTCGTGCAGGTACTGGTCGAGTTGCGCTTCGTTGCGCAGGTTCAGCCCGAGCACGATGTCGACCGATTCGCCGGGCGCCATCTCGGTGGCTGCCGCGGCAGCGGCGGCGGTGCTGGCCGCCGGCGCGCCGGCGGTACTGCTGCTTTCACCTTGCTGGACGAGAGGCAGGAAGCCCTTGGTGCGCGTTTCCGTCCAGCCGGCGGCCGGTGCGGCATGGACGCTCGCCATGCCGAACGAAGCGGCTGCCGCGGCGGCGAAGGCGAGCTTGACGATGCGGATGTGCTTTTGTTTCTTGTCTGCAACCTGATTCATGTTGAATTACCCCTCCGGTTGAACATCGAACGGCACGAACAACGACGGTCGACAGCGGCGCGGATCGTGCGCCGCCGATATCCGCCGCGCTCGCGCGGATGGCGCGGACGCGACGGGGCCTTTCGCCCGGTCCGCAAGGGTGGTGATCCTCCGGGGGCGAAATGCTGGAATGCTCGGCAATGGAGGCGCTGCGCCGCGAAGCAGGGCGACCGCGCCAGCGGGTTTGATGCAGGCGGGATGACTAGAGCAACAGTTTCGGTGTCCTGATCATTTGGTTCGATCCTTCGGCCCGCTGCCGGACGGCAGCTGCCCAATCAATTGCATCGGGATGTTGCATGCGCCAACGGAAGAAGAGGCGGTCGGCGGCGAGAACTTCGGTGCGGCGCAAGCGCAATGCGTCGAGCGGAATCGATTGCGTGGTGGACAATTCGTCAGATTGCTTGAATCGGACGGTATCAAGAACGAAAGTTCGGTGTCAAACTTTTTCTGATTATATGAAACAAAATTAAATTGAATAAGCTGAAATGATTTTGAAAAATTGCGGGGTATTTTGTAATTTTCAAAGACACTTTCGGATGTAATGATGGATCGGCGCGCCGGATAATTGACGATTCCATTCGTAATGAGCGAATGGTTGTGGAGGAAACATTCGAGCCGCAGACGCCGGCTGAGCCGGTCATGCGTCGCGCAGCGCGCTCGCCGGCAGATGCGTAACGCAATCCGGTCTGCCATCCGCACGGAAACTTCAACGGCGCTCCCGTCGCCGAAGCTCGAGCTTCGGCGTGTCGTGCCGCTCGACGGCCTGCAGGTCGTCGACGAGCCGGAACAGGCCGTCGATACAGTGCAGCAGGCGTTCGTCCGGCGCGTCGCCGCTTGCCGACGCAAGTGTCTTGATCTCGTCGAGCCGCGCTTCGAGTTCCGCAAGCGGCGCGCGCACGATGCGGTCCGCATCGGCGGGCGAGGTCGTTTCGAAGGTAGTTGCGTGCTTGAGGCGAACGGTCATGGCATTGAAGTCCTCGATGAATTGCGACATGGCGCTCGGGCAACCGTCGCGGTAAACCGCGCGCACCGAAAGATCGTCGGCGACGATCCGGCCGGCAGCGTGCGCGGCCGAGTCGAGCGCTTCGAGCGTTCGGCGAATCAGCCGGCACAGGTCGACGGCCGCCGTCAGCAGCCCGGCCAGCAGCAGCGCCGCGAGCACCGGGTACGTGAATGCGTCGTGGTGCAGCGCGTCGCGTGATGGTCCGGCCGGATGGCGCAACGTGTCGCTGATCGACACGCCGGCGCCGGCCGCCAGCACGGCGACGATCGCGAGCAGCACGATCGCCTGCCCGATTTGCCGGCTCGGCGTTGTCGGCCGGTTCACGGCATGCCCCGCAACCGGTAACCGACTCCGCGCATCACATCGGGCATGCCGCGCGCGCCGGCCTGTTCGAGCTTCTTGCGCAGCCGGCTGATGTGGCTGTCGATCGTGCGTTCCATCGCGCTCACGTCGGCCATGCAGGCATCGAGCAGTTCGCCGCGCGTGAACACGCGGCTCGGCGCGCGTGCCATGTGCGCAAGCAGCCGGAATTCGGTGAGCGTGAGCGACACCGGTACCTCGACCGATTCCGTGCGCACGCAAACGACATAGCTGTCGGTGTCGATCTCCAGGTAGCCGACCCGCAGCACGTGCACGGCCGACGGCGTGCGCGCGCGACGCAGGATCGCGCGCAGGCGTGCGACCACCTCGGCGGGGTCGAACGGCTTCACGATGTAGTCGTTAGCGCCGGCGCCCAGCGCCTGCCGTCTGTCGATGTCGCGGTCGAACGCGGTGACGACGACGACGGGTGTCGTACAGCGCCGTCGCAGTTCGGTCAGCACGTCCCAGCCGTTGCGGCCCGGCAGCTTGACGTCGAGCAGGATCAGGTCGGGCACCAGGTGCGGCTGCACGTCGAGCACGGCCTGCCCGTTGCCGACGCGGTAGGTGCGATAGCCGTCGTGCGTCAGGTAGGCGTCGAGGATGTCCGAGATGTCGGGTTCGTCCTCCGCAATCAGGATCAGCGCGCTCATCGTTGCTGCGCCACGTTGGTCGACGGCGCGACGTCGGTATCCGTCAGCCCGCCGCCGAGCGCCTTGTAGAGCGCGACGGCATTGGACAGTTCGCTGCGGCGCAGGTCGAGCAAGGCCTGCCGCGCCGCGTACAGCTGGCGCTGCGAATCGAGCAGCTCCAGTCGCCCCTCGACGCCCGCGCGGTAGCGCAGGTTCGACAGGTCGGTGCGGCGCTCGGCCGATGCGACCACGCGCGTCTGCGCTTCGATCTGCCGGCCGAAGGTCTCGCGTCCGGCGATGCCGTCGGCGACTTCGCGGAACGCGGTCTGGATCGAGCGCTCGTATTCGGCGACGGCGCTGGCCTTGCGCACTTCCGCGAGACGCAGTTCCGAGCGCAGCCGGCCGCCCTGAAAAATCGGGACGGTGACCTGCGGCGCAAAGCTCCAGACGTTCTGACCGCCGGCGAACAGGCTGCCCATCGCCGGGCTCAGGAAGCCGATCGACGACGTCAGCGACAGCCGCGGAAAGAACGCGGCGCGCGCCGCGCCGATGTCGGCATTGGCCGCGACGAGGTTCTGCTCGGCCTGCTGGATGTCCGGCCGGCGGAACAACAGCTCCGACGGCAGGCCGGCCGGCAGTTGCGTCATGACCGGCTGCTGCTCGAGCGGCAGCGGGTCCGGCAGGTCCTTCGGCGGCTCGCTGCCGAGCAGCCGGCGCAGCGCATTGCGCGCCTGCTCTACGGCACGCGTGCGCGCTTCGAGGTCGGCGGTCGCGCTCGCGACCTGGCCTTCGGCCTGCGCGATGTCGACGCCGCTCGCCTGGTGCGCTTCCTTCAGGCGGCGCGCGAGATCGAGCGACTGCTGCCAGTCGCCGAGTGTGCGTTCGGCGAGTGCGCGCTGCTCCTGCGCGAGGCGCTCCGCGAAGTACGCATCCGCCACGGCGCCGACGAGCGCGATCTGCACCGCGCGGCGGCCGTGATCAGTCGCGAGGTAGCGCGCGAACGCCGCGTCCGACAGCGACTTGACGCGGCCGAACAGGTCGATCTCGAACGCGCTGATGCCGACGTCGACGCCGTACCGGTTCTGCGTCGATTCGAGCAGCGGCGGATTCGACTGCGGGTCGGCCGCGGTGCGCTGGCGCGTGAAGCTGGCGCCGGCGTCGATCGACGGCAGGCGCGCCGAGCGCTGGATGCCGTACTGCGCTTCGGCGGCCTCGACGTTCAGCGCGGCCAGCCGCAGGTCGCGGTTGTTGCGCAGCGCGACCTCGATCAGGCGCTGCAGGCGCCGATCGCCGAACATCGTGCGCCAGCCGAGATCGGCCGCGTTCGCGTGCAGGTCGGCGGCAGCGGCGGCCGTGTAGGCGGTCGGCGCCGGCATCGCGGGTTTCACGAGCGCCGGCGTCAGCGAGCAGGCTGACAGCGCGAGGGCGGCGCACGCCGCAGCGGAAAGAATAAGCAATCGCATGGCATCAACCTTGTTGTTCGATATGCAGCGGCTCGGGCTTGCGGCGCGCGGCGCGCCATGCTCCGATGCGTTCCTGGATGCTCATCACGAACACGAAGAACACCGGGACGAAGAAAATCGCCAGCACCGTGGCGGTCACCATGCCGCCGAACACGCCGGTGCCGATCGCGTGCTGCGTTTCGGCGCTCGCGCCGGTCGCGATCATCAGCGGCACCACGCCGAGGCCGAACGCGAGCGACGTCATCAGGATCGGGCGCAGGCGCAGCTTCGACGCTTCGACGGCCGCCTCGATCAATCCCTTGCCTTCCTCGCGCAGCTGCTTCGCGAATTCGACGATCAGGATCGCGTTCTTCGCGGACAGGCCGATCACCGTGATCATCCCGACCTTGAAGAACACGTCGTTCGGCAAGCCGCGCAGCAGCACCGCGCCGATCGCGCCGAGCAGGCCGAGCGGCACCACCAGCATCACCGACAGCGGGATCGACCAGCTTTCGTATAGCGCGGCGAGCACCAGGAACACGACGATCATCGACAGCACCATCAGCATCGGCGCCTGCGACGCCGACTCGCGTTCCTGCAGCGACTGGCCGGTCCACTCGACCGCGAAGCCCGGCGGCAGTTGCGCCGCGAGACGTTCCATCTCGGCCATGGCTGCGCCGCTCGACTGGCCCGGGGCGGCAGCGCCCGAGATCCGCGCGGACGGGTAGCCCTTGAAGCGCACCATCTGCAGCGGCGTCTCGGTCCACACGGGGCGAACCACTTCGGACAGCGGCACCATGCCGCCGGCCGCGTTGCGCACGTACAGCTTCATCACGTTGTCGAGCTGCATGCGCGCCGGCGCATCGGCCTGGATGATCACCTGCTGCATGCGTCCCGCGTTCGGGAAGTCGTTCACGTAGGTCGAGCCCATCGCGGTCGACAGCGTGTCGCTGAGCGTCGTGAACGACACGCCGAGCGCCTCCGCTTTCGCGCGGTCGATCTCGAGCCGCACGCTCGTGCCGGCCGGCAGACTGTCCGGGTACACGCCGGTCACGATCCTGCTTTGCGCGGCAAGTTCGAGCAGCTTGACTTCCGCCGCCTTGAGCGCCGCGGCGCCCTGATTGGCACGGTCTTCCAGGCGCATCGAGAAGCCCGAGCTGTTGCCGAGTTCGTCGATCGCCGGCGGCAGCAGGCTCATCACCGTGCCTTCGGTCACACCGGCCATCGCTTGCTGCGCGAGCAAACCTTCCTCCACGGTCGACGAGCTGCCGCGGTTCTTCCAGTCCTTCATCACGGACCAGTTGATCGCCGCGTTCGGGCCTTGCCCCGAGAAGCCGTAGCCGATCACGGAAATGCTCGACTGGATTGCCGGACGCGCAGCAAGATGCTTCTCCAGCGTCTTGACCACGTCATGCGTACGCTCGGCGGTAGCGTCTGCGGGCAGCAGAAAGCTGGTGATGAAGTAGCCCTGGTCCTCGTCCGGCAGGAACGACGACGGCAGGCTGCGGAAGCCGAGCACCAGTGCGCCCGAGATTGCGACGAACACCAGCATCACGCGGCCCGTGCGGCCGACCAGGCGGCCGACGCGCGTCTCGTACCAATTGGTCAGGTATTCGAAGCGTCGGTTGAACCAACCGAAGAAGCCGCGCTTGTCGTGGTGACCCGGTTCGAGCGGCTTGAGCATCGTCGCGCACAGGGCAGGCGTGAGCGTCAGCGCGAGCAGCGCGGAGAACAGGATCGACACGGCCATCGACAGCGTGAACTGCTTGTAGATCACGCCGACCGAACCGCTCGCCATCGCCATTGGCAGGAACACGGCGGTCAGCACCAGCGTGATGCCGATGATCGCGCCGGTGATTTCCTTCATCGCCTTCGACGTCGCGTCCTTCGGCGACAGCCCTTCTTCGGCCATCAGGCGCTCGACGTTCTCGACGACGACGATTGCATCGTCGACGATGATGCCGATCGCGAGCACCATGCCGAACATCGTCAGCACGTTGATCGAGAAGCCCGTCAGCAGCATGACCGCGAACGTGCCGAGCATCGCGACCGGCGCGACGATGGCGGGGATCAGCGTATAGCGCACGTTCTGCAGGAACAGGTACATCACGAGGAACACGAGCACCATCGCCTCGAGCAGTGTCGCCAGCACCTTCTCGATCGAGATCTTCACGAACGGCGACGTGTCGAGCGGGATCGAGTAGCTCATGCCGGACGGCATCGACTTGCTCAGTTCGGCCATGCGCGCACGGATCGCCTCGGCGGTCTTCACGGCATTGGCGCCCGGTGCGAGCTGTATGCCGGCGAGGGTGGCCGGCCGGTTGTTCTCGCGGCTCACGAACAGATAGTTCTGCGAGCCGAGCTCGACGCGCGCGACGTCGCCGAGCACGACCTTCGAGCCGTCCGCGTTCGCGCGCAGCACGACCTTCGCGAACGCTTCCGGCGTCGTGAGCTGGCCCTGCGCGGTGAGCGGCACGGTCACGCGCTGGCCCGGCAGCGCGGGCAGCGCGCCGAGGCTGCCCGGCGCGATCTGCACGTTCTGCTGGCCGATCGCGCTCGTCAGGTCGCTCATCGACAGGCCGAAGTTGATCAGCTTCTGCGGATCGACCCAGACGCGCATCGCGCGTTCGGAGCCGAACTGCAGCACGCGCCCGACGCCGTCGACTCGCCGCAGCTCCTCGGAAACGCTGCGCGTCATGTAGTCGGCGAGCGCACCTTCGTCGAAGCGGCCGTTGTCGGAGCGCAGGCCGATCAGCATCAGGAAACCGGACGACGCGGATTCGACGATCAGCCCGTTCTGGCGCACGGCCGCGGGCAGGCGCGGTTCGATCGACTTGATCTTGTTCTGCACGTCGACCTGCGCCAGTTCCGGATCGGTGCCGGGCTTGAACGTCACGGTGATCTGCGCGGCGCCGGACGTATCGGCCGACGATTCGAAGTACAGCAGGTTCTTGACGCCGGACAGCTCGCGCTCGATGAGGCTCAGCACGCCGTCGTTCATCGTCTGCGGCGTGGCGCCCGGGTAGCTCGCGGTGATCGTGACGGACGGCGGCGCGACCGATGGGTAGCGCGCGACCGGCAGCTGGGGGATCGCGATCAGCCCCATCAGGATGATGAAGAGGGCGATCACCCACGCAAAGACCGGGCGGCGGATAAAGAATTCAGCCATGACTGGTGACTCCTCCCGACTCAGTGCGCGGACGCGGTGGCGGCCGCGTCAGGCGACTTCCAGTCGGTCGCGGCGACAGGCGCGCCGTCGACCAGGCGCTCCATCCCTTCGACGACGATCTTCTGGCCGGCCTGCAGGCCCGACTTGATGCGGTAGCTGCGGTTCGTCAGTTCGCCGACTTCGACGGCCTTCAGATGCGCGGCGCCCTTCGCGTCGAGCACCCACACCTGCGGCTTGCCGCCAGCGCGCACGACGGCCTGCTGCGGCACTATCACCGCGCTGGCGTAGTGCGCGCGCGGAATGCGGGCGCGCACGTACATGCCCGGCAGCAGCTGGCGCTGCGGGTTGTCGACCAGCACGCGCAGCAGCACGTCGCCGGTGCCCGGATCGACGTTGACGCCGGAGAACAGCATGCGGCCCCGCGCGTCGTAGCGCGTGTCGTCGTCGCGCAGCACGTCGACCGGCAGGCCGTTGCTGTCCGCCGCCCGCGGCTGTGCCGCGAGCGCGCCGCGCAGCGCGTCGAGCGACGCGGCCGGCTGGCGCACGTCCACGTAGACCTGGTCGATCTGCTGGATGCGCGCCATCGGCTGGCTGTCGCCGCTCGACACCAGCGCGCCTTCGGTCACGAGCGCCTGGTCGATGCGGCCGGCGATCGGCGCTTCCACGGTCGCGAATTTCAGGTCGAGCTGGCGGCGCGCGAGCGTCGCGCGGGCCTGCGCGACGTCGGCGGCGGCCTGGTCGCGTTGCGACACGGCGTCGTCGTACACCTGGCGGCTGATCGCGTCGGCCTCGACGAGCGGCTTGAAGCGCGCCGTCTGCACCTTCGCGCGCTCCAGCGCGGCCTGCGCACGTTGCAGCGACGCGGCGGCCGTGTCCATGTCGGCCTTGAACGGCGCGGGATTGATCTGGAACAGCGACTGGCCGGCGCGCACTTCGGTGCCTTGCTCGAACAGCCGGCGTTGCACGATGCCGCTGACCTGCGGCCGGATTTCGGCGACCCGCACGGCCGCGACGCGGCCCGGCAGATCCTCGGTCACGTCGAGGCGTGCGGCGGCCAGCGTCATCGCCGCGACCGGGGTGGCCGGCGCGGCTGCCTGCTGCTCTGCGGGTCCGCAACCCGCCAGCAGGGCCAGCGTCAGTGCACCGGCGGCGCCGTAGCGGCATCGTTGTTGATTCTTCATAGCGACTCCAGGAAGCGCAGGCAGCCCACTGCCTGCTTTGACGGGCTGGAGTGTGCGGCGCCTGGTTGGCGTCTTTTATGCGGGAAGATGGAGATTCGATGGAGACGGCGAAAGAACCGGCAAGGCGGGGGAATGGGGTAGGCGGTGCGAGGTGGGCTTCGTCAGACGAATCGATGCGGTTGAACGAGCTGTCGCGTCCGGTTCGTCGTTCGACACCGTGCGAGGCGGCCCGTCCATGCGATATCGGAGCGGGTTGTCAGCCCGTTATGCGCGGGGCGGTGCGGCGGGCGGCGAGCGGGATGCCGGCGCGTCGCCGGCCGCGCCGGCGAACGCAGCGAAGCGCGTTCGGCGCGCGAAGAAAACCGCCGCGCGTCGAGCGCGGCTATCCGTCGTTCGATGGCGCGCGCACGGCGCGACCGGCGGTGGTCGCGCCAGCGGCATCCGTACGATCAGTCCGGCTTGCGCGCCGGCGCAACGGGCGGCGGCGGTTCGGCGTCCGGCGTGCCGGCGGCGTGGTCGCCGTTCTCATCGTTCTCGGGCGCGACGGGACGCAAACCTTCGTCATACGCGACGAGGCTGCGCTGCGGATTCGCGATCCGGATTCCGCGTTCGCGGAACAGCACCGCGATGCGCCGATTGAATTCGCGCTGCACGCCCCAGCGCGCCGAGTCCTTGCACTGGATCTGTCCTGCCAGCGCGATCGCCGCGCCGTCGACCTGGTCGATGCCCCAGTAGCTGAAGTCCGACAGGATGCCGTCCTTGTAATCCGGATCGTCGCGCAACGCGGCACCGATCTCCTTCAGTGTCGCGATCGCGCGATCGATGTCCTGACCGTAGGCGATGCTGACCTTGACGGCCGCGTTGCCGAGCCCGCGATTCGTATTGTTGACGGTCGTCACCGAGCTGAACGGGATCGTGTACAGCGACCCGTCGCCCGCGCGCAGCCGCACGGTGCGGATCGACAGGTATTCGACCGTGCCCGATACGCCGGCGAGCGTGACCCAGTCGCCCACCTGCATCGCGTTCTCCATCAGCAGGAAGATCCCGGTGATGAAGTCCTGCACGAGCTTCTGCGAGCCGAAGCCGAGCGCGACGCCGAAGATGCTGGCGCCGGCGAGCAGCGGACCGATGTTCACGCCGATTTCGCTGAGGCCGGTCAGCACGACGACGAGCGCGATCATGATGAACAGCAGCGAACGCAGCATCGGCAGCAGCGTGCGCAAGCGCGCCGCGCGCACGAGGTTGCCTTCGCGTGTCCACTGCTGCAGGCGGCGCTCGATCGCGATGTTCGCGGCTTCCCAGACGATCAGCGCGACGACGGCTGCAATCGCGATCGTGATCAGCGCCGACGCGAGCCGATGGCCGATCGTGCCGGTCGCGAACGCGTGGAAGATCGGAACGCCCCAGGTCTGCAGCAGCAGCGCGACGGTCACGACGGCGATCGCCGCCGACACGACCTGGCGCACCAGCGGGTAGTAGCGGTACGCGTGCAGGTGGACGAGCGTGCGGTCGTCGTCGCGGCGCTGGAACACCCGCGCGAGCGCGCCGAACACGACGATCGACACGATCCGCATGCCGATCATCACGGCGATCGAGCGGCCGCCGAGCGTGATCAGCACGCGGTAGCCGTTGTGGACGTCGAGCGCCCACACGAACCACAACGCCATCACGACGAACACGGACACGGGCGCCCACGCGTCGGCGAGCGCGTTGCCGACCATCGCGAAGGCCGGCCGGTCTTCGCCGGCCGCGCGGATGCGCGCGGCGACCGGCTGGCGGCACCGGAGGATCAGCGCCGAGATCATCAAGTGGCCGACGAGCGCGACCGCCTTCAGCAGCGCGACGTGACCGGAGTCGCTGAGGCCGAAGCTCGCGGCGATCTCGACCGCGGCCGTGCTCGCGCCGACGACCATCACGATCCGCGCGATCGAGCGCTGCGCGAACGCGGCCCATGCGTCGCTGATGTGCAGCAGCCGCAGCTGCCGCGCGTCGGGCTGGAAGAACAGCCGGCTGACGATCGTCACGAGGCGGCAGATCACGTAGATGTCGATCAGCGATTCGAGTGCCGTTTGGGTCGGCGTGCCGGCGCCGTCGAGGACCGACATCGTCAGGCTCGCGATGCCGACGAATACCAGCAGCGGTATCACCCGCAGTGCGAGGCCGACCAGCGCGCGCGGCATGCGGCGCAGCAGCGTGGTGTGGCGCCGCGCATGGCCGCGACCTTGCGACGACGTATCGGGCGTGCCGGTGCCGTCGGCGCGGGCAGCGGTGGCGGCCGGTTCCGGCGTCGAAGTGCGGTCGCCGGGACCGGGCGGTTCGGGTTCAGGTGAATCGGCGTTGGCATCGGCATCGGCCCGGCGCGACGATTCGGTGCGGCGCGCGCTCAGCGCGGCCAGCGCGCGCCGCAGCAGCCGCTTCGCGAACCATTCGACGGCGAGCGCGGGCACGAGCACGGCGAGGATGATCAAGATCGCGCGCGTGAGATCGGTACGTTGGTCGGCGCGTACGAGCCGCTCGTGCCACCAGTTGCCGACCGAGCCGACGTCGAGCAGCGAGCGCAGCGATTCGTTCAGCGCGCCGCCGATTTCACCGGCCCAGTGCGATCCCTGCCGCACGAGCATCGACGCGAGCCCGTTCGTCGTGAGTGCGGCCGGAGCGGTGCCAGCCGATGCTGCGCTGGCCGGCGCCGCGGCGCTCGCCGCGAGCGCGGGCGTGCTCAGCACGCCGACGGCCGCGATCGCGCGCAATGTCGTTTCGACCTGCTGGCGCTCGCGCGGGTTTTGCAGGACGGAGAGGGCCTGCTGCGCCTGCTGCGGCGTCAGCGCGGGCACGGCGCCGGAGGCGGCCGAGGCGGCGGCCGGGGCAGGGGCGGCCGCGTGGGCGGCCGATACGACGGCGGCGAGCAGCCAGCCGAGCAGGAAATATCGCATGGGTAGGCGTGCGGGCGCGCATCGGAACGCGGCCCGCCGGTCTGGACGATGGACGGAAGTTAACATGATTGCCATCGGAACCGGATAGTTCCGTCGACGAATATTCGAATCGGGCATGCGGCAGGCGGTGCGGGCGTTTGCGCGCTGCCGTGCGGTTCCTTTCGCGTGGCGGTGTCTCGCGCCGGCCGTTCACGCATCCGTGATGCGGGCAGGTCGTCGGGTGTTGGCATGCGGTCCCGCCGCAAGCGAAGCGCAAGATCGGGAACGAAACGTGCTCGCCGGTGATTCGATGGGTTGCCAACCGTGGCTTCGACTATGGGATATAGGCGGAGAATTCCGGATTCCTGATGAATCAACCCCGATCGTCGTGAAAGACCGGCAATACATGCTCGGCGATTTCCTCGATGACCTCGCGCACGGGCCGGTCCGAGCCGGGATTCAGCGTGACGTGGTGCGTGCCGGCTGCCCGCATGTCCCGCAGGATGTCGAGGAGCGCATTCCGACCGGTCGCATAGCCGAGCGGCAGCGCGGTGGGCGGTGCATCGCGATTCGCATCGAGATCGAGCCGCATCGATACGCCGAACGCGCGAAAGCCCGGCGGTGCAAGCCGGTCGACGGCCGCGCGCCACATCGAATAACGAGCGCGCTGCGTGTCCGGGTCGCGATGATAGGTCATCCAGCCGATCGCGTTCCGTGCGATCCAGTCGACGCTTTGCCCGCCGGAGCCGACGGCAAGCATCGGCACCGCGTCGTCGCCGCGCGGCAGCAGCGTGAACTCGGGCGCGTCGGGTGGCGTCTCGTCGGGCAGCACACGGGACGGCACGCCGAGCGCGGCCGCGACGATGTCCCAATGCCGGCGATACCGGTCGCGCCGCGTTTGCGCGTCGACGCCGAACGCCGCATATTCGGGCGGCCGGTCGCCGGAGCCGAGGCCGAGGAGGAAGCGCCCGCCGGACAGCGTCGCGACCGACAGCGCGCCTTTCGCGATATGCAGCGGATGACGCAGCGGCAGCACGATCGCGCCGCTGGCAAGCACGATCCGGCGCGTGCGCGACGCGAGCGCGCCGAGCAGCACCCACGGATCGAGATGCCCGACCGGGTCGGGATAATCGGCGCTATTGAGCGGCACGTCGCGAACCCACAGTGCGCGAAAGCCGAGCGAATCGGCCAGCGCCGCGAGTTCGAGCTGCTCGTTGAAATCCGCGACGGTACGGCCGCTGCGCAGCAGCGGCAGCGTCAGGCCGATCGACAGCCGCTCGGCCGAGAAAACGCGCCGCGCGACGTCGGCGCGGCCGGAGGCGGGCAGGGTCATGTCCATTCCTTGGAGACGGGGCGAAGCCGGTGGGCGCGCCGCACCGTGTCCGAATGCTAACGTGTTTGCGCGCCGCTTGCGGCGCGCGGCGGCATCGGCGGTATTGGCATGATCGGCACCTTCGGTCATCCGGCAATCAATCGGCATGAACGTACGTCAGCGCGTGGTGGCCGGTCTTGCGGCGAGCAGCGTGCTGTCCGTGGTTGCAGGCGGTGCTCACAGGTTCGACGAGCGCGTTCGACCATGCATGCGCGGCCAGGGTCGCGCGACTGTAAGCGGATCGTCGGCATCGAACCGACGCAAACGCGCCGCCGGCGCACGCGTCACATGCGTGCAACACCGGCGTCGCGTCCGGTGCGATCGATCGCGCGGGCCGTTTCCCCTCGTTTCACTTTCGAAACGTTCACGCCTGTCTGTCGTCGTGCGATTTGCATCGGGGTCGTTTCACGGCCCGCGCGGCCTTGCACGGCGAAGCATGGTGCGCTCCTTGCATGTCTGTATGCGCCGTGAGCGCGATCGCCGGGCGCAGCAGGGGCCCGGCCGTCGCTTCAGTAGGTCGGACGCATCGAAGACGGGGACAAGAGAATGAGAACAGACCGAATCGCAACGTGCCATGTTGCAAACATGAATCGCCGACCTGCCCGTGATTTCGCGTCGCCGTTGATTACGGCGACATGAGCGCGCGGCTTTTCGCTTCATCCGGACCCATCCGGTTCGTTCCGAACGACGACGTGCAGGTATGACGCACGAGGCCGACCCGTGCCGGTCGGCCGTCGGGGATGAACCGCCGGTGCGCGCGGATGGGCGACCATGACTTCCGGATCGTCATGCCGACGCGCGATACGCAGGCGCGCCGCACGCGAAGCATGCGTGCGTGTGCCGTGCGCCGTGCCGCGCGGCGATCCTCGCAAACATCAGGGCAATTTCAGGAATTCGAAGGTGTAGTCCCGGGGAAGGTCTGCCGGCGGCGCTGCGGCGGATCCGACGACATTGTGCTGTCAGTTGATCCACTACCCCGATGGATCAATTGTTGATGCGCCCATCGCCATGTGGTCGATGGGCGTCTTTTTTTGCGGCGCCGGTGTCGCGCGCGGACCGCCGGCCGGATCGCGCGGCGTTCTGTATCATGTGCTGGCGCGCCGGCCGCACGGCCGGCCACCGCGCCCGCTCACGCGCCGCCAACATGAACGACATCACCTTGCCCGACCCCTCATCCGCCGGCATCGAACCGGCCGCGCTCGATGCGCTGCACGCGTTCGTCGAGCGCCATCCGCGGCTGCTCGTGCTGACCGGTGCGGGCATCAGCACGGATTCCGGCATTCCCGGCTATCGCGACCGCAACGGTCAATGGATGCGCTCGCCGCCGATCCAGCTCCACGAATTCCTCGGTTCCGACGCTGCACGCCGCCGCTACTGGGCGCGCAGCATGATCGGCTGGCCCGTGGTGGGCCGTGCGCAGCCGAACCGCTCGCATGTCGCGCTCGCGCGGCTCGGCGGCACCGGTCGGATCGAGCGCCTCGTCACGCAGAACGTCGACGGGTTGCACCAGCGCGCGGGCAGCGGCGACGTGATCGAACTGCATGGCGGCATCAACGGCGTCACGTGCCTCGATTGCGGCGCGCATCACGCGCGCGCGACGATCCAGGCCGTGCTCGAAACGGACAACCCCGAGCTGCTCGGCGCGCACGCGGAACCCGCCGCCGACGGCGACGCGCATCTCGAATGGGCCGCGCTCGACACGTTCCGCATTCCTGCCTGCCCGGCCTGCGGCGGGCTGCTGAAGCCGGCGGTGGTGTTCTTCGGCGAGAACGTGCCGCGCGAGCGCGTCGCGCTGGCGTCGCAGGCGCTCGATGCGGCCGATGCGCTGCTCGTCGTCGGCTCGTCGCTGATGGTGTATTCCGGCTACCGGTTCTGCGTGTGGGCCCAGGCGCAGAACAAGCCCGTCGCCGCGCTGAACCTCGGCCATACGCGCGCCGATCCGATGCTGACGCTGAAGGTCGAGGCGCGTTGCGCGCCCGCGCTCGACGCGCTGAACGCGCGGCTGGGCGTCGCCGGCAGCGCGCCGGAGCACGCATCGTGACCGGGCCGACGTCTTCGTCCGATCCGTCCGCGCGGCTGTCGGCGCCGGCGGCCGAGCGCAATCGCGGGCCGATCCTCTACGTGTTGCGCCGCGTGCTGCCGGCTACCGGCGACGTGCTCGAGATCGCGAGCGGCACCGGGCAGCATGCGGTCCATTTCGCGCAGGCGCTGCCGGGGCTGCGCTGGCAGCCGAGCGATCCCGACGCGCACGCGCGCCGCTCGATCGCCGCGTGGGTCGCGCATGCCGGCCTCGCGAACCTGGCCGAGCCGCTGGCATTCGACGTGCGCGACGCGTCGTGGCCGGCCGCGGCGTTCGACGCGATCGTCTGCATCAACATGATCCACATCTCGCCGTGGGCCAGCACCGACGCGCTGTTCGCCGGCGCGTCGCGCGTGCTGCGTCCGGGCGGCGTGCTGTTCCTGTACGGCCCGTATCGCCGCGCAGGCCGGCACACGGCGCCATCCAACGAGGCATTCGACCAGCAGTTGCGCAGCCGCGATCCGTCGTGGGGCGTGCGCGATCTCGAGGCGGTCGTCGCGCTCGGCCTCGACCGCGGGCTCGACTGCATCGAGGTCGTCGACATGCCGGCGAACAACCTGAGCGTCGTGTTCCGGCGCCTCCCGCACGCGGAGCAGTGACACGCAAGCGCGCATCGCGGCCGGGTTTCCACTATCCTTTCGCCTGTGCGCGCGGCCCGGCTCGGGTCGCGCCCCGTTTTTTCCGGAGAATTGACTAATGGGCAAACAAGCAATCGGTGTGATCGGGCTGGCGGTGATGGGCCGCAATCTCGCACTCAATATCGAGAGCCGCGGTTACGCGGTGTCGGTGTACAACCGCAGCCGCGAGAAAACCGACGAACTGATCGCCGAATTCCCCGGCCGCAATCTGGTGCCGACCTATACGCTCGAGGAGTTCGTCGCGTCGCTCGAGACGCCACGCCGGATCCTGATGATGGTGAAGGCCGGCGAAGCGACCGATGCGACGATCGCATCGCTCAAGCCGCTGCTCGAGAAGGGCGACGTGCTGATCGACGGCGGCAATACGCACTTCACGGACACGATCCGCCGCAACCAGGAGCTCGCGCAATCGGGCCTGCATTTCATCGGCACCGGCGTGTCGGGCGGCGAAGAGGGCGCGCTGCGCGGCCCGTCGATCATGCCCGGCGGCCAGCGCGACGCGTACGACCTGGTCGAGCCGATCCTCAAGCAGATCGCCGCGAAGGCGCCGTCGGACGGCGAGCCGTGCGTCGCGTACATGGGGCCGGACGGTGCGGGCCACTACGTGAAGATGGTCCACAACGGCATCGAGTACGGCGACATGCAGCTGATCGCCGAGAGCTATGCGGTGCTGAAGGACGTCGCGGGCCTGACCAACGACGAACTCGGCGCGGTCTACACCGAGTGGAACCAGGGCGAGCTCGACAGCTACCTGATCGAGATCACGTCGAAGATCTTCGGCAAGAAGGACGAAGAAACCGGCAAGCACCTCGTCGACGTGATCCTCGATCGCGCCGCGCAGAAGGGTACCGGCAAGTGGACCAGCCAGAACGCGCTGGACCTGGGCGTGCCGCTGCCGCTGATCACCGAGTCGGTGTTCGCGCGCGTGCTGTCGTCGCTGAAGACCGAGCGCGTCGCGGCCAGCAAGATCCTGTCGGGCCCGGCCGCCGCGCCGTTCGACGGCGATCGTGCCGCGTTCGTCGAAGCCGTGCGCCGCGCGCTGTACCTGAGCAAGGTGATCTCGTACGCGCAGGGCTTCGCGCAACTGCGCACGGCATCCGAAGAGTACGGCTGGAACCTCGATCTCGGGACGATCGCGAAGATCTTCCGCGCGGGCTGCATCATCCGCGCGCGTTTCCTGCAGAAGATCACGGACGCGTACGCGAAGGATCCGGCGCTCGCGAACCTGCTGCTCGACCCGTACTTCAAGGACATCGCCGCGAATTACCAGGCGTCGCTGCGCGACGTGGTGGTGGCCGCGGTGAAGGCAGGCGTGCCGGTGCCGGCGTTCGCGTCGGCGGTCGCGTACTTCGACAGCTACCGTTCCGAGCGGCTGCCGGCGAACCTTGTGCAGGCGCAGCGCGACTTCTTCGGCGCCCACACGTTCGAGCGTACCGACAAGCCGGGCAGTTTCCACGCGAACTGGTCGTAACCGGCAGGCGAGGACGGTATTGTTGCGAAATTCTATTCTTTGAGTAGGGTTTTTCGTTCCCGGATCCCGCAATTGTTGGTTCCGAGGAAACAGTGTTTTCGCTCTTTCATGGTTTTCCCTAGGTGATCTCGGGACTAAACTTTGTTCCATCGCTGCAGACATGGTGTGTGCGGCGGAGCAAAAAAATCCCGGAGGTAATCATGAAATCGCTGATCGCAACGTTCGCTGCAGCTGCCGTCCTCGCCGTTCCCGCCGTCTCGTTCGCCCAACAGAACGCCCCCGTCACCCGTGCGCAGGTGAAGGCCGAACTGGCCCAGCTGCAACAGGCCGGCTACAAGCTGGGCAGCGACCGTACCGACTACCCGGCAAGCATCCAGGCAGCTGAAGCCCGCGTGAACCCGCAACAGAACGTCGCCGCTGCCGATACGAGCGGCTACGGTGCGCAACCGGCCGCCCAGCAAGAATCGGGCGCCCCGGCCGCTGCCAAGACCGGCTGGCAGGTCAAGCGCGTGTCGGACGGTGCACCGGTCTACAAGGGTCGTTGATCGTCATCGATCGCCGGCCGCATGGGCGGCCTGATCTGACCCCTGCGCAGTACACGCAGCCCGTCGTTCCGAATCACGGAACGACGGGCTGTTTTTCATTGGCGGCGCCCGCCGCGTCAGTGCAGCGGCCGCGGGCCGCGGCCGATGTCCCGGAACAGCGCGTCGCCCGGTTCCAGCGCCTGCAGCCATGCTTCGTCGTAGCCGCTCAGCGTATCGAGCGCGTCGCGCAGCCGCTCGATTGCGAGTACCGGCAGCTCGACGCTGTGCCGGGTAGCGCCGCTCAGGTGCGCGACGCTCGCCAGCTGGACGAGGGCGTCCGCGGCTTCGGCGACGTCCGTCGCGAACAGCAGGTGCCGGTTGAGCAGTTCGACGAGGCCGCTGGAACCGGCGAAATCCTCGGCGTTGAGCTGCACGGACAGAAACGTCGCATTGTTCATGGTTTTCTCCTCGTTATCGCTGGAACGTGCGGTGCTCCTCCGAGTATAGGAGGCGGCCGGCAGCGGGGCGGCGCTCATGGGTGCGATACGGCTGCCCGCCGCGGGACGGGACGGCCGGCCCGAAGTCCGCGGGACACCCTGCGCGGCGCGGCCCGCAGCCGGCCGGCACCCGTTCGTGGCGCCGCAAGATTGTTGCCGGCTGGGGCGCCTGCCGCGGTCCTGACCGCGACAAATGGTATCTTTGCCGGTCGGGACGACGCAGAAATGGCGCGAAAAAGGGGCCGGTGAGCCCTTTCGCGTCGACGTCCCGCGGTGGAAACTGACGGCCGCGAGCGCGGTCGGATACTGGTTGGTCCGGCCGTTCGGCCGGACATCGTGCGTCGCACGCCGGAGGGCGGTGGGCGGCGCAACGACGCAAATCCGGGAGGACCCTTGAGAAAAACGATTCCGATCCACGATGCGCTGGCGCGCTGGTTGCCGCAGGCGGCGTTCGTCGCCGCGGCCGCCGCGCTGACGGGCTGTACGATGACGCCGTGGACCGACAGCTGGCAGCCGGTGCGGCAGTCGACGCCGGCGTCGGTTGCCACGCCGGGCGTGATCGCCGGCTATTACCGCGTGAATCCGGGCGACACGCTCGCCGGCATCGCCGCCGCCTACGGGCAGCGCGTGCAGGACCTGGCCGGCTGGAACCACATGTCGCCGAATGACGCCGTGTATCCCGGCCAGGTGCTGCGCGTCGCGCCGCCGCCAGCCGCGACGTCGCTCGGGCAGCCGTCCGCGGCGGCCGCGCAGCCGGGCTCGCTGGCATGGCCGGCCACGGGTATCGTCGCGACGCCGTTCTCGGCCGGCAAGACGCGCGGCATCGTGATCGCCGCGTCGGGGCCCGACCGTTCGGTGCGGGCCGCGGCCAACGGGCGGGTGGTGTACGCCGGCTCCGGCGTCAAGGCGTATGGCCCGCTCGTGATCCTGAAGCACGACAACGGGCTCATTACGGCCTACGGGCACAACGGCAGGCTGCTCGTCAACGAAGGCGACGCGGTGCGCGCGGGCCAGCCGGTCGCCGAGATGGGCACCGACGCGAGCGGCCGCGCGACGTTCGAGTTCGAAGTCCGGCAGAACGGCAAGGTCGTCGACCCGATGAACTTCCTGCCGCGCAACGGCGGCTGACGCGCCGCTTCACGACGTGTGCGCCGTGCGGCGCACACGCTCCCGCCTTCACCCTTCCTCGAGCGCCGCGGCGTCGGACTGCCTCGCATGATTGCCGAGCCAGCGGATGCCCAGCGCGAGCCCTGCCGCGCCGAGCGCGATCAGCGAGCACTGGATCGCGACCGGCAGGTAGCCGTGCGGCCGCGGATCGACGAACGGATAGGGATACCAGTTCTCCAGCGCGCCGCGCACGAGCGTATAGCCGAGATAGATGACCGGAAAGCCGAGCCACGCGACCGCGCTGCGCCACGGGATCGGCGAGCGCGGCTCCACGTACAGCCAGTCGCACAGCACCACGAGCGGCACGATCCGGTGCAGGACCCAGTTGTTGAGGGCCGGCGTGACGTGGCGCAGCGCATCGAGCCGCGCGAGCAGCAGTTCGTAGACGATCGCGGTGATCAGCACGTAGAGCACGGCGGCGCCGCGCATCGATTCGTAGCGGGCCGAACCGGGACGCGTGATGCGCGACAGCCCCGCGACCAGCATGGCCGCTGCATACAGGCTGCTCAGTTGGGTGAAGTAGCTGAGGTAGTTGCCGAGATGGAAGGCCGGCAAGCCCCAGTTGCCGGCGACGCTGTGCAGCGTGGTGGACACCGCGAGCAACGCGGCGATCAGCCGGTAGGCCGCAACGAAGATCGCTTTGCTCATGATGCCCGCGCAACGTCGCACCAAAGCTTCATCGTGCCACAGCCGCGCACACGCGCGATGCGGATTTTCCATATGGCGGCACCGTGGAACGGGCCGCGCGGATTCGTCGGATATTTGATCCGGTCGCACAACGCCCGCCACGCGCGAGGCTACAATCGGGGCAGCCGCCGGGCCCCGGCCAGCCCGGCACGGGCCTCCCCGCATACCACACGAGAAACACGAGACAACGCATGAAAAACATCCTCGCGAAACAGACGCGCTACAGCGCGCCCGCAATTTTCTTCCACTGGGTCATCTTCCTGCTGGTGGCACTCGCCTACCTGGCCATCGAGATTCGCGGACCGAAAGGCAGCGACAGCCGCGTGTTCTGGATGAACGTGCACTTGCTGGCAGGCACGTTCGTGCTCGTGCTGTCGGTGCTGCGCGTGCTGTGGCGGATGGTCAGCCGCGTGCCGGAGCCGATTCCGCAGGCGACGCTGCTCAAGTGGCTGTCGATGCTCGCCCATGTCGCGCTGTATGTCTTCATCATCGCGCAGCCGCTGCTCGGCATCATGCTCGTCAACATGGGCGGCAAGCCCGTGTCGCTCGACTGGATCGGCGTGTCGTTCACGCTGTTCGGCCCCGACAAGGCGCTGCGGCCGACGATCAAGGAAGCGCACGAACTGATCGGCAACGCGTTCTACTTCGTGATCGGCCTGCATGCGCTGGCCGCGCTGTACCACCACTTCATCCGGCGCGACGACGTGCTGCGACGCATGGCGCCGTGATCGCCGCGCGCTGAAGCCGCGCAGCATCCGGGGGCGCATGGTTGTTGACGCAACCATGCGCCCCCGATCCGTTTACCCCGACGCGCGGCTGGCCATCGCGGCGAACATTCTGTAACATCTCGGCTGTTTTTACGTTCCGCTTACGCATCGCCGCGCATGCTGCACCGACATCGTCACCTGACCGCCTGGCTCGGCGTGTTCGCGATCTGGCTCGCGATCGCGGCGCCGCTGGTGTCGCAGTGGCGCATCGCGCAGGCGGCGACCCCCGACGCAATCGTCTGTAGTGCAGAGCATGGTGCGCACCGTGCGCCCGATGCAGGCCACGCGCACGATCACGCGCGGCATCTCGATGCGTGCGGCTACTGCGGCTTCTTCGCGCACAGTCCAGCGATCGGCGGCGCGGCCGCCGTATCGTTTGTCTTCGTCCCCGCTCATGCCGTTTCCGCCGCCGCGCCGCATGCCGTCGCGGCGCGCGCCGACCGCTACCCGCGCGCATATCCACGCGCACCGCCCGAGCGCGCCTGACGCGCTGCCTTCCGTTTCTTTCATCGCCGATATCCGTGCGGTCCGTCGAGGCCGCGTGGAGGGCGTCACTCGGGCTTTCGATCATGACCATGCTTTCCTTGCGCGCGCCGAGGGCGTCGCGCCATTCCCGTGTGCGGCGCGTGCCGCGCATGCTGAAACTCACCGTTCCCGCGCTCGCCGTCGGCGCGATGACCGCGGCGGCGGCCGCGACCGAATCCGCACGTGCGTCCGGGGCGCCGACGGACGACGCGGCCACGCTGCTGCCGCCCGTCGAAGTCGTTGCGTCGCCGCTGACGACGCCGCTCGTCGTCGTCACGGATCCGAAGACGCCGCGCCAGCCGCTGCCGGCGAGCGACGGCGCGGACTACCTGAAGACGATTCCCGGCTTCACGTCGATCCGCAGCGGCGGGACGAACGGCGACCCCGTGCTGCGCGGGATGTTCGGTTCGCGGCTGAACATGCTCGCGAACGGGATGCCGACGCTCGGCGCCTGCCCGAACCGGATGGACGCGCCGACCTCGTATATCGCGCCGGAAAGCTATGACAAGGTCACGGTCGTGAAGGGCCCGCAGACCGTGCTGTACGGCCCCGGCGCCTCGGCCGGCACCGTGCTGTTCGAACGCGTGACGCCGCGTTTCGAGCGTCCCGGCATGCGGTTCGACGGCAGCGTGGTCGGCGGCTCGTTCGGCCGCAACGACCAGAACGTCGACGTGACGGCCGGCACGCCGGACGTCTACGGCCGCGTGACCGCGAACCACGCGCATGCGCAGGACTACGACGACGGCAACGGCAATACCGTGCCGTCGCAATGGGACAAGTGGAACGCCGACGCGGCGCTCGGCTGGACACCCGACGATCACACGCGCGTCGAACTGACGGCGGGCACCGGCGACGGCTATGCGCGCTACGCCGGGCGCGGGATGGACGGCGCGCATTTCCGCCGCGAGACGTTCGGCCTGTCGTTCGACAAGCGGCATCTCGGCGACGTGCTCGACCGGATCGAGGCGCGCGTGTACTACAACGAAGCCGACCACGTGATGGACAACTATACGTTGCGGCAGCCCGACCCGACCAGCAGCATGCCGATGCGAATGGCATCCGAGGTGCGGCGCCGCACGCTCGGCGCGCGGGCGGCGGCGACCTTCCGTTTCGGTGACGACTTCAAGCTCGTGACCGGCGTCGACGCGCAGTCGAACCGGCTCGACGCGCGCTCGGCGATGGGGCGGCAGAACTACGGCGACCAGCCGTGGGACGCGCAGGCAACGATGTGGAACGCCGGTGCGTTCGGCGAGCTGACGTGGTATGCGAGCGATGCGTCGCGCGTGATCGGCGGCGCGCGGGTCGACTACGCGAGCGCGCGCGACAAGCGTGCGACGACGAGCGGGATGATGGCGAGCAAGCCGAATCCGACTTTCGACGACGATCGCGCGCGCGTACTGCCGAGCGGATTCGTGCGTTACGAGCGCGATCTCGCGTCGCTGCCGGTCACGTGGTACGCGGGGATCGGCCATGCGCAACGCTATCCCGACTACTGGGAGCTGTTCTCCGCGAAGCGCGGGCCCGCCGGCTCGATCAACGCGTTCTCGGCGGTGCAGCCGGAGAAGACCACGCAGCTCGACATCGGCGCGCAGTACAAGAGCGACCGGTTCGATGCATGGGTGTCGGCCTACGCGGGATATGTACAGGACTACATCCTGTTCAACTACGCGGCCGGGATGATGGGCCCGACCACGCAGGCAAGCAACGTCAACGCGCAGATCATGGGCGGCGAAGCCGGCGTGTCGTGGCGGCCGGTCGCGCCGCTGCGCGTCGAGACGTCGCTCGCGTATGCGTGGGGGCGCAACGCGACGAGCGGCGATCCGCTGCCGCAGATGCCGCCGCTCGAGGCGCGCGTCGGGCTCGAGTACACGCGCGGCGCATGGTCGGCCGGCGGGCTGTGGCGGGTCGTTGCGCCGCAGCATCGCTATGCGGTGAACGAGGGCAACGTGGTCGGCAAGGACTTCGGCCCGAGCGCCGGCTTCGGCGTGCTGTCGCTGCATGCGCAGTACAACGTCAGCAAGAAGGTGCAGATCTCGATCGGCGTCGACAACGTGCTGGACAAGGCCTACACCGAGCACCTGAACCTCGCCGGCAACGCGGGCTTCGGCTATCCGGCGAACGCGCCGGTAATGGAGCCGGGGCGCACGGCATGGGTGCGCGTGAGCGCGAAACTGTGACGTGCGGCGCGCGTGTGCGATGCAGCATGCGTGCGCGTGGTTGCAACCCCCGCCCGAACGGGCGGGGCGCGTCAACCGATTAGAGAACCGTATCTAGTCAGGGCGCAAACGTTCGCGACTCGTGATTCACTCCCGCATTCGATGCACACGGTACCCGCGACCGTTCGCGACGTGCCGTGCGCGTCGATCCGATCTCATTCGCACCGGCAGCACAATAATCAGGAGAACATGCATGGCCAGATCGATGCGTTCCAGGATGGTGGCAGGGGCAGTGGCATGCGCGATGAGCGTCGCGCCGTTCGCGGGGACGACCGCGGTGATGACGCTCGCGACGACGCACGCGGCGATGGCGGCAACCGCGCCGGCGGACAATTACGCGGCGACGCGTTACCCGATCATCCTCGTGCACGGGCTCACCGGCACCGACAAGTACGCGGGCGTGCTCGAGTACTGGTACGGCATCCAGGAGGACCTGCAGCAGCACGGCGCGACCGTCTACGTCGCGAACCTGTCTGGGTTCCAGAGCGACGACGGGCCGAACGGGCGCGGCGAACAGCTGCTCGCTTACGTGAAGACGGTGCTTGCCGCGACCGGCGCGACCAAGGTGAACCTGGTCGGTCACAGCCAGGGCGGCCTCACGTCGCGTTATGTTGCGGCCGTCGCGCCCGATCTCGTCGCGTCGGTCACGACGATCGGCACGCCGCATCGCGGCTCGGAGTTCGCCGATTTCGTGCAGGGCGTGCTCGCCTACGATCCGACCGGATTGTCGTCGTCGGTGATCGCCGCGTTCGTCAATGTGTTCGGCATCCTGACGAGCAGCAGCAACAACACCAACCAGGACGCGCTCGCCGCACTGAAGACGCTGACGACCGCCCAGGCCGCCGCGTACAACCGGAATTACCCGAGTGCCGGCCTCGGCGCGCCCGGCAGTTGCCAGACGGGCGCGCCGACGGAGACCGTCGGCGGCAATACGCACCTGCTGTATTCGTGGGCCGGCACGGCGGTCCAGCCGACCGTTTCCGCCTTCGGCGTCACGGGCGCGACGGATACCAGCACGATCCCGGTGATCGATCCGGCAAATGCGCTCGACCTGTCGACACTCGCATTGTTCGGCACGGGCACGGTGATGATCAATCGCGGTTCAGGCCAGAACGACGGACTCGTGTCGAAGTGCAGCGCGCTGTACGGGAAGGTGCTGGGCACGAGCTACAAGTGGAACCATCTCGACGAGATCAACCAGTTGCTCGGCGTGCGCGGTGCGTATGCGGAAGATCCGGTCGCGGTGATCCGCACGCATGCGAACCGGCTGCAGCTCGCGGGCGTGTGATCGATGACGACACGTGAAGGACGCGCGCCGCTCGCGCGGCGCGTCGTGGTCTACGGCGCGGTGGGGCTGGCGGCGATCGCCGGCGTCGCGATCTGGACCGGTACGGCATCGCATCGCGGTGCCGACGCGACGCATGCGTCGGCGGATGCCGCAGCCCTCGGCGGCGTGAACGCCGCGCCGTCGCAGCCCGCATTGCCGGCGAGCGCGGGCCTGCCGCCGCCGCTCGCCGGTTCCAGTGCGCCGCGGCTGCCGCTCGACACCGGCGGCCACCTCGCGAAGTCGCGCGCGGTGCGCGATTTCTTCGACTACTGCCTGACCGCGCGGAGCGACTTGAGCGCGCCCGCGCTCGATGCGCTCGTCGTGCGCGAGATCGCCGCCCAGCTCGACGGCACGGTCGCGCAACCCGAGGCGCTCGACGTCTGGCATCGATACCGCACGTATCTCGACGCGCTCGCGAAGCTGCCGGAGGCGGGTGCGGTCGACAAGTCCGATCTCGGCGCGCTGCAACTCGCGCTCGACCGGCGCGCGTCGATCGCGTATCGGACGCTCGGCGACTGGAGCCAGCCGTTCTTCGGCACCGAGCAGTGGCGGCAGCGCTACGATCTCGCGCGGCTGAAGATTACGCAGGACCCTGCGCTGACGGAGGCGCAAAAGGCGGAGCGGCTCGCGGCGCTCGCGCAGCAGATGCCGGCCGACGAACGCGCGGCACGGCAGAAGGCCGACCGGCAGCAGGCCGCGATCGACCAGATCGCGCAATTACGGAAGAGCGGGGCGACGCCCGATGCGATGCGCGCGCAACTGACGCAGACACTCGGCCCGGAAGCCGCCGCGCGCGTCGCGCAGATGCAGCAGGAGGACGCGTCGTGGCAGAGCCACTACGCCGACTATGCGGCGCAGCGTGCGCAGATCGGCGCGGCCGGATTGTCGCCGCAGGATCGCGACGCGCAGATCGCCGCGCTGCGTCAGCGCATGTTCACGAAGCCCGGCGAAGCGCTGCGCGCGGCGTCGCTCGACCGCGGCGCGGCTGCCGCGCAGTAATGCGCGCAATCGCGCACGCGCTCATGCCGCGCGCGTGAAGCGCCGCGGCAGATGCTGTTCGATGGTGGCCGCGAGCGTGTCGAACGCGGGGCCGATGCGTTCGTGCGCGACGCACGCGTAGCCGAGCAGCAGCCCGCGCCGCGCAGTGTCCAGGCTGCTGTAGTAGCTGGTCAGCGGGCGCACGATCACGCCCGCGTCGAACGCGCTTTGCGTGACCGCGCGATCGTCGCACGTGTCGGGCAGGCCGAGCACCAGATGGAGTCCCGCCTCGTCGCCCATCACAGGCAACGCGTCGCCGAAGCGCGCATGGATCGCATCGATCAGCAACTGCCGGCGCTCGCCGTACAGCGTGCGCATCCGCCTGACGTGCGAAGTCAGGTGCCCGTCCATGATGAACTCCGCGAGCACGGCCTGCTGCATCAGCTGGCCCTCGCGATACAGCTCCGACAGCCCGGTGCGGAACGTGTCGACCAGATGCTCCGGCACGACCATGTAGCCCATCCGCAGGCCCGGGAACAGCATCTTGCCGAGGCTGCCGACGTAGATCACGCGGCCGCCGTCGTCGAGCCCCTGCAGCGACGCGAGCGGGCGGCTGCCGTAGCGGAATTCGCTGTCGTAGTCGTCCTCGATGATCCAGCAGCGGTGCTGGCGTGCGTACTCGAGCAGCATCCGGCGGCGCGCGAGGCTCATCACCATCCCGAGCGGATACTGATGCGACGGCGTGACGAGTACGAGCCGCGGCGGATGCTGCATGTCGCCCGCGCTCGGATCGAGGCCTTCCTGGTCGACCGGCACCGGCGTGAGCGCGAGGCCGGTCGCCTGCAGCACGCTGCGCACGCCCCAGTAGCACGGCTCCTCGACCCACGCGCGATCGCCGATGTCGGACAGCAGCCGCACCGCGAGGTCGATCGACTGGTGGATGCCGGTCGTGATGATCACCTGGTCCGGCGAGCATTTGACCGAGCGCGCGACGCGCAGGTAGTCGGCGAGCGCGCGGCGCAGCGGCCGGTAGCCGCCGCCCGGCGCATAGGTCAGCAATTCGGGATTCGCTTCCTTCCACAGGCGCGCCTGCAGGCGGCTCCAGGTGCGGCTCGGGAATTCCGACACGTCCGGCACGCCCGGCATGAACGCGCCCCACTGGCGCCGCGACACGCCCGCGTGCTCGATCAGCTGCCGGCCGCGCATCGACAGGCCGCCTTGTGCGTCCTGCTGCAGCGCCGCATCGGCATCGGACGGCGGCGGTGCGGCGGCGCCCGGCACGCGGATCGCGGCCGCGTCCGGCCGCGTGTCGGCCACGTAGGTACCGCTGCCGGTCGTCGTCAGCACGTAGCCTTCGGCCGTCAGCTGGTCGTACACGTGCAGCACGGTATTGCGCGCGATCGACAGGTCTGCCGCGAGCGTGCGCGAACTCGGCAGCTTTGTGCCTGGCCCTAATTCTCCGGTGAGAATGGCCTGCTGCATCAGTTGCAGCAGTTGCCGGTACATCGGCTCGGACGAGCCGCGGTCGAGACGGGCCGAGAGCCAGTCGCCCAGGATCACGGTATCCAAAGTGGTCCTACTAGGAATATTGAAATGGTTCCCTAGTATAGAACCGTGCGCGCCGTATAGTGGCTCGCATCTCAAAAACGTTTGTCGCGCAGCAAGGGGACAGCCACGATGAAGTCCGATGATGTGATCGTCAGCTTTCGCGGCGTGCGGAAGACCTACGACGGCGAGACGCTGGTCGTCAAATCGCTCGACCTCGATATCCACCGAGGGGAATTCCTGACGCTGCTCGGGCCGTCCGGCTCGGGCAAGACCACCTGCCTGATGATGCTGGCGGGCTTCGAGTTCCCGACGGGCGGCGAGATCCGCCTCGACGGGGAACTGCTGAATACCGTGCCGCCGCACAAGCGCAACATCGGCATGGTGTTCCAGAACTACGCGCTGTTTCCGCACCTGACGGTCGAGCAGAACGTCGCGTATCCGCTGACGGTGCGCAAGCTCGCGGCCGCCGAGCGCGCGGAGCGCGTCGCGCATGCGCTGAAGATGGTGCAGATGGAGCGTTTCGCGAAGCGCTATCCGGCGCAGCTGTCGGGCGGCCAGCAGCAGCGCATCGCGCTCGCGCGTGCCCTCGTGTTCGAGCCGAAGCTGGTGCTGATGGACGAGCCGCTCGGCGCGCTCGACAAGCAGTTGCGCGAACACATGCAGTACGAACTGAAGGCGCTGCACGAGAAGCTCGGCGTGACCTTCGTGTACGTGACGCACGACCAGGGCGAGGCGCTGACGATGTCCGATCGCGTCGCCGTGTTCGACAAGGGCATCGTGCAGCAGCTCGATACCGTCGACCGCCTGTACGAATCGCCGTGCAACGAATTCGTCGCGAACTTCATCGGCGACAGCAACCGGCTGCGCGGCACCATCGCGCGCGTCGACGGCGAATTCTGCGAATTCCGGCTGGACGACGGCACGCAGCTCGTCGGGCGCCGCATCGGCGACGCGGCCGAAGGCGCGCCGGCCGTCGCGTGCATCCGCCCCGAACGCATGAGCCTCGCGAACGGGCACATGAACGGCAGCACCGCCAACCGCGTCACCGGCGAGGCGCGCAGCCTCATCTATTTCGGCGATCACGTGCGCATGCGCTGCGCGCTGCCGGGCCAGGACGAATGCTTCGTGAAGGTGCCGCTCGGCACGGGCGCGCTCGACGCGTTCTCGCCCGGCGCGCCGGTATCGCTCGCTTTCGCGCCCGAGCACCTGCGCGTGTTCGCCTGACACAGGGTTTTCCCGCTTTATCGCTGCACGTCGTCAACAACAACTGCCCACTTCCACCACGAGAGGAGAGGAACCATCATGAACGGAGCAAGCACTACCGCGCGTCGCACCGCGCTCGCACTGGCGCTCGCCGTCGTCGGCGCATCGGCCACGGCGGCCGAACTCACGGTCGTCAACTTCGGCGGCGCGAACGGCGACGCACAGAAGGCCGCATTCAACCAGCCGTTCGAGAAGGCGACCGGCAACAAGGTCACGGCCGTCGAGTACAACGGCGAGCAGGCGAAAGTGAAGGCGATGGTCGAGGCGAAGCACGTCAACTGGGACGTGGTCGAAGTCGAGTCGGGCGACCTGAACCGCGGCTGCGACGAAGGGCTGTACGAGAAGCTCGACTGGTCGAAGATCGCGAAGAAGTCCGACCTGATTCCGGAATCGCCGCAGGTGTGCGGCGTCGGTTTCTTCGTGTGGTCGACCGCGCTGTCGTACAACGCCGACAAGCTGAAGACCGCGCCGACCGGCTGGGCCGATTTCTGGAACGTGAAGAAATTCCCCGGCAAGCGCGGGATGCGCAAGGGCGCGCGCTACAACCTCGAGTTCGCGCTGATGGCCGACGGCGTTTCGACGAAGGACGTATACAAGGTGCTCGGCACGAAGGCCGGCCAGGATCGCGCGTTCAAGAAGCTCGACGAACTGAAGCCGTACATCCAGTGGTGGGAAGCTGGCGCGCAGCCGCCGCAGTTCCTCGTGGCCGGCGACGTCGTGATGTCGACCGCGTACAACGGCCGCATCGACGCCGCGCAGAAGGAAGGCAAGAACCTGAAGGTCGTGTGGAACGGCAGCATCTACGACCTCGACTACTGGGCGATTCCGAAGGGCTCCCCGAACAAGGCGCTGGCCGAACAGTACATCGCGTACACGCTGACGCCGAAGCCGCAGCAAGAGTATGCGCATCACATCGCGTACGGCCCCGCGAACGTCGCGGCGATCAAGTCGCTCGACGCGAAGACGCTCGCGAACCTGCCGAACTCGCCGGCCAACGGCAAGAACGCGGTGCTGGAGGACATCGGCTTCTGGACCGACCACAGCGACGAGCTCGAGCAGCGCTTCGCCGCGTGGGCGACGAAGTAACCGCTACTCAGGTGTCCTGATGCAACCTGCCGCGCGGCGCGTCGAACGCGTCGCGCGGCATTCCGCCGGATCGAGCCCGGCCGGAGAGAACCGTTGAACACGATGACGATCGCTCCTTCCTCGCCGTCGACAGCCGCGCTCAAGCGCGAGCTGAAGGCCGCCGAGGCCCGCAAGCGCACGATGGCGTTGCTGCTGATCGCGCCGCTCGCGATCTTCCTGCTGCTCATCTTCGTCGTGCCGATCGGCACGCTGCTCACGCGCGCGGTGCAGAACCCGGAGATCGCGACCGCGCTGCCGAACACGGTGGCCGCGCTGTCGGGCTGGGACCGCAAGACACCGCCGGCCGATGCCGCGTATGCCGCACTCGCGGCCGACATGACGAAGGTCGCCGACAGCGAGGCGATGGGCGCGCTCGCGCGGCGCCTGAACACCGAGATTCCCGGCTACCGCTCGCTCGTCGCGAAGACGGCGCGCGCGATGCCGCTGAAGGGCGAGGAGGGCGCAGGCACCGCGGCTCTGACACCCGCGCAGACCCGCGCGAAGCTGATCGACCTCGATTCGCGCTGGGGCGAACCCGCGTACTGGCAGGCGATCGCGAAGAACGGCAGCCAGGTGTCGCCGTTCTACCTGCTCGCCGCGCTCGACCACAAGCAGGACGGCTTCGGCCAGATCGTGCGGGCCGATCCCGACCAGTCGATCTATCTGGCGATCTTCGGCCGCACGTTCGTGATCGGCGTCGCGGTCACGCTGTTCGCGCTGTTGCTCGGTTATCCGCTCGCGTACTGGATCTCGACGCTGTCCGAGCGCCGCGCGAACCTCGTGATGATCCTCGTGCTGATTCCGTTCTGGACCTCGGTGCTGGTGCGCGTCGCCGCATGGATCGTGCTGCTGCAGAGCGAGGGGCTGATCAACACCGCGCTGATCGGCGCCGGGCTGATCTCGCATCCGCTGACGCTGCTGTTCAACCGCGTCGGCGTGTACATCTCGATGACGCACATCCTGCTGCCGTTCATGATCCTGCCGCTGTACAGCGTGATGAAGTCGATCCCGCCGACTTACCAGCGCGCGGCCGTGTCGCTCGGCAGCCATCCGTTCGCCGCGTTCTGGCGCGTGTACGTGCCGCAGACCTATCCGGGCGTCGGCGCGGGCGCGCTGCTCGTGTTCATCCTCGCGATCGGCTACTACATCACGCCCGCGCTGCTCGGCGGGCCGAACGACCAGATGGTCAGCTACTACGTCGCGTACTTCACGAACGTGACGATCAACTGGGGCATGGCGTGCGCGCTCGGCGGGCTGCTGCTCGCGGCGACGCTGGTGCTGTATGCGGTGTACGGGCGCTTCACGCGCACCAACGTGAGCCTCGGCTGAGCGCCGGGGACAGGAAAACGGGAAGGGGAAGCCGACCATGAAACTCGCCAGGCCGCTGTTCGCGCCGCACATGTCGTTCGCCGAGCGCGCGTGGTACGTCGCGTTGCGCGTGCTCGTCGTGCTGACGCTGCTGTACCTGATCCTGCCGGTGCTCGCGATCGTGCCGCTGTCGTTTTCGTCGAGCACGTTCCTCGTCTATCCGATTCCGGGCTTCTCGACGCGCTGGTACGAGAACCTGATCGCATCCGACGAGTGGCGGATGGCCGCGAAGAACAGCTTCATCGTCGCGCCGTCGGCGACCGTCGTCGCGACCGTGCTCGGCACGCTCGCCGCGATCGGCCTCACGAAGGCGGACTTCCGCGGCAAGGGGCTGCTGATGGCCGTGCTGCTGTCGCCGATGATCGTGCCGGTCGTCGTGGTCGGCGTCGGCATGTACCTGTTCTTCGCGCCGCTCGGGCTCGCGAACACCTACACCGGCCTGATCGCCGCGCACGCGGCGCTCGGCGTGCCGTTCGTCGTGACGACCGTGGCCGCGACGCTGCAGGGCTTCAACCAGAACCTGGTGCGCGCGAGCCTGTCGCTCGGCGCGAACCCCGTCACGACGTTCTTCCGCGTGACGCTGCCGGTGATCGCGCCGGGCGTGATGTCGGGCGCGCTGTTCGCGTTCGCGACGTCGTTCGACGAAGTCGTCGTCACGCTGTTCCTCGCGGGCGCGGACCAGACGACGCTGCCGCGCCAGATGTTCACCGGCATTCGCGAGAACATCAGCCCGACGATCGCTGCGCTCGCGACGATCCTGATCATCTTCTCGACGAGCCTGCTGCTCGCGCTCGAATGGCTGCGCGGCCGCAACGCGCGGCGCGCGGTGTCGTAACGGCGGCCGGATGCGTGACGTTGAGCCGGCTGCCGGGCCGGCGATCGTTGCGTTCTCAACGAAGCCGCGCGCCTGACCCGGCGCGGCGAAGCTTTCGTTTCGCTGACTGACGAAGCGGTTGCCTGCACGTTCGATGCGGCTCTGCAACAATACGGCTCGTGGTGCCGCGCGTTCCGTTGCCGTCGCACGCACGGAGCGCCCGTTGCCGCGCCGCTCAATCCGCGACGCCGCGCGTCGCTCGTCAGTCAGCCGAGCCTCATCTTGTCCGAATTCGCATCCCCCGCCGGCACCCGGGAGCCGGCCGTCAACTGGCGCGCGATGTCCGCCGTGCTGCTGGCCGTCGCGCTCGCGACGCTCGACACCGCGATCGCGAACACCGCGCTGCCCGCGATCGCCGCCGACCTGCACGCGTCGCCGGCCGCGTCGGTGTGGATCATCAACGCGTACCAGCTCGCGATGGTCGCGACGCTGCTGCCGTTCGCGTCGCTCGGCGACATCGTCGGCCACAAGCGCGTGTATGTCGGCGGCCTCGCGGTGTTCACGCTCGCGTCGCTCGGCTGCTCGCTCGCGGCGACGCTGCCGCAGCTGACGGCGGCGCGGATCGTGCAGGGCTTCGGCGCGAGCGCGATCATGAGTGTGAACGTCGCGCTGATCCGCAACCTGTTTCCCGCGCACCGGCTCGGGCGCGGCGTCGGCTTCAACGCGCTCGTCGTCGGCGTGTCGTTCGCGGTGGGGCCGACGATCGCGTCGCTGATCCTGTCGCTGGCCGCATGGCCGTGGCTGTTCGCGGTGAACGTGCCGCTCGGCGTGCTCGCGCTTGCCGTGGCGATTCCGTCGCTGCCGCAGACGGCGCGGGGCAAGCACGCGTTCGATCCGCTCGCCGCGCTGTTCAACGTGATCACGTTCGCGTCGCTGATCTTCGCGCTCGGAGAATTCGCGCAGCGCGGGCCGCTGTCCGTCGTGTTCGCGGCCGCGGCGGTCGCGCTCGCGTTCGGCTGGCTGCTGATCCGCCGCCAGGCCGGGCACCCGGCGCCGATGCTGCCGGTCGACCTGTTTCGCCGACCCGTGTTCACGCTGTCCGCGCTGACGGCCGTGTGCGCGTTTGCCGCGCAGGGGCTCGCGTTCGTGTCGCTGCCGTTCTACTTCGAAACCGTCCTGCATCGCGACGCGGTCGAGACCGGGTTCCTGATGACGCCGTGGTCGGCGATCGTCGCGCTCGCCGCGCCGATCGCGGGCCGCTTGTCCGACCGTTATCCGCCCGGATTGCTCGGTGCGATCGGGCTCGCATTGCTGAGCACGGGGATGGTGTCGCTCGCGGCATTGCCGGCAGCGCCGAGCGTCGTCGACATCGGCTGGCGGATGATGCTGTGCGGCGCGGGCTTCGGCTTCTTCCAGTCGCCGAACCTGAAGGCGCTGATGTCGAGCGCGCCGCCCGAGCGCAGCGGCGGTGCGAGCGGGATCATCGCGACCGCGCGGCTGATCGGGCAGGCGACCGGCGCGGCGCTCGTCGCGCTGTCGTTCGGGATCGCGGGGCGTCACGGGCCGACGCTCGCGCTGATGCTCGGGGCGGGTTTTGCCGGAGCGGCGAGCGTGGCGAGCGGGCTGCGGCTCTTCGCGCCATCGCATCGGGCCGGCGCGCCGGTTGCGTCGGTCGCGACGGCAGCGACGACAGCGACGACAGCGACGACAGCGACGACAGCGACGAACGAGCGGGCGACGGAGTAGGGCTCCGCGCCCGCCCGTTTTCCGAATCTTTCCCGGCCGGTGCGCAGCGAACGACCGCCGCGCACCGGCCTTCGCGTCAGGCTCAGAAGCCGCCCGTCTGGATCAGCTTGTTGAGGTTCGCGATGTTCAGGCTGCCGAAGCCGGTCGTCAGATCCCAGCCGGTGCCTGCTCTGTAGCCATACCCCTGATAGCCGTTGTTCCCTGACACGACGTCATAGCGCACGAGCGACGGATTCGACGGGATGTCCGCATAGAACTTCGCGGCCGGGAAACCGAGGCCCGTGCCGTTCGCCGCGAGCAGACGCGCCCAGAAGCCGGTGAAGATCGGCGCGGCGAGGCTCGTGCCGCCAATCTGCTGCAACTGACCGTAGTTGTAGATGTACGCGCCCGTGCTTTGCGCGGCATCGAACGATACGTCGGGCAACTGACGATTGCTGCCCGATTGCCACGCCGGCGCCGGCAGCACCGTGCTGACGCCGCCGCCCGTCGCCCACAGCTTGCCGTTGCCGTCGAGGCCTTCGTTCCACACCGTTTCGTTCGAGAACGCACCCGCCGACGTGGTGTACAGCGTCGTGCCGCCGATCGCGAGCACGTGCGGCGACGCGGCCGGCCACGACACCGTGTAGTTCGCGCCGTCCGGATAGCCGCGGTTGTTGCACTCGTACACGCCTTCGTCGCCCGACGACACCGAGAACGTCTGACCCTGCGCGGCAGCCGTCGTGAAGATCTGCTCTTCGGCGTCGATCGTGCCGTCCGCGTTCGCGTCGGTCTCGCACCAGCCGAGCGACACGTTGATCACCTTCGCGGTGTTGTCCGACACCGCGCGGTTGAACGCCTGCGTGAGCCCCGTGTTGCCGGCGGCGTTCAGGTCCGCCATGTAGAACACGAGCTTGCCGACCTGGCCGCCGGCCGAGCCGACGATCGACTGGCTGTCGAGATCCCATTCGCCCTGGCCGTCCTGGTCGTCGCTGTAGCTGCCGGTCGTGCCGGTGCCGTTGGTCTTCACGGTCTGGGTTGCGACCGTGCCGTAGCCGTTGCTCGACGTGAACTGCTTCAGGTCCTGCAGCGTCTGCGACACGCCGCCGATCGTGATGATGCCGACGCTCACGCCGGCCGCGGTCGGCACGCCGGTCGCGTTGTAGAGGCCCGGGAATTCCTTCGGATAGTGGCCGGTGGCCGTGCCGGCCGCGAGCGCCTGTGGCTTCGCGACGTTGCCGATGCGCAGCATCGGCCGTGCGCGCGCGACGTTCTGCAACCCGAGCACCGAGCCGACGACGTCTCCGAGCGCGCGCGGCACCTGCGCGGTCGACGCGTTCGCGAAGCCCGAGCGGCCCGCGTACTCGAAGTGCACGAGCGACGTGTTGAACGCGGTCTTCACCGTGCCGGCCGTGCCGCGCGCGGACACCAGCAGCCGGTTCGGCGCGACCTCGATATTCACGAAGCCGCTCTTGCGCAGATAGTCGACGACCGATTTCACTTGCGCGTCGGTGGGCGCGTAGCGGGCGAGGAACTGTTCGTGCGTCAGGTACTGGCGGTAATGCGCGTTGCCGGGCCGGTTCACGTCGTGCGCGAGCTGCTTGAGCTGCGCGGCGTTGCGCAGCTTCAGGCTGACGACGATGTCGGCCGTTTCGCCGGCCGCGAGTTCGAGCGAAGGTGCGGCGCTGCGCGCCATCAATTGCGGGCCGGTCAGAAAGGCCTTCGTGTGGGTGTCGACCCAGTCCGTCGCCGCATGTGCCGCGCCGGCGGCGAGCACGAGCGGCCACGCGCACGCGAGGCGGCGCGGCGACGGAAGGGGAAGGGCAAACCAGGCGTTCCTTTTCATCGCGAGTCCTTTTTAGGAGAGACGACGTTGCTGGAAGCCCGGGCCCTTGTGGGGCCGCGAGCGGTGACGAGCGTAGGGCGTCGGTGCCGTTCAGGTAGCTGCCAGTTTCCATAGCTGTCAGTTCTGACATCGGCGTGCTCGCGTGCCGGCGATGCGTCGTTCATGCATGCGGCAGCGGCCCGCGGCAAAGGGAACCGGTTCGCCACGCGACCGCGCATCGGTCGCTGGCGTTTGCGCGCACGACTCGTTCATTGCGGCAGCGGAATGCGCGCGATTGCAGAGCGAAGGACCGTGTGTGAGCGGCGCTTTCGATCGCGCGTGAACGCATTGCGCGTTGCAATATGTGGTCAGGCGTTGCCGCGCGGCCGGCGCGACGACGTACGAATGCGCGAATGCACAAAAACGGAACCCGTCGATCGCGCGCGTTTCCCGAACTGTGGAACGACGTAGTGGCGAGTCTTGCAGCGTGCTTTCGGTTGGAGCGTCCGGCGAGCGGATTAGAGGAAACGCTCGAATCGGACGGTGGCGCTGCCTCGACGCGCGCGTGATGTTCTTCGCAAGCCGATTCGCCGCCATTCCGTCCGTTCCGGCGAACGGCCCTGCTGCAGGATCGCCTGATGCTTCCTGCGAAATCGCTCCTTGACGTGCGTCGATCCGGGGATATTCTTGAATCCATAACTATCGGGTTATGAATCAAGCCATGCAAAACGTCCCCGACATGCTGTTCAGGACGCTCGCCGATCCGACCCGCCGCGCGCTCTTCGAGCGGCTGTGCGAGGAGGGCGAACTGACGGTCGCCGCGCTGACGGCGCACGCAGGCGTGTCGCAGCCGGCGGTATCGAAGCATCTGGGGGTACTGAAGCAGGCCGGGCTCGTGAGCGACCGCCACGAAGGCCGGCAGACGCACTACAGCGCGCAGCCGCAAGCGCTGACTCCGTTGATCGACTGGACCAGCCAGATGGCAGGCTTCTGGCAGAACTGGTTCGACGCGCTCGAAGATCTGCTCAAGAGGATGGATCAGTAATGAACCAAGCCACCACTGAAACACGCACCGTCGTCGTCGAACGGGAACTGTCGCATCCGCCGGAGAAGGTCTGGCGTGCGCTCACGCAACCGCATCTGATCGAGGCATGGCTGATGCAGAGCGATTTCGAGCCCGTCGCAGGCCGCGCGTTCAGCTTCCGCGCGGACTGGGGTTCGGTCGACTGCACGTCGCTGACGATCGAGCCGCAGCGCGTGCTGTCCTACACGTGGGCTGCGTACGGACTGGAAAGCGTCGTCACCTGGACGCTCACGCCGACGCCGGTCGGCACGCTGTTGCGGATGGAGCAGGCCGGTTTCCGCGCGGATCAGGAGCAGGCGTACCGCGGTGCGCAGCACGGCTGGACGCAGTTCTTCGCGTCGCTCGAGCAGGTGCTCGCGCGCCCCGATGACGACGAGGAGGGCCGTGCATGAGCGCCTCCGACCTGGAACCGTCGGCCCGCATCGACGCGCTGATCGCAGGCATCGCCGACTGGCGCGGCAAGACGTTCGCCGAACTGCGCGAGACGATCGTCGCCGCCGACGAAGGCATCGTCGAGGAATGGAAATGGATGGGCAGCCCGGTGTGGTCGTGCGACGGGATGATCGCGGTCGCGAATGCGCACAAGGGCAAGGTGAAGCTCACGTTCATGCATGGCGCGCAGCTGCCCGATCCCGACGGGCTGTTCAATGCGGGCCTTGAAGGCAATGCGCGGCGTGCGATCGATTTCCTCGAAGGCGACAAGCTCGACAAACGGGCGCTGAAGCGTCTCGTTCGCGCGGCGATCGACTACAACCGCGCGCACCTGAAGAAGAACGCGCGGCCGGCCGCAGGCGGCAGGACGCGCGCCGACAAGGCCGCATGACGCACCGGCGCGCCGGCACACCGCCGCGCAGGCAAAAAAAAGCCCGACACGAGGTCGGGCATCCAAATCGGCCGCAACCGCCGCGAGGCGGCTGCGGCACCTGCAAAAGCCGCGCGCTTACGCTGCGAGCAGCGAGCGCAGCACGAACGGCAGGATACCGCCGTGCTTGTAGTAGTCGACTTCGATCGGCGTATCGATGCGCAGCAGCACCGGCACGCGGGTCGTTTCGCCGTTCTTGCGGTGAATCACGAGCGTGACGTCCTGCTGCGGCTTGAAGTCGTCGCCGAGGCCTTCGATGTCGTAGGTCTCTTCGCCGGTGATGCCGAGCGACTGGATGCTGTCCGCGCCCTTGAACTGCAGCGGCAGCACGCCCATGCCGACCAGGTTCGAGCGGTGGATCCGCTCGAAGCTGCGTGCGATCACGGCCTTCACGCCGAGCAGTTGCGTGCCCTTCGCGGCCCAGTCGCGCGACGAGCCCGTGCCGTATTCTTCGCCCGCGAACACGACGGTCGGCGTGTCGGCGTCGACGTACTTCATCGCCGCATCGTAGATCGACAGCTGTTCGCCGCTCGGCTGGTGAATCGTCAGGCCGCCTTCGACGCGCGTGCCGTCCGCCTTCGCCGGGATCATCAGGTTCTTGATCCGGACGTTCGCGAACGTGCCGCGCATCATCACGTCGTGGTTGCCGCGGCGCGAACCGTAGCTGTTGAAGTCGGCCTTCTGCACGCCGTTCTCCTTCAGCCACTTGCCTGCCGGCGAGTCTTCCTTGATCGAGCCTGCCGGGCTGATGTGGTCGGTCGTGACCGAGTCACCGAAGATGCCCAGCGCGCGCGCGCCCTTGACCGTCGGGATCGAATCGGCCGGCTCCATCGAGAAGTCGTTGCCGAAGAACGGCGGCTCCGCGATGTAGGTCGACTTCGGCCAGTCGTAGACCTGGCCCGTCTCGCCCTCGATCTTGCTCCAGAGGTCGCCCTTCTTGGTCAGCTTCGAGTAGTTGTCCTCGAACTTCTTCGGGTCGAGCGCGAACTTGAGCAGCGCGTGGATTTCCTCGCTCGTCGGCCAGATGTCGCCGAGGTAGATGTCGTAGCCGTCCTTGCCCTTGCCGACCGGCTCGGTCATCAGGTCGCGCGTGATGTTGCCGGCGATCGCGTAGGCGACGACCAGCGGCGGCGACGCGAGGAAGTTCGCGCGGATGTTCGGGTGGATGCGCGCTTCGAAGTTACGGTTGCCCGACAGCACGGCTGCCGCGACGATGTCGTTCTTCGTGATCGCTTCGTTCAGTTCCGGCGTCAGGTCGCCCGCGTTGCCGATACAGGTCGTGCAGCCGTAGGCGGCGACTTCGAAGCCGAGCTTCGCGAGGTAGGGCAGCAGGCCCGTCTTCGTCAGGTATTCGGTGACGATGCGCGATCCCGGCGCGAGCGAGGTCTTGATGTGCGGCGCGACGGTCAGGCCGGCTTCGACGGCCTTCTTCGCGAGCAGGCCGGCAGCCAGCAGCACGCTCGGGTTCGACGTGTTCGTGCACGACGTGATCGCGGCGATCAGCACGTCGCCGTTCTTCACGTCGACGCCGTTGCTCGTCGTGTACTGCGCGTTCAGGTCGTCCGCCTTCTTCGCGAAGCCGTTTTCCGCGACCGGCTTCGAGAACAGCTCGGTGAACGTCGACTTGACGTTGCCGATCTCGATGCGGTCCTGCGGGCGCTTCGGGCCGGCCAGCGACGGGGCGACGGTTGCAAGATCCAGCGTGACCGTCTTCGTGTAGTCGATGTCGCCGGCCTTCGGAATGCCGAACAGCTTCTGTGCCTTGAAGTAGTTCTCGAACGCGGCGATCTCCGCCTTCGTGCGGCCCGTGCCTTCGAAGTATTCGATGGTCTTTTCGTCGACCGGGAAGAAGCCCATCGTCGCGCCGTATTCCGGCGCCATGTTGCCGATCGTCGCGCGGTCCGGCAGCGACAGCGACTTCGTGCCTTCGCCGAAGAACTCGACGAACTTGCCGACGACCTTTTCCTTGCGCAGCATTTCGGTGATCGTCAGCACCAGGTCGGTGGCCGTCACGCCTTCGCGCAGCTTGCCCTTCAGCTCGACGCCGACGACGTCCGGCGTCAGGAAGTACACCGGCTGGCCGAGCATGCCGGCTTCAGCCTCGATGCCGCCCACGCCCCAGCCGACCACGCCGATGCCGTTGATCATCGTCGTGTGGCTGTCCGTGCCGACGAGGGTATCCGGGTAGTACACGGTGTCGCCGCCGTCCGTCTTCTTGTGGACGCCGCGCGCGAGATATTCGAGGTTCACCTGGTGGACGATGCCGACGCCCGGCGGCACGACCTTGAACGTGTCGAACGCCTGCATGCCCCACTTCATGAACTGGTAGCGCTCGTTGTTGCGCTGGAATTCCAGCTTCATGTTCAGGTCGAGCGCGTCTTTCTGGCGGAAGTAGTCGATCTGCACCGAGTGGTCGACGACGAGATCGACCGGGACCAGCGGCTCGATCTTCTTCGGATTCTTGCCCGAACGCTCCGCGACGCCGCGCATGGCCGCGATGTCGGCGAGCAGCGGCACGCCCGTGAAGTCCTGCAGCACGACGCGCGACACCACGAACGGAATCTCGTCGACGCGCTTCGCGGTCGGCTGCCAGTTCGCGAGCTGCTCGATGTGTTCTTCGGTGATCTTCTTGCCGTCGTAGTTGCGCAGCACGGACTCGAGCACGATACGGATCGACACCGGGAGGCGCTCGATCTTCGTCTTCAGTTCCTTGCCGAGCTGCGGCAGCGAGTAGAACTTGCCTTTGCCGGAACCGCTGTCGAATTCCTTGAGGGTCTTGTGGAGATTGTGGGCCATGGTGATTTTCCTGGGTTTAAGGCTAGGAAACAAAGAGTCCTGTAGATGACGGCTATATCACATACAAGTCGACGTACTCATCGACCGGCATCGCTTCGAGCTTTGCCTGGTCCAGCGACACGTCGAGAATCGCTTGTTGCTGCTTTGCCGGGAAACGGCGGGCGAGGTTGGTCCGGAACTTCTCGACCAGGAGCGGGATGCCGTCCGCACGGCGTCGCTGATGGCCGATCGGGTATTCGACCGCTACTTCGGCAAGCGTGGACCCGTCCGCGAATTCGATCGTCAGCGCATTCGCGATCGACCGCTTGGCCGGGTCATGGTAATCCTTCGTGAACCGCGGATCCTCGACGCACACGGTTTTCGCGCGCAGCGCGTCGATGCGCGGATCGGCGGCGACCGCGTCTTCGTAATCGGCCGCGGTCAGCCGGCCGAACAGCAGCGGCACGGCGACCATGTACTGGATGCAGTGGTCGCGGTCGGCCGGATTGGCGAGCGGGCCCTGCTTGTCGATGATGCGGATCGCGGCCGCGTGCGTGCGGATCGTGATCCGGCTGATCTCGTCGGTCGTGCGGCCCGCCGCGGCGAGCTGCGCGTGCAGCTGCAGCGCGGCCTCGGCGGCCGTCTGCGCATGGAATTCGGCGGGGAACGCGATCTTGAACAGCACGTTTTCCATCACGTACGTGCCGTACGGGCGCTGGAAGCGGAACGGCTTGCCGTCGAACAGCACGTCGTAGAAGCCCCAGGTTTTCGCGGTGAGCGCCGACGGGTAGCCCATTTCACCCGTTTTCGCGATCAGCGCGAGGCGCACCGCGCGGGACGTCGCGTCGCCGGCCGCCCACGACTTGCGCGAACCGGTGTTCGGCGCGTGGCGGTAGGTGCGCAGCGCGTGGCCGTCGACGAATGCGTTGGATACCGCGTTGATCAGCTCGTCGCGCGTGAGCCCGAGCAGGCGGCCGACGACGGCCGTCGACGCCACTTTCACGAGCAGCACGTGGTCGAGCCCGACTGCGTTGAATGAATTCTCGAGTGCGAGGCAGCCCTGGATCTCGTGGGCCTGGATCATCGCGACGAGCACGTCGCGCATGGCAAGCGGCTTCCTGCCGGCCGCGACGGCCGTGCGGGACAGCCAGTCGGCCGTCGCCAGGATCCCGCCGAGGTTGTCGGACGGATGACCCCATTCGGCGGCGAGCCAGGTGTCGTTGAAGTCCAGCCAGCGGATCATCGCGCCGAGGTCGAAAGCGGCCTGGACGGGATCGAGCTGGAAGGACGTGCCGGGCACCTTCGCGCCGTTCGGCACGATCGTGCCGGGCACGACGGGGCCGAGCAGCTTGGTGCAGGCCGGGTAGGACAGCGCCTCGAGTCCGCATCCGAGCGTGTCGATCAGGCAATGACGCGCCGTCTCCAGCGCGAGCGCGCTGTCGATGCCGGTGTTCAGCACGTAGTCGACGATATCGACGAGTACCGTATCCGGAGCGGGGCGGACGTTGGAGACCGAGGCGGACATCGAGGAGCTCGGGAGAGCGCGCTTAGTTCGTTGCCGGCTTCAGCTCGTTCGATTGCGTCGGAGCCGGCGTGCCTTGCGCCATTTCCGGCGTCACGCATTCGTCGGCGAGACGCTCGCCGCCGTTCGCGTCGCTGAACAGCATCGCCTTGCTCGGGATCACGACGAGCTTGAAGCCCGCGGCCGGATCGTAGAACGTGTCGGCGCCCGTCGTCGTGGCCTGACGCGGCAGCTTGTAGTTCTTCTTCGCCCAGTGAACCGTGACGACCTGGTCACGCTTCATGTCGCCGGCGAGGTCGAACGACAGGCCGTCCTTGCACGACCACTTGGCCGCGCCGTCCGGTACCGGATCGACCTTGGCCGCGGCACGCGCCTGCGCCTTCTTGCTGCGCGGAACGATGCGCTTGGCCGGCGCCGGGCGCTTGGCCGTCTTCTTCGCAGTCGTCGCCGTATCCTGGGCGAACGCGCTCGGAGCCGACACCAGCATCGTGGCGGACAAGGCGCCGATGGCGGTAGCGATCAGGAGTTTCTTCATGGAGTCAGAACCTTTCGATAATCAGTTGACAAGGGCCGGCAGCTGACACCGCCGGCCGGTTTGAAACTGCACGCGCCCCGGAAGCGCGCAGCGGCCGCTATTTTCACCTATTTGGCCGCGCTCATATCAGGTTTTCGGGCTCCGTTACGTTTTTTGTCGTTTCGCCAACCCGTCTCGGGTTCGCGCCCCGGTGATTCGATGAAATTCGTGTGTCGGCGCGCGCTCACCGCGCGTCTCCGGCGGCCGGGCCGAACAGCGGCGCGGCCTCGGCCGGCACCGGCTGGCCGGTCGCCCGCGCGCGGCGCAGCACCGACCAGTAATAGCGGTAGCTCGCGCGATCGTGCAGTGTATCGCCGTGGCGCGTCGGGCCCCAGTCGGCGGCCTGCGCCGCCAGCAGGATCTCGGCGGCCAGCGCGACTTCATCGGTGCGCGGCGCGAACGCGTCGACGATCGGGCGGATCTGCGCGGGATGGATGCTCCACATCCGCGTGAACGCGAACTCGTCGCGCGCGCGGCGCGCGTCGCCGGCGACGACGGCCATGTCGCGCACTTCCGTCGTCACGTTGTGCGACGGCGTCTTGCCGTGCGCGTGGCAGGCGGCGGCGATTTCCAGCTTCGCGCGGCGCACGAGCGGATGGTCGAACTGGCCGGGCGAGCGCATCGCCGCATCGGGAATCGCGCCGTGATGCGCGGACACGAAGTCCATCAGCCCGAAGCTCAGCGTGCCGACCAGCGGCAGCGCGGCGAGCGCGGCCGCCTGGGCGAGCGCGCCGTGCGTCTCGACCAGCACGTCCACCGGAATCGGCTGCGCGAGGCCGAGCTCGCGGCGCGTGCCTTCGATGAACGCGACCATCTCGGCCGCGTCGGCGGCGCTGGCGATCTTAGGCAGCGTGACGTAGGCCGGCGCGCGCGCGGCGCGCAGCACGATGCGCACGTCGTCGCGCCAGTGGGGATGGGAAAAGTCGTGGATGCGGACGCCGACCCGCCCGAAGCGGTTCTCGGCGCCGCCGAGGCATTCGGCGACGAGCTGCGCGTGCGCGGCTTCCTGGCCGACGGCCGCGCCGTCCTCGCAGTCGAGCGTGATGTCGAACACGGGGCCGAGTTCGGCCTGGAGCGCGAGCGACTTGCGCATCAGCTTCTCGCTGCCCGCGTAGTGATCGCAGCAGGGCAGGATCGCGGGCGGGGACGCCCCGTCGTACAGCACTTGTGCAGGAGTGAGCGCGGACATCTCTTCTACGTCAAGGAAGCGGGCAACGTGGAGAAAATCGGATTCGGGCACGTTCTGGGCCGGCGCGCGGAGCGCCTGGAGCGGCAAAACGTGCCCGGATCGGATCGGGCGGCGGGGCCGGCTGCAGCCCCGCCGCCCGTGCCGTGGCCGGCCCGCCCGGAGGCGGCCCGGCCATGCAGCCTGCTTAGTTCTTCAGCAGGTGGGCGACGCCGTCGCGCTCTTCGAGCAGCTCGGCCAGCGTGCCGTCCATCTTCTCGCGCGAGAACGCGTCGATTTCGAGGCCTTCGACACGCTTGTACTCGCCGTTTTCGCACGTGACCGGCACGCCGTAGATGATGTCTTCGGGGATGCCGTACGAGCCGTCCGACGGGATGCCCATCGTGACCCACTTGCCGTTCGTGCCGAGGACCCAGTCACGCACGTGGTCGATCGCCGCGTTGGCTGCCGACGCCGCCGACGACAGGCCGCGCGCTTCGATGATCGCCGCGCCGCGCTTGCCGACGGTCGGGATGAACGTGTCGCGGTTCCACACGTCGTCGTTGATCAGCTTCAGCAGCGACTCGCCTTCGACGGTCGCGAAGCGGAAGTCGGGGTACATCGTCGGCGAGTGGTTGCCCCACACGGCAAGCTTCTCGATCGACGCGACCGGCTTGCCCGACTTGGCGGCGAGCTGCGACAGCGCGCGGTTGTGGTCGAGGCGCAGCATCGCCGTGAAGTTCTTCTTCGGCAGATCCGGTGCCGACTTCATCGCGATGTATGCGTTGGTGTTCGCCGGGTTGCCGACGACCAGCACCTTCACGTCGCGGCTCGCGACTTCGTTCAGCGCAGCGCCCTGGACCGTGAAGATCTCGGCGTTCGCCGACAGCAGGTCCTTGCGCTCCATGCCCTTCGAGCGCGGACGTGCACCGACCAGCAGCGCGACGTCTGCATCCTTGAATGCAACCTTCGGATCGTCGGTGATCACGACGCCCGCGAGCAGCGGGAACGCGCAATCGTCGAGTTCCATCACGACGCCTTTGACGGCGGCTTGGGCTTGCGGGAGGTCGAGCAGTTGCAGGATGACCGGCTGGTCCTTGCCGAGCAGGTCGCCGTTCGCGATGCGGAACAGCAGGGAGTAAGCGATTTGACCTGCGGCGCCGGTGACGGCAACGCGCTTTGCGGGCTTAGCCATTGAAAATCTCCAGGACGGGTGAAGCGGTGGACGCTAGGCAAAACGCCATTCTATGCGCGTTACGCGTAGCGTTGCATTGAAGCAGGGCGGAGGATTCGCGAAAGGCAGACGCGGTGAACCTGGAGACGGCCGTGGCACGTAGCCGGGGACGCATTTTGCACCCGCGAACCCTTGCTCGCCCCGGAGTGTAGGAGCCGATGGACCCAAAGTCAAACGGTATCATATGTCTTATATAAGACAGATGTTTTGCGGAATTTGAGTGGACGAAAAAGCGCGGTTTGTGATGAAATGCGCGCCATGACATCGAACCAGGCGAACAACGCGAATCCGACCGGCGCAGGCGGCCCAGGGCAGCCGGGCGCGGGCGATTCCGTGCCGGCGCCTGCGCCGGCCGCTTCGCCGTCGCCGACATTCAGTCCGTTATACCAGCAGATCAAGTCATTGATCACGCAAAGTCTCGAATCCGGTGAATGGAAGCCGGGCGAGATCATCCCGAGCGAAGTGGAGTTGGCTGCCCGTTACAAGGTCAGCCAGGGCACGGTTCGCAAGGCGATCGACGAGCTGGCCGCGGAAAACCTCGTGGTCCGGCGGCAAGGCAAGGGTACTTTTGTTGCGACGCACAATGAGGATCGCGCGCAGTTCCGCTTCCTGCGGCTGCTGGCTGACGACGGCGCCGAGCATCCGCACGTGAGCCGCCTGCTCGAATGCCGGCGCCTGCGCGCGCCGGCCGAGATCGCGCGGCAGCTCGACCTGAAGCCGGCCGATCCGGTCGTCCAGGTGCGTCGCCTGCTGGAGTTCGAGAACGAAGTGACGGTGCTCGACGAGATCTGGCTGCCGGGCGCGATGTTCCGCGGGCTGACGTTCGAGCGGCTGAGCGAGTACAAGGGCCCGCTCTACGCGATGTTCGAGACGGAATTCGGCACGCGGATGATCCGCGCGACGGAGAAGATCCGCGCGGTGGCGGCGGAGCCGGCGGTGGCCGACCTGCTGCACGTGCCGGCGGGTTTTCCGTTGCTGTCGGTCGAGCGCGTGTCCTATACATACGGAGACCGGCCGGTGGAAGTGCGGCGCGGCTGGTATGTCACAACCGGGTATTACTATCAGAATGACTTGAGCTGACGACGGATCGGCACAAGCAGCGTGCACGCGGGTTTCGCATTTTCTCGTAGCACGTTTCGGGCCGCCTTTATTCCCGTTCGCGTAATGATCCAGAGCAGACTTTCGCTGCAGCGCGATATAAAAAGGCGCTAAAATCGCGGATTAGTGTGACAACATAGTAGGGGTCTAGCATGACTGACGCAGTAAGAAAGCCGAGGCCGGAATACCGGAACATCGGAATCGGCGACATCACCTTGAAATATCGCATGCCGCTGGCGGCGACATTGTCGATTCTCCACCGAGTCAGCGGCGCGCTGCTGTTCCTGTTCCTGCCGTTCCTGCTGTTCCTCTTCGACCAGAGCCTCACCTCCGAGCTCAGCTTCGAAGTCTTCAAGGCTTTCCTCTCCAACATCGTCGTCAAGCTGATCGTCCTCGCGCTGTCCTGGGCGTTCCTCCACCATTTCTGCGCCGGCATTCGCCACCTGCTGATGGACGTCAACCACGACGCCGTCTCGAAGGAAGGCGGCAAGCGGACGGCCGTCGTCGTCTTTGTCGTCTCGATCGCGCTGACGATCGCCATGGCACTCAAACTGTTCGGAGCATTCTAAGAAAATGGCAGCCAATAACCGAATCGGCTCGAAGCGCCTCGTCGTCGGCGCTCACTACGGCCTGCGCGACTGGCTCGCGCAGCGCGTCACCGCCACGATCATGGCGGTCTACACGGTCATTCTGCTCGTCCTGTTCTTCGGCGCGCATGACTTCTCGTACGAAGGCTGGGCATCGATCTTCTCCGCACAATGGATGAAGCTCGCGACCTTCGTGACGCTGCTTTCCCTCTTCTACCACGCATGGGTCGGCGTGCGCGACATCTGGATGGACTACGTGAAGCCCGTCGGTGTGCGCCTGCTGCTGCAATCGCTGACCATCGTCTGGCTGCTCGCATGTGCGGGCTACGCCGCGCAGATTCTCTGGAGAGTGTAAAGAATGGCTGCAATCAAAACTTCCCTGCCGCGCCGCAAGTTCGACGTGGTGATCGTCGGCGCGGGCGGCTCGGGCTTGCGCGCAGCGCTGCAACTGTCGCGCGCGGGCCTGTCGGTCGGCGTGCTGTCGAAGGTGTTCCCGACCCGTTCGCACACGGTGGCCGCACAGGGCGGCATCGGCGCGTCGCTCGGCAACATGAGCGAAGACAACTGGCACTTCCACTTCTACGACACGATCAAGGGTTCCGACTGGCTCGGCGACCAGGACGCGATCGAGTTCATGTGCCGCGAAGCACCGAACGTCGTGTACGAACTGGAACACTTCGGCATGCCGTTCGACCGTAACGCGGACGGCACGATCTACCAGCGTCCGTTCGGCGGCCACACCGCGAACTACGGCGAGAAGCCGGTCCAGCGCGCATGCGCGGCCGCCGACCGTACCGGTCACGCGCTGCTGCACACGCTGTACCAGCAGAACGTCGAGGCGAAGACGCAGTTCTTCGTCGAATGGATGGCGCTCGACCTGATCCGCGACGCGGACGGCGACGTGCTCGGCGTGACGGCCCTCGAGATGGAGACGGGCGACGTCTACATCATGGAAGGCAAGACGACGCTGTTCGCGACGGGCGGCGCAGGCCGGATCTTCGCGGCATCGACCAACGCGTTCATCAACACCGGCGACGGCCTCGGCATGGCTGCCCGCTCGGGCATCGCGCTGCAGGACATGGAGTTCTGGCAGTTCCACCCGACCGGCGTGGCCGGCGCGGGCGTGCTGATCACCGAAGGCGTGCGCGGCGAAGGCGGTATCCTGCGCAACGCGAACGGCGAGCGCTTCATGGAACGCTACGCACCGACGCTGAAGGACCTGGCGCCGCGTGACTTCGTGTCGCGTTCGATGGACCAGGAAATCAAGGAAGGTCGCGGCGTCGGTCCGAACAAGGATCACGTGCTGCTCGACCTGTCGCACATCGGCGCCGAGACGATCATGAAGCGTCTGCCGTCGATCCGCGAAATCGCGCTGAAGTTCGCGAACGTCGACGCGATCAAGGAACCGATCCCGGTCGTCCCGACGATCCACTACCAGATGGGCGGCATCCCGACCAACATCCACGGTCAGGTCGTCGGCACGTCGCGCGGCCACAAGGATCCGGTCAACGGCTTCTACGCAGTGGGCGAGTGCTCGTGCGTGTCCGTGCACGGCGCGAACCGCCTCGGCACGAACTCGCTGCTGGACCTCGTGGTATTCGGCCGTGCGGCCGGCAACCACATCGTCGAGCACGTGAAGAACCAGAAGGAACACAAGCCGCTGCCGGCCGATGCAGGCGAGTTCTCGCTGGCGCGTCTGAACAAGCTCGACAAGTCGAGCTCGGGCGAGTACACGCAGGACGTCGCGAACGACATCCGCGCGACGATGCAGAAGCACGCAGGCGTGTTCCGCACGTCGGCGCTGCTGAAGGAAGGCGTCGACCAGATGGCCGGCCTGAAGGCCCGCGTGGAAAACATCCACCTGAAGGACAAGTCGAAGGTGTTCAACACCGCGCGCGTCGAAGCGCTCGAGCTGGAGAACCTGATCGAAGTTGCCCGCGCGACGATGGTGTCGGCGGAAGCGCGCAAGGAAAGCCGCGGCGCGCACGCGCACAGCGATTACGAACACCGCGACGACGACAACTGGCTGCGCCACACGCTGTGGTACAGCAAAGGCGATCGCCTCGACTACAAGCCGGTTCAAATGAAGCCGCTGACGGTCGACTCCGTGCCGCCGAAGCCGCGCACGTTCTAAGCCGAGTCAAAGGAATCCGAAATGGCAAAACGCATTTTTGAAGTCTACCGCTACGATCCGGACAAGGACGCGGCACCGCGCATGCAGACGTACGAGCTCGAGATCCAGCATGAGCGCATGCTGCTCGACGCACTGGTCAAGCTGAAGGCCGTCGACGAGACGCTGTCGTTCCGCCGTTCGTGCCGCGAAGGCGTGTGCGGTTCGGACGCGATGAACATCAACGGCAAGAACGGTCTCGCGTGCCTGACGAACCTGAACGACCTGCCGCAGAAGATCGTGCTGCGCCCGCTGCCGGGCCTGCCCGTCGTGCGCGACCTGATCGTCGACATGACGCACTTCTTCAACCAGTATCACTCGATCAAGCCGTACCTGATCAACGACGCGCCGCCGCCGGAGAAGGAACGTCTCCAATCGCCGGAAGAACGCGACGAGCTCGACGGCGTGTACGAGTGCATTCTGTGCGCGAGCTGCTCGACGTCGTGCCCGAGCTTCTGGTGGAACCCGGACAAGTTCGTCGGCCCGGCCGGCCTGCTGCAGGCTTACCGCTTCATCGCGGATAGCCGCGACACCGCCACCGGCGAGCGTCTCGACAACCTGGAAGACCCGTACCGTCTGTTCCGTTGCCACACGATCATGAACTGCGTCGACGTTTGCCCGAAGGGCCTGAACCCGACGAAGGCGATCGGCAAGATCAAGGAACTGATGGTTCGCCGCGCGGTTTAAAGTTTGTGATGAGCGACGAATCGCATCAATCCGACCCGCACCGTCGCGCGCGCCTCCGCTGGCGCGCGCGGCGGGGTCTGCTGGAAAACGACATCATTTTCGAGCGTTTCTTCAGCAGATACGAGCATGACCTCACCGATGCAGACGTAGGCGCGTTGTCGCGCCTGCTCGATCTGAGCGACAACGACCTGATGGACTTGCTCCTCGCGCGCAAGGAACCAGAGGGCGACCTAGACAGCCAGGACATTCACCGGCTGTTGGAGATGCTGCGCAACGTGTAACGCCAAGGTGTAACGCGCTGCGCCCGTTATCGAATCCCGTTTCTATTTTCGATTGAGGATGTGCCATGACTCCGTCTGATGTTAAAGCCACGCTATCGTTCAGCGACAACTCGCCGAGCGTCGAACTGCCGATCTACAAGGGCACGATGGGCCCGGACGTGATCGACATCCGCAAGCTGTACGGCCAGACCGGCAAGTTCACGTACGACCCGGGCTTCATGTCGACGGCAGCTTGTAATTCGGCGATCACGTACATCGACGGCGACAAGGGCGAACTGCTGTACCGCGGCTACCCGATCGACAACCTCGCGCAGAACGCCGACTTCCTCGAGTCCTGCTACCTGCTGCTGAAGGGCGAGCTGCCGAACGCGGCGCAAAAGAAGGAATTCGTCGACACCGTCACGAAGCACACGATGGTGCACGAGCAGATGCACTTCTTCTTCCGTGGCTTCCGCCGCGACGCGCACCCGATGGCGATCCTGGTCGCCGCGGTCGGCGCGCTGTCCGCGTTCTATCACGACTCGCTCGACATCAACGACCCGCGTCACCGCGAAGTGTCGGCGATCCGCATGATCGCGAAGCTGCCGACGCTCGTCGCGATGGCGTACAAGTACAGCATCGGCCAGCCGTTCGTGTATCCGAAGAACTCGCTGTCGTACAGCGCGAACTTCATGCACATGATGTTCTCGAACCCGTGCGAAGAGTACAAGGTCAACGACGTGCTCGTCCGCGCACTCGACCGCATCCTGATCCTGCACGCCGATCACGAGCAGAACGCATCGACGTCGACGGTCCGCCTGGCCGGCTCGTCGGGCGCGAACCCGTTCGCGTGTATCGCAGCCGGTATCGCGTGTCTGTGGGGCCCGGCGCACGGTGGTGCGAACGAAGCCGCGCTGAACATGCTCGAGCAGATCGGTTCGCCGGACAACATCCCCGAATTCATCAAGCAGGTGAAGGACAAGAATTCGGGCGTGAAGCTGATGGGCTTCGGTCACCGCGTGTACAAGAACTACGACCCGCGTGCGAAGCTGATGCGCGAAACGTGCTACGAAGTGCTGAACGAACTCGGCCTGCACGACGACCCGCTGTTCAAGCTCGCGATGCAGCTCGAGAAGATCGCGCTGGAAGACGAATACTTCGTGTCGCGCAAGCTGTACCCGAACGTCGACTTCTACTCGGGTATAGTCCAGCGCGCGCTGGGCATCCCGACGTCGATGTTCACGTGTATCTTCGCGATGGCACGTACGGTTGGCTGGATCGCACAGTGGAACGAAATGATCGCGGATCCGGAACAGAAGATCGGCCGTCCGCGTCAGCTGTTCATCGGCGACACGCCGCGCGAAGCGAAGCCGATCAACGCACGTTAAGTCGTGCGCGGCGCGAACGGCCGCAAGGCCGCTCGCGTCCGGCAACCGCAACGCCCCGACACCCCGGTGGGACATCCCGCCGGGGTGTTTTCATTTGCGCGGCCGACGCTGGCCCGAGCCGGCGCGGCGTTCCAGCGACGGCGGGCGTGTGTCGAGCGGCGGCGAGTCGGTGCCGGTGTCGCTGTCGGGCGCGTGGCCGTGTTGCGCGAAGAACTGCCGGTATGCGCCGGGCGTCATCCCGCGCGCGGCGAGGAACTGGCGGTTGAAGTTCGCGACGTTCGGAATGCCGCAGCGCGCGGCGACCGTCGCGATCGGCCAGTCGGTGCCGACCAGATGGCGGCACGCATGCGCGAGCCGCAGCCGCTGCACGTAGCGGCCGACGCTTTCGCCGAGGTGCCGTACGAACAACCGCTGCAGCGTGCGTTCGGACATGTGCGCGACGGCCGCGAGCGCATCGACACGCAGCGGCTCGTGGAACTGCCGGTCGATCGCGTCGAGCACGCGATCGAGCCGCTCGGCTTCGGGCGCGGCGGCGTTCGCGGACGGCGACGCTGCATCGGGTTGATCGTAGGCCTGCGCGGTGGCGAGCGGTTCGCCGCCGGCGTCCGCGAGATCGGCGAGCGTGTCGAGTGCGGCCGCGAGGCGAATGCGCGGCGAAGGGTCGAGCAACTGCGGCAGCCGCGCGCGCATCGCACGGGCCGTATCGGCGTCGAATGCGAGGCCGGGCGCCGCGCGCCGCAGCAGCGAGCGCATCGGCGCGTACTCGGGGCAGCAGTCGGCCACGCGTCGTGCCCAGTCACCGTCGAACCAGACGACGAGCGCGACTTCCGGCGCCGCGCGATCGATGCGCGCATTCGACGACCACGTATGCGGCAGGTTGGGCGGCACGAGCACCAGATCGTCGTCCGCATAGCGCGCGACGTGATCGCCGATGAAGCGCTGGCCGCGGCTGTTCAGCGTCAGCGTCAGTTCGTACTCGGGATGACGGTGCCATTCGAACGGAATGCGTGCGAGCTGGCGGTGGTACACGCGGATCGAACAGCCGGGGGCGAACGTCACGTGCTCGTACTGCGGTTTCATCGCGGCCTCCGGGCGAGGGCGGGCAGCGCGCCGTGGCATGATCGTGATCGATCGTCACGACGGAGCGATGCCATGTTTTCACATGTTTGCGTGGGCGTCAGCGATACCGGGCGCGCGTGCGACTTCTACGCGCCGCTGTTCGCGGAACTCGGGCTGCGGCTGAAGTTCAGCGAGCCGGACGGCTGGTCGGGCTGGATGCCGGCCGACACCGACCGGCCGCTGTTCTTCTTCGGCCGGCCGCTCGACGGCCGCGCGCCCGAACCCGGCAACGGCCATACGATCGCATTCGACGCGCCGACGCGCGCGCAGGTCGACCGCTGCCACGCGCTCGCGCTGCAGCAGGGCGGCACCTGCGAAGGGCCGCCGGGCCTGCGGCCGCACTATCACCCCGACTACTACGGCGCGTATTTCCGCGACCCGGACGGCAACAAGCTGTGCGTGGTCTGCCATCGTCCGGAGTAGCGAGCGGTTTGTCAGAATTGTATCGATAGTTGGCCGGATAGTGTCGATGGCTGCGATGCGTCCGCCGTACGCTGAATGCTCATCACCACACGATTCAGCGAGGAGACGACGATGCACCTGACGATTGACGATCTGCCGGTTGCGATCCGCATGGCGAAAAGGGCGCTGCGCACCGATCTGCCCGGTTACGCGGCCACGTTCCGCGAACTGGAGGGCGATATCGCGCGGCAGGTCGACGCGATCCGCCGCGCGCACGCGCACGGCCGCGACGTGATCCCGGTATTGCGATTCGCGGATATCGCGAACGGCACCGTCGATCCGCAGGCGATCGCCGCGATCCGCACGCACGGCGCCGCGGTGATCCGCGGCGTGTTCGACGCGCAGCAGGCGCGCGACTGGAACGACGAGATCGGCGCCTATCTGGATGCGAACCGCTTCGCCGAGCGGCTGCATGCACGCGCCGAGGACCGCTACTTCGGCAATCTCGCATCGGGCAAGCCGCAGATCTACGGCGTCTACTGGTCGAAGCCGCAGGTGGCCGCGCGGCAGTCGCCGGCCCTCACGCAGGCGCGCGTGTTCCTGAATCGCCTGTGGCGCCATGCGGACGGCGCGCGCAGGCATTTCGACCCGGACCAGGTGCCGGCCTACGCTGACCGGATCCGCCGCCGGCCGACGGGTTCGACGTCGCTCGGGCTGTCGCCGCATGTCGACGGCGGCTCTGTCGAACGCTGGCTCGGCGCGAATTTCCGGCAGGTCTATCGTCACGTGCTGGCCGGCCGCTGGCGCGCTTACGATCCGTTCGACGCGGCGTTCCGCCCCGACGTCGAGGAGATCCCGTCGCCGGCCGTGTGCTCGATGTTCCGTACGTTCCAGGGCTGGACCGCGCTGACGCCGCAAGGGCCCGGCGACGGCACCCTGCAGCTGATTCCGGTCGCGAACGCGATGGCGTATGTCGTGCTGCGCGCGCTGCAGGACGACGTCGCCGACGACGACCTGTGCGGCGCGCGTCCGGGCCGCGCGCTGTCGATCCTGCCCGAATGGCACGCGCTGCTGCTCGACGCGCTGGTGCCGATCCCGCACATGGAGCCGGGCGACGCGGTGTTCTGGCACGGCGACGTCGTGCATGCGGTCGAGGATGCGCATCGCGGCAGCGGCGACAGCAACGTGATGTACATCCCGGCCGCGCCCGGGTGCGCGAAGAACGACGCGTACCTGCAGCGCCAGCGGCTCGCGTTCCTGCGCGGCGACAGCCCGCCGGATTTCCCGGCCGATCATTTCGAGATCGACTTCGACGGACGCGGCGGCGAGGGCGATCTCACGCCGCTGGGCCGTGCGCAAATGGGGTTCGCGCCCGTCGGCGCATGACGGACGCGCCGCATGCATCGGCCGCATCCGCACCGCGTGGAACGGCCGTTTGCGCCGCGCCCGTCGGCCGTCTGCCGAATCGGCTGCATCCCGCCTGCAATTCGACGCGATCGGCTGCGGGCGCGCCCGAATTCGACGCGAATTGCCCAATTTGGCTTCCGATAATGGTCCGGACACAACGCAGCTGCCCCGTGCGCCGCACGGGGGCAGCGTGACCATGGAGGAGTCGATGCAATTCACGCAAGCGATCGTTCGCCGTCCCGCGCCGTCCTGCGGCGCGGGTCTCACCACCGCCGCGCTCGGCACGCCCGACTACGACAAGACGCTCACGCAGTTCCACGCGTACTGCGACGCGCTGCGCGGGCTCGGCGTCGAGCTGACCGAGCTGCCGCCGCTGGACGCGTTTCCCGATTCGCACTTCGTCGAGGACGTCGCCGTCGTCACGCCCGAATTCGCGGTGATCACGCGTCCCGGCGCACCCGCGCGGCGCGGCGAGACGGTGCACATCGAAGCGGCGCTCGCCGCGCATCGCGACCTGCTGCCGATGCAGGCAGGCCGTCTCGACGGCGGCGACGTGATGCAGGTCGGCAAGCGCTTCTACATCGGCCTGACGGGCCGCACCGATGCCGAGGGCATCGCCGCATTCGAGTCGCTGGTGGCGCGCTACGGCTATTCGGTCGTCGCGGTGCCGGTCGGCGCGGGGCTGCATCTGAAATCGGTCGTCAACGCGCTCGGCGACGACACGCTGCTCGTGACCGAGGCGCTCGCTGCGCATCCGGCGTTCGCCGACTATCGCCGCATCGCGATCTCGGCCGCCGACGAATACGCCGGCAACACGCTGCGCGTGAACGGCACGCTGATCACGCCGGCCGGCTATCCGCGCGTGCACGACGCGATTCAGTCGCTCGGGATGCCGCTGCACGTGATCGACACGAGCGAGTTCCGCAAGATGGACGGCGGCCTGACCTGCCTGTCGCTGCGGTTCTAGCCGATTGGCGCGCGGCCGCTTCGGCCGGATAATGTGGCCCCCGCGCGGAACCGGAGGAGACGCTCCGCGCACCAGCCACGACCCGACCGGAGCGAACGCGGATGACCGACAAGAAGATGCAGCTCGACAAGATCGATCTCCGGATCCTCGACATCCTGCGTACCGACGGGCGGATTTCCTACCGAAAGCTGTCCGAGCTCGTGAACCTTACGCCGCGGCCCTGCCAGGCGCGCGTGGAGCGGCTCGAGGCGCTCGGCGTGATCGAAGGCTACCGCGCGGTGATCAAGGCGCCGCGCGCGACCAAGCCGATCGTCGTGATCGCGCAGATCGTGCTGGCCGACCACGGGCGTTCGCAGGCGCCGTTCGAGGACGAGATGCGGGCCAATCCGGCCGTGCTCGATTGCTGGCTCGTCAGCGGCACGTTCGATTTTCTCGTGCGGCTCGCGTGCGAGGATCTCGACGAATACCGGCGGATCGCGAACGCGTGGCTGGAAAGCCCGCGGTTCCGGATCGAGAAGATCGTGACGACGGCCGAGCTGCAGGCGATCAAGCGCAGCGTCGTCTGACGCGGCCGTGCGCGTCCGGGCCGCCGGCATCGGACGCGCGACCCGGCGGCAGGACCATTTTTTGACGCGAATAACCGGGCCGATCGATTGGTATTCCGAATCAATTCGAGCGGCCCGAATCCAACAGGGTGAACACTATGGATGCTATGCAAGCGGCAGCGCAGACGGCCGCGCCGTCCGGAACGGCGCTCAAGCGCCGGCTGCAGAGCCGCCACATCGCGATGATCGCGATCGGCGGCTCGATCGGCACGGGGCTGTTCGTCGCGTCGGGCGCGTCGGTCGCGCAGGCGGGGCCGGGCGGGGCGATCGCCGCGTATATCGCGATCGGGCTGATGGTCTACTTCGTCGTCACCGGGCTCGGCGAGATGGCCGCGCTGATGCCGGTGTCGGGCTCGTTCGCGATCTACGGCGAGAAGTACGTCGACGAAGGCTTCGGCGTCGCGCTCGGCTGGACCTACTGGTACAGCTGGGCCGTGACGATCGCGATCGAGCTGGTCGCCGCGCAGATCGTGATGCGCTACTGGTTTCCGGCGGTGCCGGGCGTGTGGTGGGGCGCCGGGTTCCTGGTGCTGATCTTCCTGCTGAACACGCTGTCCGTGCGCGGTTTCGGCGAATCCGAATACTGGTTCTCGCTGATCAAGGTCGTCACCGTGATCGCGTTCATCGCGGCGGGCTTGCTGATAGCGGCCGGCCTGCTCGGCAACGGGCAGCCGGTCGGCTGGCGCAACTTCAGGACCGGCGACGCGCCGTTCGTCGGCGGCGTGCATGCGATGATGAGCGTCGCGCTGATCGCGGGCTTCTCGTTCCTCGGCACCGAGCTGGTCGGGATCACGGCGGGCGAATCGGAAAACCCGCGCAAGACGATCCCGCGCGCGGTGAAGCAGATCTTCTGGCGCATCATGCTGTTCTACGTGCTCGCGATCTTCGTGATCGGCCTGCTGGTGCCGTACACCGATCCGAACCTGCTCAAGAGCGACGTGACCGATATCGGCGTCAGCCCGTTCACGCTCGTGTTCAGGCATGCGGGCTTTCCGCTCGCCGCGGGCGCGATGAACCTCGTGATCCTGACGGCCGTGCTGTCGGCCGGCAACTCGGGCACGTATGCGGCCACGCGGATGCTGTACAACCTCGCGGCGGAAGGCCGTGCGCCCGCGATGTTCGCGACGCTGTCGCCGGGCGGCGTGCCGCGCAACGCGCTGTACGCGACGATGGCGGTGGGCGGGCTGTGCTTCCTCACGTCGCTGACCAACAACCAGAGCATCTATCTGTGGCTGCTCAATACGGTCGGCATCACCGGCTTCATCGCGTGGCTCGGCATCGCCGTCTGCCACTACCGGTTCCGCAAGGGCTTTCTGAAACAGGGCTACCGGCTCGAGCAGCTGCCGTATCGCGCGAAGTGGTTCCCGTTCGGGCCGCTGTTCGCGATCGCGATCTGCATCGTGATCTCGCTCGGGCAGGATTACCAGGCGTTCTTCGCCGCCCGCGTCGACTGGATGGAAGTGCTGTCGATCTATGTGTGGATCCCGCTGTTCGTCGCGATCTGGTGGGCGTATCGCCGCGTGCGCAAGAGCCGGCTCGTGCGCTACGAGGAGATGGAGATCGGGCCGTGGCTCACGCGCTCGGTCGAGGCCGTCGATGCGGCGGTCGCGCGGCACGGTCAACCGCACTGAGCGTGACGCGGCGCATGCGCGGCGACGGGGCCGGCTCGCGCAACGCGGCCGGCTCCGGTGAAGCAGGCGTGACGACGCGCAGCGGGCAGCACGCGTTCAGCGCGCGTGCTGCCGCTGCGCCTTCATGAAATCCACCCGCGCGGGAGGCGTGGCGCCGCTACTTGTCCAGCTCCGGGTAGTGCCGGAAGATCCCCATGTCGTTGAACGGGATGCGGCGCTCCGACTCGAGATAACGCGCGACGGGCGGATGCGCCGCGACGCGGTCGTGCAGCCCGACGAGCCCCGCGACCTTGCGTTCCTCGCGCTTCATCGCCTTCGGGAACGCGTAGCGCAGGCCTTCGATCAGCTGGAAGATCGACAGATCCACGTAACTGAGCGCGCTGCCGGCGATGTGCCCGCCTTTGTGCGGATTCTGCGCGAGCACGCGATCGAAGTAGCCGAGGAATTTCGGCAGCCGGTGTTCGAGGAAATCGGCCGCTCGCTCGGCGGCTTCGGCCTTCTGGTCCTCGTAGTAAAGGCCGCTGCCGATCGGGTGATGCGTGTCGTGGATCTCGGTGACGAAATCGGCGACGGTCAACTGAAGCTGATGCACCCACAGCCGGCCGGCTTCGTCGTCGGGCGCGAGCCCCAGCCGCGCGCCGAGAAACAGCAGGATGTTCGCGGCCTGCCCGACGACCACGTCGCCGGCCTTCAGGAACGGCGGCGCGAACGGCACGCATTCGGCCTTCGTGCTGTCCATCAGCCGCATCATCGCCGACACGCCCATGCCGCGCCCCGATTCGCGCGCGACGTCGACGTAGTCGGCCTCGGCCGCTTCGAGCGCGAGCCGTACGTATTCGCCGCGGCCCTGGATTTCGGGCCAGTAATAGAGTTCGTATCGCATGCAGTGCTCCTGTCCGGTCGATGCGTCGGGCGATGCCAGCATCGTGATGGCGGGAAGGGCGGTCGCGCGCCGCCCGTTGCGAATAGACAGTCTAGGAGATCGTGCGGGAAGTGCGGTGCTTGCCGCGCATCACGCACCGCGCTCGTCGCGCTCGCCGCCTTCCGGGCCGTAGAAGAACACCCAGGTCGAGAAGTCGTCGGAGAAGCCGGCGAAGCGGTGCGCCGCGAATGCGGGGACGAACAGCACGTCGCCGGCCGCGACGCCGCATTCGCGTCCGTCCACGACGAACCGCGACGTGCCGGCGGCGATCACGTAGACCTCGTCGCGCGTGTGCGGCGTCTGCAGATCCTCGCCACGCGGCCGGTACAGCTCGATGTCGAGCGTGCCGTGTCGAAACAGCGTGGTGAACAGCGTGCCTTCATCGTCGAGGCGGGCGAGCGATTCGTTGATGCCGAGCTTCATCGTCGTGGGCTCCGGGGTGCGGATCGTGGGAACGAGGGCATGCGGGTTGCACCATCGTAGCGCGAAATCCGCAGCTCGGCCGGCGGTGCGCGACCCTGCCTGCGAATCGCGTCGCACGCCATCGATGAAACGGCGGCACCACGATCTCACCACCGATGAAACGAATCGGTCCGCCGGTGAAACGGCGCGGCGATCGTCGGCATGTGTGCGACAGCTTCACCGCAATTTAATAAACGCGCACTACGATCGCGCATCGTCAATCGACGGAGCGTCGTGCTGCGTTTCACGCTTCGACGCTGCCGCCCGTCGCGGATCTCTGCGATTCGCCAGATTGCCATTTCCCGTGACCCCGCGAATTGCACCGCCGCGCCATGCCGCCGCATGCGATTCGCATTGTTTCGCATTTCTTATGAATTCGAATGCATCGACTGCTTCACGCAGAAAATTCCTTGCCGCCGCACCCGGCATCGCGGCGGCGCCGCTGTTGAGCGCATGCGGTGGCGACGACGTCGCATCGGCGCCGCTCACCGATGCGGCGCTGGCCGCGCAGATGTCCGCGAAGCTGAACGCGCAGCTCGGCGACGCGGCGACGGTCGACGCAATCATGCCCGCGCTGACCGATGTCGGCTTCACCTGGGACCTGCCGACGGTCCCGGCCGCACAGATCGGCGCGATCGTCGCGTACAGCTTCGGCAATCGCCCGAACGCCGCAAGCGGCAACACGTCGAGCACGGGCGGCAACCAGTCCGCGCTGCCCGATCCGGGGCCCGTCAACGAAGCGCTCGCGGACGCCGTGTACCGCATCCGCCAGCTGAAGCCGGTCAAGGTCTACGCGCAGTGGGAAATCGCGCGCTTTCTCGTGTCGAAATACGGGATGGGCGCCGACGTGCTGTCGTCGGTCGAACCGGTGATCGCGAGCGACGGCACGATCGTGTACCTGAGCACGGCCGGCGTCGCGGCCGAGGCGGTTACGCGTGCGGGCGGTGCGGCTGCGATGGGCACCGTCGCGGTGGTCGGCCATCGCGACCATGCGAAGCGCTGCATCCAGACCTCGCAGCAGGCCGGCATGAAGGCGGCCGCCGTCGCCGAGGTGCCGCTCCCGACCGTGTACGACCCGCAATCGGGCCAGCCGTGGACGCGCAACCGCAGCCTCTACCTCGTGCACGACATGTACGCGCAGATGCTGACCCGCGCGATCGCCGCGACGATGCAGGCGTTTCCGAAGGGCTGACGCCTGCCGCTCTCCACTCGAATCTCATGACCATGACGACCCGCCGCCATTTCCTCGCTTCCTCTTCGCTGCTTGCTGCATCGTGCGCCGCCGTCGCGCCCGCGCGCGCGAGCGGTGCTCCCGTGTCCGATGCGGAACTCCAGCGCCAGATGCTCGGCAAGCTGACCGACGAACTGAACGATCGCGCGACCGCGGCCGACGAGACCGGCTACCTGCTCGACACGTTGTTCTCATGGACGCCGCCGGGCGTCGATGCGGCCGCCATCAACACGATCGCCGCGTTCGGCTTCGGCAGCCGCGCGGGCGCGTCCGGTGCCGCGCCCGTCCCGGGCCCGGTGAACGAGGCGATCGCCGATGCGGTGTTCCAGCTTCGGCAAAAGGCCGCGGCGCCGATTTACGCGCAGCAGGAGGTCGCGAGCGTGCTCGCGTCGAAATACGGGCTGACGGCCGGCGTGACGTCGATCGCGACGCGGGCACCGGCCGCCGGCAGCCCGATCCCGACCCCCGACGGCGTCGTCGCCGCGATCGTCCGACAGGCCGGCTCGGCCGCGGCGCTCGGCAAGGTCGGCATCGTCACGCATCGGGATCAGGCGTCGCTCGCCGTGCGCGTGTCGAGCGCCGCGGGGATGCAGGCCGCGGTGCCGGCCGGGCTGACGCTGCCGGTGTTCTACGACGCCGCCGCGCAATTGCCCGCATTGCGGCGTCGCGATCTCTACCTGCTGAGCAGCGCGGGCGTGCAGCTCGGCATGCTGCGGCTCGCGCTGATCAACCGCGAATACCCGAACGGCTGACGTTCCCCGTTTGGCTGGTAATGCCGATACAGGTATTGGCACTACCAGCCAAACCACTGTTTTTAATGGGTTTTTTCGCGCCGCGCCCGCGCCGCGGCGCGTTCTGCGTGGCATAATCGACCGCATCCGCAAGGCTTGTAGTCACAACGACCCCGCATACCCATGGCACAGACTCTCTACGACAAACTGTGGAATACCCACGTCGTCCACACCGAGGACGACGGCACGGCATTGCTCTACATCGACCGTCAGCTGCTGCACGAAGTCACGAGCCCGCAGGCGTTCGAAGGGCTGAACGTCGCGCACCGCCCGGTGTGGCGCATCAGCGCGAACCTGGCCGTGTCGGACCACAACGTCCCGACCACGGATCGCAGCCACGGCATCGCCGATCCGGTCTCGAAGCTGCAGGTCGACACGCTCGACGCGAACTGCGATGCGTTCGGCATCACGCAGTTCAAGATGAACGACGTGCGTCAGGGCATCGTGCACATCATCGGGCCGGAGCAGGGCGCGACGCTGCCGGGCATGACGATCGTCTGCGGCGACTCGCACACGTCGACGCACGGTGCGTTCGGCGCGCTCGCGCACGGCATCGGCACGTCGGAAGTCGAGCACGTGCTCGCGACGCAAACCTTGCTGCAGAAAAAGAGCAAGAACATGCTCGTGAAGGTCGAGGGCCCGCTGCCGCGCGGCTGTACCGCGAAGGACATCGTGCTCGCGATCATCGGCAAGATCGGCACGGCCGGCGGCACGGGCTACGCGATCGAATTCGGCGGCTCGACGATCCGCGCGCTGACGATGGAAGGCCGGATGACCGTCTGCAACATGGCGATCGAAGCCGGCGCGCGCGCGGGCATGGTCGCCGTCGACGATACGACGATCGATTATTTGAAGGGCCGTCCGTTCGTGCCGACCGGCGCGGAATGGAACCAGGCCGTCGAGTACTGGCGCGAATTCAAGTCCGACGAAGGCGCGCAGTTCGACCGCGTCGTCGAGCTGAACGCGGCCGAGATCGTCCCGCAGGTCACGTGGGGCACGTCGCCGGAAATGGTCACGTCGATCGACGGTCGCGTGCCGGATCCCGAGCGCGAGAAGGATCCGGTCAAGCGCGACGCGATGGAGCGCGCGCTGGCCTACATGGCGCTCGAGCCGAACACGCCGATCGAGTCGATCAAGGTCGACAAGATCTTCATCGGTTCGTGCACGAACGCGCGCATCGAGGACATCCGCGCGGCCGCCTACGTCGTGAAGAAGCTGAACCGCCGCATTGCGTCGAACGTGCGGCTCGCGATGGTCGTGCCGGGCTCGGGCCTCGTGAAGGCGCAGGCCGAGCGCGAAGGGCTCGACAAGGTGTTCACCGACGCGGGCTTCGAATGGCGCGAGCCGGGCTGCTCGATGTGCCTCGCGATGAACGCCGACCGGCTCGAGCCGGGCGAGCGCTGCGCGTCGACGTCGAACCGCAACTTCGAAGGCCGGCAAGGCGCGGGCGGTCGCACGCACCTCGTGAGCCCCGCGATGGCGGCGGCGGCGGCGATCGAAGGCCATTTCGTCGACATTCGCCAGCTGGGGTAACGCGTGACGGCATCGAAGCTCATCGCGCGGCTGGTGGCCGCGCTGGCGCTCGCGGGGCTGGGCTTCGGCCTCGCGGGCTGCAATACCGTCCGAGGCTTCGGCCAGGACGTCAACGCCGCCGGCAATGCGCTGCAGCGCGCCGCGGACTGACGCCCACCGAGAATTTGTCGATGTGCGCCGGCTGACTGCCGGCCCTTCAACCGGATAGACGGATCATGGAAAAATTCACTGTACATACCGGCGTCGTGGCGCCGCTCGATCGCGAGAACGTCGACACCGACGCGATCATCCCGAAGCAGTTCCTGAAGTCGATCAAGCGCACGGGCTTCGGTCCGAACGCGTTCGACGAATGGCGTTACCTCGACCACGGCGAGCCGGGCCAGGACAACTCGAAGCGCCCGCTGAACCCGGACTTCGTGCTGAACCAGCCGCGCTACCAGGGCGCATCGGTGCTGCTGGCACGCAAGAACTTCGGCTGCGGCAGCTCGCGCGAGCACGCGCCGTGGGCGCTGCAGCAGTACGGCTTCCGCGCGATCATCGCGCCGAGCTTCGCCGACATCTTCTTCAACAACTGCTACAAGAACGGGCTGTTGCCGATCGTGCTGACCGAGCAGCAGGTCGATCACCTGTTCAACGACACGTATGCGTTCAACGGCTATCAGCTGACGATCGACCTCGATGCGCAGGTCGTGCGCACGGGCGACGGCCGCGAGTATGCGTTCGACATCACCGCGTTCCGCAAGTATTGCCTGCTGAACGGTTTCGACGACATCGGCCTCACGCTGCGCCACGCGGACAAGATCCGCCAGTTCGAAGCCGAGCGGCTCGCGAAGCAGCCGTGGCTCAACAACAAGCTGGTCGGCTGAGATTGCCTCCGGGCGGGCGCGCATGACGCGCGCCCGCCGACCTGCCACCCATACCTATCCAGTCAGGAATAACGCATGAAGATTGCAGTGCTGCCCGGCGACGGCATCGGTCCGGAAATCGTCAACGAAGCGGTCAAGGTGCTGAACGCCCTCGACGAGAAGTTCGAGCTCGAGCAGGCGCCGGTTGGCGGCGCGGGCTACGAGGCGAGCGGTCATCCGCTGCCGGACGCGACGCTGAAACTCGCGAAGGAAGCGGACGCGATCCTGTTCGGCTCGGTCGGCGACTGGAAGTACGACTCGCTCGAGCGCGCGCTGCGCCCCGAGCAGGCGATCCTCGGGCTGCGCAAGCATCTCGAGCTGTTCGCGAACTTCCGTCCGGCGATCTGCTATCCGCAGCTCGTCGATGCGTCGCCGCTGAAGCCGGAACTGGTCGCGGGCCTCGACATCCTGATCGTGCGCGAACTGAACGGCGACATCTACTTCGGCCAGCCGCGCGGCGTGCGCGCGGCACCGGACGGCCCGTTCGCCGGCGCGCGCGAAGGCTTCGACACGATGCGCTACTCGGAACCGGAAGTGCGCCGCATCGCACACGTCGCGTTCCAGGCCGCGCAAAAGCGCGCGAAGAAGCTGCTGTCGGTCGACAAGTCGAACGTGCTGGAGACGTCGCAGTTCTGGCGCGACGTCATGATCGACGTGTCGAAGGAATACGCGGACGTCGAGCTGTCGCACATGTACGTCGACAACGCGGCGATGCAGCTCGCGAAGGCGCCGAAGCAGTTCGACGTGATCGTGACCGGCAACATGTTCGGCGACATCCTGTCGGATGAAGCGTCGATGCTGACGGGCTCGATCGGCATGCTGCCGTCGGCGTCGCTCGACAAGAACAACAAGGGTCTGTACGAGCCGTCGCACGGTTCGGCGCCGGACATCGCGGGCAAGGGCATCGCGAATCCGCTGGCGACGATCCTGTCGGCCGCGATGCTGCTGCGCTATTCGCTGAATCGCGCGGAGCAGGCCGATCGCATCGAGCGCGCCGTGAAAACGGTGCTCGAACAAGGCTATCGCACCGGCGACATCGCGACGCCGGGCTGCCAGCAGGTCGGCACGGCGGCGATGGGCGACGCGGTGGTCGCCGCGCTGTAACGCGCGCGGCAAGGCAGTCAGGCAGTTAAGGCAGTTGATTGTAGAAAAGGGCGCGAACGGGCCGCGAAATCGGCCGGTTCGCGCGCGGTTGGCCGTTGTGCGGGCAACCGGCTTTGTGTAGACTCGAACGATGGCGCTGATTTCCCTGATCTCCCCGGTCCTGAAACTCCACGGCAACACTGCCCGTGCGGGTGCGCGCGCCATCGTCATCACGAAAACCATTACCACGAAAACGATCATTAAACGCTGATCGCCGTCGTGCCCGCCTGTTTCCCCGCGCGGTCACGCGGGGACGGAAATGGCGGGGAAGCTCCATTCAAGCAAAGGGTTAGTCATGAACGTAGGTCTCGTAGGTTGGCGCGGCATGGTCGGCAGCGTGCTGATGCAGCGCATGCAGGAAGAAGGTGATTTCGACCTGATCGAACCGGTGTTTTTCAGCACCAGCAACACGGGCGGCAAGGCGCCGTCGTTCGCGAAAAACGAGACCACGCTCAAGGACGCGACCAACGTCGACGAGCTGAAGAAGTGCGACGTGATCATCACGTGCCAGGGCGGCGACTACACGAACGACGTGTTCCCGAAGCTGCGCGCGGCCGGCTGGAACGGCTACTGGATCGATGCGGCCTCGTCGCTGCGGATGAACGACGACGCGGTCATCATCCTCGATCCGGTCAACCTCGACGTGATCAAGGACGCGCTCGTCAAGGGCACGAAGAACTTCGTCGGCGGCAACTGCACGGTCAGCCTGATGCTGATGGCGCTCGGCGGCCTGTTCCGCGAGAACCTCGTCGACTGGATGACGGCGATGACCTACCAGGCCGCATCGGGCGCGGGCGCGCAGAACATGCGTGAACTGCTGTCGCAGATGGGCACGCTGCACGGTTCGGTGCAGGAACAGCTCGCCGATCCGGCTTCCGCGATTCTCGACATCGACCGCCGCGTGCTCGCGACGATGAACAGCGACGCGATGCCGACGAGCCACTTCGGCGTGCCGCTCGCCGGCTCGCTGATCCCGTGGATCGACAAGGATCTCGGCAACGGGATGTCGAAGGAAGAGTGGAAGGGCGGCGCGGAAACCAACAAGATCCTCGGCAAGCCGGCCATGGGCGAGCCGGGCTCGATCCCGGTCGACGGCCTGTGCGTGCGGATCGGCGCGATGCGCTGCCACTCGCAGGCGCTGACGATCAAGCTGAAGAAGGACGTCCCGCTCGACGAAATCAACGGCATCCTCGCGTCGGCGAACGACTGGGTGAAGGTCGTGCCGAACGAGCGCGAAGCGTCGATGCGCGACCTGTCGCCGGCGAAGATCACCGGCACGCTGACGGTGCCGGTCGGTCGCCTGCGCAAGCTCGCGATGGGTGGCGAATACCTGTCGGCGTTCACGGTCGGCGACCAGCTGCTGTGGGGCGCGGCCGAGCCGCTGCGCCGCATGCTGCGCATCCTGCTCGACAAGTAAGTCGGGCCGCGCCGCGCGCGGTGCGCGCGTGACGCGAAACGCCTGCCAGCCCTTCGCGGGGCGGCAGGCGTTTTTTTTGTCCGGCGTCAGGTCTTGTGCGGACCGCCCATTGCGCGGAAGTCCCGAACCGCTCGCGCGGCCGGGGCTTTTCCTGCATCGCCATCCTTTGGCACGAGGAATCGATGCGACGCGAAGTACAAGGAGGAGCCGAATTCGTTCCGGAACCCGATGCCGTCGTCCGGTTTTTCATCGATTGATGATCCTCTTTTGACAAAACCGGCGCCTGCGATTCAGTGCCCGGATCGGCGATGCCTTCGCGCGATTCGCGCACCGACGGCCCGACGCGGTCGGCCGTAAGGTCGCGGCGCAGGCGCGGACGGCCGCATCCGCAGGCGACGAATTCGGCCGGAACGCGATCGTGTGAAGTAAACTATGCGGTTACGACGCGCAGAGCCGCCCAAAGCGTCGCGTTCTGCGCGACGCTTTTGCATTTCTGCGGCGACTTTATTGACGCTTCCCTACGCGAATCCGAGCCGCGCCCGCGCGCGGCGATAGAGCCTACGATGTCCCGAATTTCCTTGTTTCCGCGTCAGTCCCGTCTGGCGCGCGCCGTGCGTGGCGCGCTGGCGATCCTGGCGCTCGGCGCGGCCGCTTCGGCCTGGGCGGCCGGTTCCGGCGAGCTGCCGGCGTCCGCCGCCGGCGGTGCCGCGCCGCTCAACGTGACGGTCCAGCCGGGCCAATCGTTGAACGACCTCGCGAAAGCCGCGACGCAATCGCACGATCCGGGCGTGCTCGCGCGCGCCGGCCGCGCGCTGTTCGGCGCCAATCCGCAGGCGTTCATGAAGCACGACCCGAGCCGCCTGAAAGTCGGCGCGACGCTGACGGTGCCGGCGCTCGATGCGACCGGCGCGGCGCTCGTGCCGGCTGCTGCGTCGGGGGCATCGCCTGCGTCCGCGCCGGTTGCCGTGTCGAGCACGGCGGCGGTCACGCAGCATGGCGCGTCGGCGCCGCATCCTGGGTCGGCCGTGCAAACCGCGCCGGCCGTATCGGCCGCGCATACGGCGCCGGTCAGCGGGGCGAGCGTCACGGTCGCAGCCGGGGCAGCGGCAGGCGCGTCGGCTTCGAGCGGCGCGTCCGCCGCGCACGGCGCGTCGACGGTCGAATCCGTCCAGTCGCCAGCGGCTGCGGCCGGCGCAAGCGGGCCGCACGTGTGGAACGGCGCGATCCAGTCCGCACCGTCGTCCGCGAGCGAAGCCGTGATGCAGTCCGGACCGGGCGGTGCAGCTCAAGGGATGCACGAACCGTCTGCAGCAGCGCCCGTCGCGGGTGCGTCGCAGCCGCGGCCGTCGAGCCTGCAGCAATTGCTCGCGCTGAAGAACCGCGTGCTGATGGAACTGCAGAAGCACGGGATCGGGAAGCCGGCCGCCACGAACAACGTTGCACCGGCGCCGGCGCCCGCTGCGCCGCGTCCCGCTGCGAACGGTGCGAACGGTGCGAACGGCGCGAACGGCGCGAACGGCGCGAACGGCGCGAACGGCGCGAATGATGCGGCGGCGTCAGCTGCCGCGTCGTCGTCGGCTGCGAGCGAAGCGGCGTCCGGCGTGGCCGCGAGTGCGGTGCAGCCGGCATCGGCGCCCGTGCAGCCCGCCGTGCCGGCGGCGACCGCTGTGCCTGCACGCGGTTCGGAACAGATCGACTGGCGTCCGGCCGCAGCGGCCGGCGCCGCCGTGGTCGTGCTGGCGGCCGGTTTTGCGTGGCGCAAGCGCCGGAAAGCGCGGCCGACCAACGAAACCGCACCGGCATCCGGCGGGACGGCTGTTGCCGACGGCGGTGCATCGTCGTCGCCGGTCGCATCCACGGAGCCAGTGCCGCCGATTCTCCCCGAGACGCCGTTGGCCCGCGACGCGGCCGCCGATCTGAGTCTGGTCACGGCCGCCGCCGCAGCGGCGGAGACGTTCGAGACGCACGAACCCGAAATCCCGTCGCCGTCGGAAACGGCGAAGCCGCACGACGTTCAGGCGGAAGCATCGGCCGCGCACATCGCACCCGACAGCGACGCAACGCCGGCCCCGCACGACGAGAAGCCTGTCGCGGAACCGGCCGCGGACGAGCCGCTCGTCACGCCCGCCGCACCTGCGACGAACGACGCCCAGCACGCGGCGCTGATGCAGAACGCGATCAGCGCGCTCAACAGCCTCGACATGCCGCTGCCGCCGCGTACGGCCGATGAGCCGCCCGCACGCGAAGGGCAAGCCGAAGGTGCGCAAACCGCAACTAACGGTCAATTCGCCGCGCACCCGCCAGTCGGCGCGGCCGATCCGTCCCCGGAACATCCGGCCGACCATGACGACGAGTTCGACTGGGATCCGGACGCGGCAACGCCTGCCTCTCACGCGGGCGGTGCCGCCGCGCCGTCGTCGCTGCCGCCGCTCGGCGTCGCGCAGTTCGGCGCGCTGAAGCTGGATTTCGATCTCGACCTGCCGTCCGCGCCGGGTGCCGTGCTGCCCGCGCTGACGCCGGAGGAACTCGCCCGCATCGCCCGCAACAAGCTGGATCTCGCGTCGGAGTACGTGCAACTGGGCGATCTGTCCGGCGCGCGCACGCTGCTGCAGGAAGTGGTCGACGCGAACGACGCCGCCACGCGCGACGATGCGCGTGCGCTGCTCGCGAAACTCGCGGAAGAGGCGTGATGCGGATCGCGCTCGGGATTCAGTACGACGGCGCCGCGTTCTGCGGCTGGCAGGCGCAGCCGCACGGCAAGACCGTGCAGGATGCGCTCGAGCGCGCACTCGGCGCGTTCGCATGCGTGCCGCTGCACACGACGGTCGCGGGGCGGACCGACACGGGCGTGCACGGGCTCGGACAGGTCGTGCATTTCGATACGGAGCTCGATCGCGCGGATTTCTCGTGGGTGCGCGGCACCAACGCATTTCTGCCGCCGACCGTGTCCGTGCAGTGGGCGAAGCCGATGCCGGACGCGTTCCACGCGCGTTTCTCGGCGTTCGAACGCACGTACTACTATGCGCTGTACGTGCATCCCGTGCGCTCGCCGATGCTGGCCGGCCGCGCGGGCTGGATCCACACGCCGCTCGACGACGACGCGATGCGCGCGGCCGCCGCGCATCTGATCGGCGAGCACGACTTCTCGTCGTTCCGGTCGTCGGAATGCCAGTCGAAGACGCCGGTCAAACACCTGTACCAGATCGACGTGCGGCGCGCGGGCCACTTCATTCATTTCCGCTTCCGCGCGAACGCGTTCCTGCACCACATGGTGCGCAACCTGATGGGCTGCCTCGTCGCGGTGGGGCGCGGCCGCTATCCGGCCGACTGGCTCGCCGACGTGCTGGCCGGGCGCGATCGTAATCTCGCGGCGCCCACGTTCATGGCCGACGGGCTGTACCTCGCCCATGTCGGCTACCCGGCGGAATTCGCCGTCCCGCCCGCGCAGCTCGGCAGCGTGCCGTGGAGCAGCGTCTGGGCCGATCTGGATCCACAACCATGACGGATCACGCCGTATCTTCTTCGACCTCCGCCGCGGCCGGCCTCGCGCCGCGCACGCGCATCAAGCTGTGCGGCCTGTCGCGCCCCGAGGACGTGCTGCATGCCGCCGCGCTCGGCGCCGACGCGATCGGCCTCGTGTTCTATCCGAAGAGCCCGCGCGCGGTGTCGATCGCGCAGGCGGCCGAACTCGCGAGCCTCGCGCCGCCGTTCGTGTCGGTGGTCGGGCTGTTCGTGAACGCGACCGAAGCCGAGATCGAGGCGGTCGTGCGCGACGTGCCGCTCACGATGCTGCAATTGCACGGCGACGAGACGCCCGAGCAGTGCGACGCCCTCGGCCGCGCGGCGCGCCTGCCGTGGTTGCGCGCGGTGCGCGTCGGCCCCTCGACGCAGCCGGCCGATTTGGTAGAATCGGCTCTTCATTATTCGAAAGCGCGCGGCCTCCTGTTCGACACCCTGGTGCCGGATTATGGCGGTAGCGGCAAGGTCTTCGATTGGTCACTTATTCCCGCAGAGCTCGCGCATCGGGCCGTTTTGAGTGGTGGCTTGAACGCGCAAAACGTCGGTGATGCGATCCGCCAGTTGCGTCCGTTTGCTGTCGATGTCTCGAGTGGCATCGAAGTGGAGGGCGCGAAGGGCGTGAAGGATCATGCCCGAATGGCGGCGTTCGTACGCGCGGTGCGCGAAGCGGACGCCGGGTGATGCAAGAAGGTGCGGCCCCGACAGCGGGGCGCACCGACCGATCGAGAGTGACACCATGTACAACCTTCCTGATGATCGCGGCCACTTCGGCCCGTATGGCGGCGTGTTCGTCGCCGAAACGCTGATTCACGCGCTGGACGAACTGCGCACGGCGTATGAAAAATTCCGGAACGACCCCGATTTCGTCGCCGAGTACGAGCGCGAACTGAAGTACTTCGTCGGCCGTCCGTCGCCGATCTATCACGCGCAGCGCTGGAGCGAGACGCTCGGCGGCGCGCAGATCTACCTGAAGCGCGAGGACCTGAACCACACCGGCGCGCACAAGATCAACAACGTGATCGGCCAGGCGCTGCTCGCGAAGCGGATGGGCAAGAAGCGCGTGATCGCCGAGACCGGCGCCGGCCAGCACGGCGTCGCGACGGCGACGATCTGCGCGCGCTTCGGCATGGAATGCATCGTCTACATGGGCGCCGAGGACGTGCGCCGCCAGGCCGCGAACGTCTACCGGATGAAGCTGCTCGGTGCGACGGTCGTGCCGGTCGAATCGGGTTCGCGCACGCTGAAGGACGCGCTGAACGAAGCGATGCGCGACTGGGTCACGAACATCGAGAGCACGTTCTACATCATCGGCACGGTCGCGGGCCCGCACCCGTATCCGGCGATGGTGCGCGACTTCCAGCGCGTGATCGGCGACGAGTGCAAGGTGCAGATGCCGGAACTCGCCGGCCGGCAGCCGGACGCGGTGATTGCGTGCGTCGGCGGCGGCTCGAACGCGATGGGCATCTTCTATCCGTACATCGACGATGCTTCCGTGCAGTTGATCGGCGTCGAAGCGGCCGGCGACGGCCTCGACACCGGCCGTCACGCGGCGTCGCTGATCGCCGGCAGCCCCGGCGTGCTGCACGGCAACCGCACGTACCTGCTGCAGGACGACAACGGCCAGATCATCGAGACGCATTCGGTGTCGGCCGGCCTCGACTATCCGGGCGTCGGCCCCGAGCACGCATGGCTGAAGGACAGCGGCCGCGCGCAATACGTGCCGATCACCGACGACGAGGCGCTGAAGGCGTTCCACGACTGCTGCCGGATCGAGGGGATCATCCCCGCGCTCGAGTCGAGCCACGCGATCGCGTACGGCGTGAAGCTCGCGCCGACGTTGCCGAAGGACAAGATCCTGCTCGTCAACCTGTCGGGCCGCGGCGACAAGGACATGCACACGGTCGCCGAGCGATCGGGCATCGCGCTCTGACCCCGCCCGATGCGTGACCTGATCGAACAACCGGGCGGCGGCGCCGCGAGCGAAGCGGAGGCGGGGCAGCCCGTCGTCGCGGTGTCGTGCGCATTGCCGTCCGGGATCGAGCTGCACAACCGCGATTTCATGACCGAAGCCGCGCGCCTGCCGGATGCGTCGATCGACCTGATCGTCGCCGATCCGCCGTACGGGCTCGGCAAGGACTACGGCAACGACTCGGACAAGCGTTCGGGCGACGATTTCCTCGCGTGGACGCGCGAGTGGCTCGAGCTCGCGATTCCGAAGCTGAAGCCGAGCGGGTCGATGTACATCTTCTGCACGTGGCAGTACGCGCCGGAAATCTTCAGCTTCCTGAAGACGAGGCTCACGATGATCAACGAGATCATCTGGGACCGGCGCGTGCCGAGCATGGGCGGCACGACGCGCCGTTTCACGTCGGTGCACGACAACATCGGCTTTTTCGCGGTTTCCAAAGCGTATTACTTCGATCTCGATCCGGTCCGCATCCCGTACGACGCCGACACGAAGAAGGCCCGCTCGCGCAAGCTGTTCGAAGGCAGCAAGTGGCTGGAGATGGGCTACAACCCGAAGGACGTCTGGTCGGTCTCGCGCCTGCACCGGCAGCACGCGGAGCGCGTCGATCATCCGACCCAGAAGCCGCTGGAAATCATCGAGCGGATGGTGCTCGCAAGCTGCCCGCCGGGCGGCCGCGTGCTCGATCCGTTCATGGGCAGCGGCACGACCGCGGTGGCCTGCGCACGGCAGGGGCGCGACTTCGTCGGCTACGAGATCAACGAAAGTTATTGCGCGATCGCGCACGAGCGCGTGAGCGCGCTCGTCGCGCCGGCGTGCGCGTGAGTCGCGCCGCCGAGTCGCCGATCGCATCAAGGAAAATTGCCATGTCCTCCCGTATCCAGCAGGCCTTCGCCGCACTCGCCGAACAAGGCCGCAAGGGCCTGATCCCGTTCATCACGGCCGGCGATCCCGATCCCGCGAAGACCGTCGAATTCATGCACGCGCTCGCCGAAGGTGGCGCCGACGTGATCGAGCTCGGCGTGCCGTTCTCGGACCCGATGGCCGACGGCCCCGTGATCCAGCGCTCGTCGGAACGCGCGCTCGCGCGCGGTGTCACGCTCAAGAGCGTGCTCGCCGACGTGAAGCGCTTCCGCGAGACCGACCCGAAAACCCCCGTCGTGCTGATGGGCTATGCGAACCCGATCGAGCGGATGGGCGTCGACGCGTTCGCGGCCGAAGCGCAGGCGGCCGGCGTCGACGGCGTGCTCGTCGTCGACTATCCGCCCGAGGAAGCGGGCGTGTTCGCCGAGAAAATGCGTGCCGCGCAGATCGATCCGATCTTCCTGCTCGCGCCGACGTCGACCGACGAACGCATCGCCGACGTGGGCAAGATCGCGAGCGGCTACGTGTACTACGTGTCGCTCAAGGGCGTGACCGGCGCCGGAAATCTGGATGTTTCGAGCATTGCGGGTAAAATCCCGGCCATCAAGTCGCGCGTGCCGGTTCCGGTGGGCGTCGGCTTCGGCATCCGCGACGCCGAAACGGCGCGCGCGGTGGCCGAAGTGTCGGACGCCGTCGTGATCGGCAGCCGCCTGGTGCAGCTGCTCGAGAGCGCCGCGCCGGAGGGCGCCGCCGCCGCGCTGAAGACGTTCATCGCCGAGCTGCGCGCCGCCCTGGACGGCGCCGGCAACACGGCGCGATAAACACAACACAGGAAGCGGGAACGGGCCGGTCGGCCCGCCCCGCCACGGAACAGGAAACCATACGATGAGCTGGCTCGACAAACTGTTGCCGCCGAAGATCAAGCAGACCGACCCGAAAAGCCGCAAGGGCATTCCGGAAGGCCTGTGGGTCAAGTGCCCGTCCTGCGAGGCCGTGCTGTACCGCAACGACGTGGACGCGAACCTGCACGTGTGCCCGAAGTGCGATCATCACATGCGCATCGGCGCGCGCGAGCGCCTCGACGGGCTGCTGGATCCGGAAGGCCGCTATGAAATCGGCCAGGAAATCGTGCCGGTCGACTCGCTGAAGTTCAAGGACAGCCGCAAGTACCCCGATCGTCTGAAGGAAGCGATGGACGAGACGGGCGAGACCGACGCGATGGTCGTGATGGGCGGCGCGATCCACACGCTGCCCGTCGTCGCGGCCTGCTTCGAGTTCTCGTTCATGGGCGGCTCGATGGGCTCGGTCGTCGGCGAGCGCTTCGCGCGCGGCGCGCAGAATGCGCTGGAGCAGCAGGTGCCGTTCATCTGCTTTACCGCTTCGGGCGGCGCCCGGATGCAGGAAAGCCTGCTGTCGCTGATGCAGATGGCGAAGACCACCGCGATGCTGACCAAGCTGGCCGAAGCCAAGCTGCCGTTCATCTCGGTGCTGACCGACCCGACGATGGGCGGCGTGTCGGCGAGCTTCGCGTTCCTCGGCGACGTCGTGATCGCCGAGCCGAAGGCGCTGATCGGCTTCGCCGGCCCGCGCGTGATCGAGCAGACGGTTCGCGAAAAGCTGCCGGAGGGCTTCCAGCGCGCGGAATTCCTGCTGAAGACGGGCGCGATCGACATGATCGTCGACCGCCGCAAGATGCGCGACGAGATCGCGCAACTGCTCGCGCTGCTGCAGCGACAGCCGGCCGACGCGCTGGCCTGATTGGCGCGGCGTTGTGAACTGCGCGCGTCGCCCGGCTGAACCGCCGGGCGGCGCGTTTCGTTTTTTGGCGTAGTGGCGGTACCGATTCAGATTTGATCCGATGAGCACTTTTCCCACTCTCGACGCGTGGCTTTCGCATCTCGAACGCGCGCACCCGGTCGGCATCGACATGGGCCTCACCCGCATCGGGCAGGTCAAGGCGGCGTTGCAGCTCGAATTCGCGTGCCCCGTGATCACGGTCGGCGGCACGAACGGCAAGGGTTCGACCTGCGCGTTCCTCGAGGCGATCCTCGTTCACGCGGGCTACAAGGTCGGCTGCCACACGTCGCCGCACCTGCTCGAATTCGGCGAGCGTGCGCGCGTGAACGGCCAGCAGGTCAGCGACGCCGAGCTGCTGCCGCACTTCGAAGCCGTCGAAGCGGCGCGCACGTCGCTGCCGGAGCCGGTGTCGCTCACGTACTTCGAATTCACGACGCTCGCGATCCTGCACCTGTTCGCGTCGCGCGGGCTCGATGCGGTGATCCTCGAAGTCGGCCTCGGCGGCCGGCTCGATGCGGTCAACATCATCGATGCCGATTGCGCGATCGTCACGAGCATCGACATCGACCATACCGAATACCTCGGCGACACGCGCGAGAAGATCGCGTTCGAGAAGGCGGGGATCTTCCGCGCGGGCAAGCCGGCGATCTGCGGCGATCCCGCGGTGCCCAACACGCTGGTCGAGCATGCCGAAGCGATCGGCGCCGACCTGTGGCTGGTCGGCCGCGATTTTCGCTACGAAGCGCAGCCGGGCGCGGAGCGCCAGCAATGGAGCTACCTCGGCCGCGAGAAGCGCTATCCGGCGCTCGCTTACCCGGCGCTGCGCGGTGCGAACCAGCTGATCAATGCATCGGCCGCGCTGGCCGCGCTCGAGGCGCTGCGCCCGGTGCTGCCGGTGTCCGCGCAGGACATCCGGCTCGGGCTCGCGAACGTCGAGCTGCCGGGGCGCTTCCAAGTGCTGCCCGGCAAGCCGGCGATCGTGCTGGACGTCGCGCACAACCCGCATGCGGCGGCCGTGCTCGAGCAGAATCTGGGCAACATGGGCTTCTTCCCGTACACGTACGCGGTGTTCGGTGCGATGCACGACAAGGACATCGACGGCGTGCTGCGGCACCTGAAGGGCGAGATCGACCACTGGTGCGTGACCGACCTGCCGCTGCCGCGCGCGGCGAGCGCGGAGCAGCTCGAAGCCGCGCTGCGCAAGGCCGGCGTGGAGGACGGGGCCGATTCGAGCGTGACGCGGTACGCGTCGCCCGCCGAAGCGTTTCGCGATGCACTAAAAAGAGCATCCGAGAATGATAGAATCGTGGTTTTCGGCAGTTTCCATACGGTGGCGGGTGTGATGGCCTACCGGAAATCGCAGCAACACTGACTGAAGGGCAGTTTCGGACTCAGCCATTCATGGGAATTTTCTCGTTCGGCAAGAAAGACGACGACGCGCCCCCGCGGCGCGGCGGTCGTACCGGGGCCTCCCGGAACGTGCGCACGGAGCGCACTGAACGCGTCGAGCGGCGCACGCGCCGCACCGAGCGTCCGGAATCGGACGCGCTGCTCCTCGATCCGACCCTTCCTGAAAAGCAACGTGCCCGCCGGCGCCTCGTCGGCGCGATCGCGCTCGTCGTCGCCGCGGTGATCGTGCTGCCGATGGTGCTCGATTCGCACCCGAAGCCGGTGACGGACGACATCGCGATCGACATTCCGAACCGGCCCGCACATCAGGCGGTCGCGCCGCGTGACGACGACGCGTCCGACGTGCAGGCGGGCGTCGCGCACGACGAGCCGCCGGCCTCCGACGCCGCGGTGGCGGCCGTTCCGGCCCCCGCGGAGAAGGACACGGCCAAGCCGGCCGCGAAGCCCGAACCCTCGACGACCACGGCGAGCGTGACGCCGCCGAAGCCCGCTGCGAAGCCGGCCGCGCCCGCACCGGCGGCGAAGCCGGCCGCGCCGAAGCCGGCGCCCGCGGCGGTCGCGAACGCCGACGCCGCGGCAGACAGCGGCGACGCATCGTCGCCGGCGTCGCCGGCCGGTGCGCGCTTCGCGGTGCAGCTCGGCTCGTTCAAGGACGACGCAACGGCCCGTTCGTGGGCCACCAAGTTGAAATCGGCGGGCGTGCCCGCATATGTCGAGCATCGCAAGCAGGCGGACGGCAGCACGGCTACCCAGCTGCGTGCCGGCCCGTTTGCGGATCGCGCGGCGGCGTCCGCCGCGATCGCGAAGGTGCGCGAAGCCGGACTCACGCAGTAACGTGCGATGCTGACGGCTTTCGACTACGCTGTATTGGCGGTGATCGCGTTGTCTGCGCTGCGTGGCGCGTGGCGCGGTTTCGTCTCCGAGATTTTCGGGCTGATCGGCTGGATCGCGGCGATCGCGATCGCCGCCCGTTATGTCGGACTGGTCGTGCCGTATATCCCGGCGAACTGGCCGGGCGGCGCGCTGACACAGTGGGTGATCGCGTTCGCGCTGATCGTGATCGGCGTCGTGTTCGTCGCGGGTGTCGCGAACGCGCTGTTGTCGCGGATCGCGCAGGCGACGGGCCTCGGCGGGGTCGATCGCTCGCTGGGCATGATGTTCGGGCTCGTCCGCGGCTGCGTGCTGGTGGTGCTGCTGGTCGCGGCGGCCGGGCTGACCGAATTGCCCAAACAGGATTTCTGGCGCAATGCGCTATTGCGTCCTTTCGCCGAACAGGGCGTGCACGAGCTGAAGCAGCTCCTGCCCGACGGCATGGCCCAGTATGTACGCGTGTGACGGCGCGGCCGGGCAGGACGGAACCGATTTTGTCATCTTGAAGGACATGCCATGTGCGGCATCGTAGGTGTTATCTCGCAATCCCCGGTCAATCAGCTGATCTATGACAGCCTGCTGCTGCTGCAGCATCGCGGTCAGGACGCAGCGGGCATCGCGACGGCGGACGGCAGCAATTTCCACATGTACAAGGCGAACGGCATGGTGCGCGACGTGTTCCGCACGCGCAACATGCGCAGCCTGCCCGGCACCTTCGGCATCGGCCAGGTCCGCTATCCGACGGCCGGCTCGGCGTCGAGCGAAGCCGAGGCGCAGCCGTTCTACGTGAACGCGCCGTTCGGGATCATCCTCGCGCACAACGGCAACCTGACGAACTGGGAACAGCTGAAGGACGAGATGTTCCGGATCGACCGCCGGCACATCAACACCAATTCCGACAGCGAAGTGCTGCTCAACGTGTTCGCGCACGAGCTGCAGCTGTCGACGACGGGCCTCGAGCTCGACCCGGCCGCGGTGTTCAAGGCCGTCGCCGGCGTGCATCGCCGCCTGCAAGGTTCGTACGCGATCGTGTCGCTGATCGCCGGTTACGGCCTGCTCGCGTTCCGCGACCCGTTCGGCATCCGCCCGCTCTGCATCGGCAAGCTCGAGACCGAACACGGCACCGAATGGATGGTCGCGTCGGAGTCGGTGGCGGTCGAAGGCATCGGCTTCGAGTTCGTGCGCGACGTGCAGCCGGGCGAAGCGATCTTCATCGACAAGGCCGGCAACTTCCACAGCCAGCAGTGCGCGGAGAACCCGACGCTGAATCCGTGCATGTTCGAATACGTGTATCTCGCGCGTCCGGATTCGTGCCTCGACGGCGTGCCCGTCTACAACGTGCGCCTGCGCATGGGCGACTACCTCGCCGAGAAGATCAAGCGCGAGCTGCCGAACGTGCCGATCGACGTCGTGATGCCGATTCCCGATTCGTCGCGTCCGGCTGCGATGCAGGTCGCCGCGAAGCTCGGCGTCGAGTATCGCGAAGGCTTCTTCAAGAACCGCTACGTCGGCCGTACCTTCATCATGCCGGGCCAGGCCGTGCGCAAGAAGTCGGTGCGCCAGAAGCTCAATGCGATGAGCATCGAGTTCAAGGACAAGCACGTGCTGATCGTCGACGATTCGATCGTGCGCGGCACGACCTCGCACGAAATCGTGCAGATGGCGCGCGATGCGGGCGCGAAGTCGGTGATCTTCGCGTCGGCGGCGCCGCCCGTGAAGTTCCCGAACGTGTACGGCATCGACATGCCGACGCGCGGCGAGCTGGTTGCACACGGCCGCACCGACGAGGAAGTCGCGAAGATCATCGGTGCCGACCACCTGATCTATCAGGACGTCGACGACCTGCGCCGCGCGGTGCGCGACATCAACCCGAAGCTCGAGGGCTTCGAGGCGTCGTGCTTCGACGGCAACTACATCACCGGCGCCGTGACGCCCGAGTACCTCGATGCGATCGAGCGCGCCCGTCTCGCACCGGCGTCGCAGGCCGATCGCGACACGGCAGGCGACACCGCGCGTTCGCAGATGAACCTGCAGTTGTCGGTCGAGTGATGCCGGCGCACGCTTCGGATGAAGCGTGATAGGATGTGGCCTTGCGTCGATTTGATTCAGCTTGCGGACGCGGGGCGACTTCCCAAAACAGCTAAAGCGAAGGCCGGCGGCAGCCGGCCCGAGTCGATCGCTGTCGTACCGCACCGAAGCCCGCTGATGCCGACGCATAGCGGGCTTTTTGTTTTGGCCTGATTTTTGTGGCTGGGCGCGCGCCCGATGCACGACCCTCGGCGCGACCCCTCGAATACGGATAACGGAACATGGACGACTCCCTCAACTTCGACACGCTCGCCGTGCGCGCGGGCACGCTGCGCAGCAGCGACTTCAACGAGCACTCGGAAGCGCTGTTCCTCACGTCGAGCTTCTGCTTCACGAGCGCGGCCGAGGCAGCCGAGCGCTTCGCGAATTCGGAAGACTATTTCACCTATTCGCGCTTCACGAACCCGACCGTCACCATGTTCCAGGATCGTCTCGCCGCGCTCGAAGGCGGCGAGGCCTGCATCGCGACGGCGTCGGGCATGGCCGCGATCATGTCGGTCGTGATGTCCGCGCTGCAGGCGGGCGATCACCTCGTCAGCTCGCGCAGCCTGTTCGGCTCGACGCTCGGGATGTTCTCGCAGATCTTCAGCAAGTTCGGCATCACGACGACCTTCGTCGATCCGACCGACCTGAACGCATGGCAGGAAGCGGTGCGGCCCGAGACGAAGATGTTCTTCCTCGAAACGCCGTCGAACCCGCTGACCGAACTCGCCGACATCGAGGCGATCGGCAAGATCGCGAAGGCCGCGAACGCGCTGTTCGTCGTCGACAACTGTTTCTGCAGCCCGGTGCTGCAGCAGCCGCTGAAGCTCGGCGCGGACGTCGTGATGCACTCGGCGACGAAGTTCCTCGACGGCCAGGGCCGTGTGCTCGGCGGCGCGCTGGTCGGCTCGAAGGAATTCATCATGGGCAAGGTGTTCCCGTTCGTGCGCAGCGCGGGCCCGACGCTGTCGGCGTTCAACGCGTGGGTGCTGCTGAAGGGGATGGAGACGCTGTCGCTGCGCGTCGAGAAGCAGTCGGCGAACGCGCTGGAAATCGCGCGCTGGCTCGATTCGCATCCTGCGGTCAAGCGCGTGTTCTATCCGGGGCTCGAATCGCATCCGCAGCACGAACTCGCGAAGCGTCAGCAGAAGGCGGGCGGCGCGATCGTATCGTTCGAGCTGAAGGGCGACACGCCGGAGCAGCAGCGCGCGAACGCGTGGCGCGTGATCGACAGCACGAAGCTGGTCTCGATCACCGGCAACCTCGGCGACACGCGCACGACGATCACGCATCCGGCGACGACGACGCACGCGCGCATCACGCCGGAAGCGCGTGCGGCCGCGGGGATCACCGAAGGGCTGATCCGCCTCGCGGTCGGCCTGGAAAACGCGGGCGACCTGCGCAACGATCTCGCGCGCGGCCTCGAGGGCTGAGCGCGGCGGCACTGATTTCAGGGCCGGCATGACGACGGGTCGCTCAGACAGGGCGGCCCGTTTTCTTTTCAGTCGGCGACGAACGCGTGTTGCGTTGCCGGAATCAGCCGGCCCGCGCGTCGCGCATCGCGTCCATCATCCAGCGCAAGGTTTCGTCGAGCGGCGTCACGGGCAGCTCGCCCACCGCGCGCCGCAGCTTGTCGCGCGACCCGCTCAGGCTTTTTACTTCGTTATGCCGAACGAAGCGCGGATCGATCGTCACGTCGATCACGTAACCGGCGATTCGCGACAGCATCGCCAGCACTTCCTTCAGCGAATACGCGCGCTCCGAGCAGATGTTGAACGTCTCGCCGGCCGGCGCGGCTTCGAGCAGCTTCAGATAGGCGGCTGTCACGTCGCGCACGTCGGAGAAATCGCGGCTCACGTCGAGATTGCCGAGCGAGATGCGCGGCGCGTTGCGCGCATAGTGCGATACCAGCTTCGGCAGCAGATAGGCATCGTCCTGGCCGACGCCCGTGTAATTGAACGGCCGCGCGATCACGATCGGCAGGCGGTCGGCCCACAGCTTCGCCGCGTATTCCATCGCGAGCTTGCTGACCGCGTAGTCGTTCGCGGGCGCGGGCGCGACGCTTTCGTCGAGCACGCCGGCCGTCGAATTGCCGTAGATGTTCGCGCTGCTGGCGAGCAGCACCGCCGACGGGCGGCGGTCGAGGCCCGCGAGCGCGGCCAGCAGGTTGCGCGTGCCGACGATGTTGACCGCGTAGGTCTGCGACGGCTCGTCCTGCGCGACGTGCGCGCGCGCGGCGAGATGCACGACCGCATCGGGCCGCGCATCGGCGAGCGCCGCACGGGTCGCGTCCGCATCGAGCAGGTCGACCGGCAGCAGCGTGCAGTGGGCGAGCGCCGGATCGTCGGGTCGCGCCGCGCCGGGTGCCACGGTGCCCCACACGTCGTAGCCGGCCGCAGCGAGCCGCTGCGCCATGTAGCGGCCGGTGAAGCCCGCCAGGCCCGTGACGAACGCCCGGCGCGACGGGCGCCTGGCTTCAGTACGTGTCATGGTGCCGGTTCCGCGTCAGGTCCGCTTCGACCATCATCTGGCAGAGCTGTTCGAGCGTCGTCTCCGGCGCCCAGCCCAGCTTGGCTTTGGCTTTGTCGGCAGAGCCGATCAGCAGGTCGACTTCGGCAGGGCGGTAGAACTTCGGATTCACTTCGACGAGCACGTCGCCGTTCGACGCGTCGAGGCCGCGTTCCTGCTCGCCCTTGCCGGTCCATTCGATCTGGTAGCCGGCGGCCGCGAACGCCATCTGCACGAAGTCGCGCACGGTCTCGGTGCGGTTGGTCGCGAGCACGTAGGTGTCGGGCTCGTCGGCCTGCAGCATCCGCCACATCCCTTCGACGTATTCGAGCGCGAAGCCCCAGTCGCGCTTCGCGTCGAGGTTGCCGAGCTCGAGCCGGGTCGCCTTGCCGAGCTTGATCTTCGCGACGGTGTCGGTGATCTTGCGCGTGACGAACTCGCGGCCGCGCAGCGGCGATTCGTGGTTGAACAGGATGCCGCTGCAGCCGAACAGGCCGTAGGACTCGCGGTAGTTCACGGTCATCCAGTGCGCGTACAGCTTCGCGACGCCGTACGGGCTGCGCGGGTAGAACGCGGTGGTTTCCGTCTGCGGGATCGCCTGCACCTTGCCGAACATCTCGGACGTCGACGCCTGGTAGAAGCGCGTCTTCGGGCTCACCACGCGGATCGCCTCGAGCAGGTTCAGCGGGCCGACGCCCGTGACCTCGGCGGTCGTCGCCGGCTGGTCGAACGACACGCCGACGAAGCTCTGCGCGGCCAGGTTGTACAGCTCGTCGGGCTGCGTGCGTTCGAGCAGCCGCAGGCTGGAGCCGGCATCCGTCAGGTCGTGCTCGACGAGCGACAGGTTCGGGTGCGTGTCGACGCCGAGCTCGGCGATGCGCCAGAAGTTGACCGAGCTGGTGCGGCGGTAGGTGCCCGTGACTTCGTAGCCCTTGTCGAGCAGCAGCTTGGTCAGGTAGGCGCCGTCCTGCCCGGTGATCCCCGTGATGATGGCCTTCTTGCGAGTTTGGCTCATGGCAATGTCCTGGTCGAAACGATGGATTGAGAAAGTCAGGCGGTCGTGCGCGCGGCGGCGGGTACCGTGCTGTGCGCGGGGCCGCGGGTCAGGCGCCGCTCGAAGCCGTACCAGCTCACGGTGGCGTATACGAGCGTGATGGCCAGCGCGAGCGCGGCCGTGACGAAGCGGTTCAGGTGCAGCGGCCACAGCGCGTACAGCACGCTCAGGTGAATCAGGTAGACGGTGTAGCTGACGGTGCCGACGTACACGAGCAGCGGGTTCGTCAGCACGCGCTGCACGACGCCGCGTCCGCGCAGTGCGATCACGACGATCGACGTGCACAGCAGCAGCGAGATGCTGTAGAGCGCGGCGTTCGACAGCGGCGTGTTCGCGGCGCGGAAACGCGGGAACGACAGGTGCAGCCAGCCGAGGATCGCGAGCGACACGAGCGCGCCGACGATCGCGAGCGGATAGAACGGCTCCAGCGCGCGCCGGTCGCGGCGCAGCACGATCGCGAGCAGCGCGCCCGCGGCGAGCAGGTCCATCCGGAACGGCGTCAGGTAGTAGATCGGCCAGAACGAATCGAACCACGGCGTCGCGATCGCGCGCAGCACGGGCGCCGCGACGATCAGCGCGGCGGCGATCCACAGCAGCGCGCGCTCCGAACACCACAGCACGACGAACGGCCAGAAGATGTAGAACTGCTCCTCGACGGCGAGCGACCACAGCACGTTCAGGCTGTCGTGGCCGATGCTGCCGAGCGACAGCCCGATGTTGGTCGAGAAGAACGCGAACCACGGCCAGTGCGGCAGCCAGCTCGCGCCGAACAGCAGCGTCGACACGACCAGCAGCAGCACGTACGGCGGCAGGATCCGGCGCACGCGGCGCGCGTAGAAGTGGCTGAAGTACGACTGTCCGCGCGCCTTGCGCTCGAGCAGGATGCCGGTGATCAGCAGGCCGCTCAGCACGAAGAACAGGTCGACACCCATCCACAGCGGCGCCTTCAGCGCGTGTTGCAGGAACACGGCGCCGACGGCGATCGCGCGCAGCCCGTCGAGCTGCACGATGCGGCCGTGTTGCGGCGGGGCGAGGTCGGCGGTGCGCGAGAGGCCCGTCATCGCGCGACTCCTTCGCGACGCGCGGCCGATGCCGACGCGCGCCGCGTATTCGATGCGTGAACGTAATGCATGCGTTTAAAGGAAATATTGATTCGAAATCGATTCTAGGGAAAAGAAATCGGCAAAAAAAAGCATGTCATTTATTCGGCTGAAAACATTCAAATGCCGATCGTTTCAATCGCGAGATGAAAGATTTGCAGGCCGGGTAGCCCGTCGGACGGGCCGGAGCGGAATTTTCTACGGATCGTCGCGTGAAAAGCGGTCGTTATTTCCGCTTCGCCGGGGCTATTCCGGACGATTCCGGTTCAATATTTCAGGCGGAAACATCCCCAAATATTTCCAAATTTCTTGTGATTATTTTTGCTTGTAACCTGCATCGCGACGTTTGAAACCTATTTAGCGACAGGTCATCCAGGCACGCAGCACGCCGCGGGCGCCGGTCGCTTTTGCATCGAGTCTGGAGAGCGCATTGCGACGTCTGATTCTGGTTGGCATGACGGTATGCGCGGCGCTGTCCGCGAGCGCCGCACCGGCTGAAACCGTGTTGCCCGCGACCACGTCGTGGATCGGCAACACGTTCGGTTATGGCGACGGCAGCTGGACGCAGATCGACATTCGCGCGATCGCGGTGACGCCCGACGGCAAGGTGTATACGAACGCGCCGTGGGACGAGAGCGGCGCCGAGGCGAGCGTCTACCAGGACGGGAAAATGCTCGGCTTCGCCGGCGGCACGCATGGCTGGGGCAATCTCGGCGGCAACGCGGTCGCGGTGAACGGCAAGTATGCGTACGTCGCGATCGGCGTCGGCAACGAGCGCGGCCATCTGCAGTCGCCCGGCATCTGGCCGGACAAGGGCAAGCAGTGGTACGGCATTTCGCGGCGCACGATCGGCGACATGAAGCAGCCCGCGCCGTTCCGCGCGGCGCCGCAGGTCGCGCCCGGCGGGCGCGCCGATGCCGGCCGGGCGCGGATGGCCGCGAGCTTCATGGTGATGAACGAGGTGGCGGCACCGGCGCGGTCGGAGGTCGGTGAGCTGAAGGCGGAAGTGGGCGGCCTCGCGGCCGACGACAAGACGTTGTTCGCGACGAATCCTTCGCATGACGAAGTCGACGTGTACGACGCCGAAACGATGCAGAAGAAGGGCACGTGGAGTGCGCATGAGCCGGGCCGCATCGCGCTCGCCGGCGACGGCACGCTGTGGCTGCTCACCGATACGCTCAATCGGCCCGCGCACCTCGTGCACGTGCGCGCGGACGGCCGCAAGCTCGACGACGCGCCCGCGCTGCCCGAGGGGACCGATGCGGTGGACGTGGCGGTCGACGCGAAAGGGCGCGTGCTGGTCGCGGACAACGGCCCGCGCCAGCAGGTGCTGATTTTCTCGAAAGGCGGCAACGGCTATGCGCAGTCCGGCACGCTCGGCGAGCGCGGCGGGATCTTCGCGGGCCCGGTGCCGGGCCGCCCCGGGCCGCAACGTTTCAACGGGCTGACGGGCGTGGGCGTCGATCGCGCGGGCAACGTGTACGTGTCGATGAACGGCATCGGGCCGCGCCACGACACGATCGGCGCGGGGCTCGGCGCGGTGCTCGAGAGCTACACGCCGGACGGCAAGCTGCGCTGGCAGGTGCAGGGGCTGCTGTTCGTCGACGGCGCGTGGCTCGATCCCGCACGGCCGAACAGCGTGTACACGGGCAACAAGCGCTTCGAGCTCGACCTGTCGAAGCCGCCCGGCCAGGACTGGAAATACGCCGGCTTCCTGTCGAACCGCTTCAAGTATCCGGACGATCCCGTGTTCCACACGGACCAGTACCCCGGCATGCCGTTCGCGCGGCGCGTCGACGGCCGCACGTTCCTGTACCTGACCGACATGTACGCCGATCACCTGAAGATCTACCGCTTCGACGCGAAGCGCGACGGCGAGGTCGCGGTTCCGTCGGGCCTGATCGCGGGCCGTGCGCGGCCGGTCGACAAGGTGCCGAACAAGCCGCCGGGCGGCGACTGGATCTGGCGCGACGCGAACGGCAACGGCCGGCTCGACGAGGACGAGTTCACGACCAACACGACCGGCAAGGCGAAGGCGGGCGGCTGGGGCTGGTGGGTCGACACGAAGGGCGACATCTGGCGCACGAGCGACGTGCGCGGCATTCATCGCTTCGGCTACGGCGGTGTCGACAAGGCCGGCAACCCGATCTATTCGTACGACAAGGTCACGACCTATCCGATGCCGCAGCCGTTCACGCAGCTGCGCCGCGCGATCTACGAGCCGCAGACGGACACGCTGTACGTGACGGGCTACACGGCCGACGCGCCGCCGCAGCCCGGCATCAACAAGGAAGTCGGCCGCGTGCTGATGCGCTTCGACAAGTGGTCGAGCGGCTCGCCGGTGGTGCGCTATACGGTCGCGCTGCCGTGGCAGCTCGACGCGAAGCCGATCCTCGACCTGATCGGGATCACGGTCGAGGGCCGCTACATCTTCACGGTGGAGCCGGTCGGGAAGATCCACGTGTACGACAAGGAAACCGGCAAGGAGGTCGGCGTGATGAGCCCGGGCGCCGAGGTCGGCAAGGCGTCGGGCTGGGTCGACGTGCCGTTCGGCATCAGCGCGTTCCGGCGCGAGAACGGCGAATACCTGGTGTTCGTCGAGGAAGACGCGCGCGGCAAGGTGCTGATGTATCGCTGGAAACCGTGACGGGCGGCGCACCGTCGTTGCAGTCGCCGTCACACAAGGCAGAAGCATGGACAAAGGCATACTCAAGAACGTTTCGATCAACTTCATCGGGCTGATCCTGCCGACCTTCGTGTCGCTGGTGACGGTGCCCGCGTATATCCACGCGCTGGGCGTCGAGCGCTACGGCGTCGTCAGCCTCGTGTGGACGCTGATCGGTTATTTCGGGATCCTCGATCTCGGGATGAGCATGGCCGCGCAGAACCACATCTCCAAGGCGCTCGCGAGCGGCGACGCCGACGAAAGCGCGCGCGTGTTCTGGAGCGCGTTCTGGCTGAATCTCGGCACCGGCGTCGTCGGCGGGCTGCTGATCTATTTCGGCGCGTTCATCTACACCGAGTACTTCACGAAGGTGTCGGCGGCGATGCAGCACGAGGTGTATCTCGCGCTGCCGTGGCTCGCGCTCGCGATTCCGCTCGCGAACGTGTCGTGGGTGTTCGCCGGCGCGATCAACGGCGCCGAACGGTTCGGCGTGTTCAACACGAACCAGACGATCGGCACGTTCCTGTTCCAGCTGCTGCCGCTCGGCGCCGCGTGGTGGATCGCGCCGAACCTGCAGACGGTGCTCGCCGCCGCGGTCGTCGCGCGGCTGATCGCGGCGGTGATGCTCGGTCACGCGAGCATCAAGGTGCTCGGGATCCGGCGCATCGACCCGCCGCAGTGGGGCACCGCGAAAGGGCTGTTCAACTTCGGCGGCTGGATGCTGATCGCGAGCATGGCGAGCATGATCGCCGATACGCTCGATCGCGTGATGCTCGGCGCCGGCATGGGCGCGAAGTTCGTCACCTACTACACGGTTCCGCAAAACCTCGTCACGCGGCTGAACATGCTGCCGAACGCGCTGGTGCGCACGCTGTTCCCGCGCCTGTCGGCGGTCGGCCGCGATCACGCGGACACGCTCGCGCGCCAGTCGCTCGAATTCCTGAACGGCGTGTTCACGCCGGTCGGCATCGTCGCGATCTTCGCGCTCGCGCCGTTCCTCACGCTGTGGGTCGGCGCCGATCTCGCCGCGCATTCCGCGCCGGTCGGGCGCGTGCTGGTGATCAGCGTGTGGCTCGTCGGACAGGCGAGCGTCACGCGGATCCTGATCCAGTCGCAGGTCAACCCGGCGCGCGCCGCGTTCGCCGGGCTCATCGAGATGCCGTTCTTCGTCGGCGGCCTGTGGTTCGGCATTCATCACTTCGGGCTGATCGGCGCGGCGGTGGTCGTCGCGACCCGCGCGCTGGTCGACTACGGCGTGCTGCTTTACCTGTCGGCGATCCGGATGCGCGCGATCGTGCTCGACATGCTCGCGCATCTCGCCTTCCTGCTCGCGAGCCTGTTTCTCGCGCAAGCGTGGTCGGGGCTCGGCGAGTCGATCGGCCTCTGCGCGGTCGTGCTGGCGCTGAACCTGGCGTGGTCGTTCACGATGACGCCGGCCTTGCGGGCGCTGGTGCGTGACTTGTTCGTCCGTCTCAATGCGAGGAAAACCGTATGAATCGCGATCTGGCGGAACACGCCATCCTGAACCTCGCCACGGCCGATGCCGCCGCGGCCGAAGCCGGCGACGCCGCCACGCTGCGCCGGGGCAAACCGGCCGGGCAGGCGAGCGCACGCGATGCGTCGCGCCCGCTGCGCGTGGCGATCGTCCACGACTGGCTCGTCACGTACGCCGGCGCCGAGCGCGTGCTCGAACAGATCGTCGCGTGCTTTCCCGACGCGGACCTGTTCAGCCTCGTCGATTTTCTCGACGACCGCGCGTTCGTGCGCGGCAAGCCGGTGACGACCTCGTTCATCCAGAAGCTGCCGTTCGCACGCACCAAGTACCGCAGCTACCTGCCGCTGATGCCGCTCGCGATCGAGCAGCTCGACGTGTCGGACTACGACCTCGTGATCTCCAGCAGCCACGCGGTCGCGAAGGGCGTGCTGACCGGGCCGGACCAGATGCACATCAGCTACGTGCATTCGCCGATCCGCTACGCGTGGGATCTGCAGCACCAGTATCTGGAACAGTCGAACCTCACGCACGGGCCGAAGTCGCTGCTCGCGCGGATGATCCTGCATTACATCCGCAACTGGGACACGCGCACCGCGAACGCGGTGGACGGCTTCGTCGCGAACTCCGCATTCATCGCGCGCCGCATCCGCAAGGTGTATCACCGCGACGCGGCGGTGATCTTCCCGCCGGTCGACGTGGACGGCTTCTCGCTGAACGAGGTGAAGGACGATTTCTACCTGACCGCGTCGCGGATGGTGCCGTACAAGAAGATCGACCTGATCGTCGAAGCGTTCTCGCGCACGCCGGAGCGCAAGCTCGTCGTGATCGGCGACGGCCCGGAGATGCAGAAGATCCGCGCGAAGGCCGGCCCCAACGTCGAGATCATGGGCTACCAGCCGTTCGCGGTGCTGCATGACCGGATGCGGCGCGCGAAGGCGTTCGTGTTCGCGGCCGAGGAAGATTTCGGGATTTCGGTGGTCGAGGCGCAGGCGTGCGGCACGCCCGTGATCGCGTACGGCAAGGGCGGCGCGCTCGAGACCGTGCTCGAGCCGCGTTCGCACGCGCAGCCCACCGGGCTGTTCTTCGACGAACAGACGCCGCATGCGATCGTCGCGGCGGTCGACGATTTCGAGCGCGCGCCGCAGCGCTTCACGGCGCACGCGTGCCGCGCGAATGCGGAGCGCTTTTCCGCCGACACGTTCCGGCGGCGCTTTCTCGATTACGTGGAGACGGCGCTGCCGGGCTCGACCGCGCAGCGCGGCACGGCCGTCGCGCCGATGCCGGCCGCGCGCGGCCCGGCGACGCTCGTGCTGGACCAGAGCGGCGTGCTCGGCGGTGCGGAGCTGTCGCTGCTGGAGATCATGAAGCACATGCGCGCGAACGCCGATGTGCTGCTGTTCGACGACGGCCCGTTCCGCGCGGCGCTCGACGAGATCGGCGCGCGCGTCGACGTGCTCGACCAGGGCGCGCTCGCCGGGGTGCGCAAGCAGGGCGGCGTATCGGCCGGCGCGTTGAAGCACCTGTTCGCGCTCGTGCGCGACGTCGCGCGGCGCGCTCGCCGCGCCGAGGTGATCTATGCGAACACGCAGCGCGCGATGGTAGTCGCCGCGCTGGCCGGGCGGCTCGCGCGCAAGCCGGTGGTCTGGCACCTGCGCGACATCGTCAGCGGCGACCATTTCGGCAGCAAGCAGCTGATGGCGATCAAGTACTGCGCGCGGCTCGGCGTCACGCGCGTGATCGCGAACTCCGACGCGTCCGCGCAGGCATTTCGTGCGCTGACGGGCTTCACGCCGCAGCACGTCGACGTCGTGTTCAACGGCATTTCGGCCGAACCGTTCGACGCGCTGGACGATGCGAGCCAGGCCGCGCTGCGCGCGCGCTTCGGGCTGCCCGAGCACGCATGGCTGGTCGGCTCGTTCAGCCGCCTCGCGCACTGGAAGGGGCAGCACCTGCTGCTGGAGGCCGCGGCTCGCCATCCCGACATGCACGTGGTGCTGGTCGGCGCGCCGCTGTTCGGCGAGGACGAATACGCGGCGCAGCTGCACGAGATCGTCGCGCGTCACGGGATGGACGACCGTGTCCATTTCCTCGGCTTCCAGCGCGACGTGGCCGCGTGCATGAAGGCGGTCGACGTGGTCGCGCATACGTCGATCACGCCGGAGCCGTTCGGGCGCGTGATCGTCGAGGGCATGCTCGCGCGGCGGCCGGTGGTCGCGGCTCGCGCGGGCGGGGTCGTCGAGATCATCGAGGACGGCGAAAACGGGCTGCTCTGCGAGCCGGGCAACGCGGCCGCGCTGGCCGACGCGCTGGGCAGGCTGCAGCGTGACGCCGCGCTGCGCGAGCGGCTCGTCGTGAGCGGGCGGGCGACCGCGGTGCGCCGGTTCGGCACCGAAACCTATGTGGCGCGGGTCGAGAAGATCCTCGCGGATACGGCGAAGGCTGCGAAGGCGAAGAAGCGGTAGGTGGCGGCCGGCGGCGGCACGCGAAGCGTGTCGTCGTGAACCGGCGGAACCCGGCCCTCATGCGGCGTTGCGCTGCATGAGGGCTTTGGGCTTTGGGCGGGGCCGAGCCTGTCGCGCATCTGGCACGCCGTACGTGACGAAGCCGTCGTAATTCGCGCAAAGGCGAGCGATTGCGCGAGCGTGAGCGGCGGAATCTGGGGCCGGCCCGGGTCGCGGGATGCGGGCTGCAACGACGATGCGCTCGGGCGGCGGAGCGATGCGTTGCAGCGGGCGTGAATCCGGCCGCCGCCCGGTTCGGAATCGCTGCGCGGGACGCCAGGAGAGGCGCCGTGCGGTCCTGCCGCGGATCGCGTGAGGGGTCGGGCGACGCGACCGCCGTGCAGCCGCCCAGGCGGCGCATGACGCCGCGGCTTGCGCACTTCGGTACGTCGTGCCCGCCGCGCCCCGACGCGCAAATGCATCCTCGCGCCGTCCTGCCCGTAAAAAAGCCCCCGCGCAGCCTGACGCCGGGCGGGGGCCGCGAGCGCGCGAACGGCGCCGTTCAGGCAGCCCGTTCGGGTGCCGGTGCGACGACGCGGGCGGTGCGGGTCGGCTTCAGGCTGGCCGCCCACATCATCGCCGGGCGTTCGAACAGCCGGTAGAACACGTAGGCGACCGGAATCGCGGCAGCCATGAACGCGATCGACGGCCAGATCGACAGTTGCAGTTCGGAGTGGAACAGCACCGAGCCGAGGCAGACGAACAGCGGCAGATGGATCAGGTACAGCGAGTAGCTGAAGTCGCCGAACCAGCCGAGCACGCGCAGCAGCGGCGTCGGGCGCGGCGGGCAGGCGAGCGCGCGGTACAGGAAGCACGCGAAGCCGGCCGCCCACAGCTGGAACGCGCCGTACTGGCCGAAACGGAACGCGCCGCAGCCCGCGGCCAGCAGCACGGCCGCCGCGAGGTACCACGCGCGCGACGGCACGGCGGCCGTGCCGCGCACCGGCTGCGCGCGCACGTCGGCGATCCACGCGCCGATGGTCCAGGACAGCCAGTACGACGTGAAGAACTGCAGGTCGTGCCGTTCGAGCAGCCACGCCGACGCGACGTTGACGAGCGCGACGGCCGCGACGATCGCCGGCATGCCGATGCGCCGGCGCAGTGCGAACAGCAGAGGGTAGATTGCGTAGAACTGCACTTCGAGCGACAGCGTCCACAGCGCGCCGTTCGACCCGTACGTGTAGCCGGCGACGCCTTGCAGCGAGAACAGGTTCACGAGGAACGCGGTGATGCCGACGTCGCGGATCTTGTGGCTGACCGGCGCGATCTGCAGGCTGACCGCGTCCATCGCGAGCGTGAACAGCAGCGCGGCGAGCAGCACCGGGTAGATGCGCGCGAAGCGGCGCGCCCAGAAGTTCGGCGCGTCGAGCCGGTACGCGGGGTTGGCCGCGAGCTTGAGCGCTGCATTGCGGTGGATGCAGTAGCCGCTGATCACGAAGAAGATCGGCACGCCGGCGGAGCCCCATGCGAACGGGAAGGTCAGGTAGCCGGCGATCGCGCTCGGGTTCAGCGCATGACCGTAAGCGTGATGGAAGCTCTGCATGCCGACCCAGACGACCTGGCGGCAGTGGAAATATGCGACGAGCAGCGCCGCGAACCCGCGCATCGCGTCGATCACGTGTTCCTTGTGGTCGGCGACGGGCGGCGCAGCCAAAGACGATCCGCTGAAAGCTTGCATGCGATTCGATTCCTTGCGACGGATGAAGGGGATGGTCCAATCGTAATGCGCAAGAATTCGCTCGAATCAATAAAAAAATCGCGCCGGGAAATAGTGCTATTTCAGATAGTGGTGTTATTCCGGTCTGAAAGCGGTTTCGACGCCGCCACAATTATTTGCCGATTTTTTTCTGATAGTTTGAAGCTCCAGTTGATTGATGCAAGGAGCGGCAAGATGGACATGCATTGGATCGCGAGCGCGGCAGTACTGCTGGTCATGGCCGTGCTGTCGGCGTACCGCGAGGCGCTGAAGAACGAGCCGATTCGCCCGGGGCTCGAGCGGGGCGGCGTCCCGTATATCGAGGAATTCGAATCGTAAGAATTTGTATCCGGAAAATCGGTAATTTGTTTCTGTATCGGCGCCGGGTTCGGCAATATCGACCGGATTTGCGGATTATCTCTTTTCCGGAAACATGGGCAATCGGTCCATATCGAAAATGAGCGGAGTGGAATTGGCCGTGCCGCCGGTTCTCGATATGCCGTTCGGAAAACAATCGCGCCGGGTCGTCCAGCGACGCGGCGCAGTCAACGCAATCAGGATGCGAACATGTTGAAAGTCACCAAGGCCGTGTTCCCCGTCGCCGGTCTCGGCACGCGGTTCCTCCCGGCAACGAAGGCGAGCCCGAAGGAAATGCTGCCCGTCGTCGACAAGCCGCTGATCCAGTACGCGGTCGAGGAAGCGATCAACGCCGGTATCACCGAGATGATCTTCGTGACCGGGCGCAGCAAGCGCGCGATCGAGGATCACTTCGACAAGTCGTACGAGATCGAGGCCGAACTCGAGGCGCGCGGCAAGGAAAAGCTGCTCGAACTCGTGCGCGGCATCAAGCCGAGCCACGTGAACTGCTTCTACGTGCGCCAGCCGGAAGCGCTCGGCCTCGGGCATGCGGTGCTGTGCGCGGAGAAGCTCGTGCACGGCGAGCCGTTCGCGGTGATTCTCGCCGACGACCTGCTGCATGGCGAACAGCCGGTGCTCAAGCAGCTCGTCGACGTGTTCGACCACTATCACAGCTCGGTGATCGGGGTCGAGACGATCCCGCGCGAGGACAGCCGCTCGTACGGCGTCATCGAAGGCCGCGAGTGGGAAGAGGACATCATCAAGCTGTCGGGCATCATCGAGAAGCCGGCGCCGGAAGACGCGCCGTCGAATCTCGGCGTGGTCGGCCGCTACGTGTTCATGCCGACGATCTTCGATCACCTGCGCAAGCTCAAGCCGGGCGCGGGCGGCGAACTGCAGCTCACCGACGCCGTCCAGTCGCTGCTCGCGAACGAACAGGTCCTCGCGTATCGCTACTACGGCACGCGTTTCGATTGCGGCAGCAAGATCGGCTACCTCAAGGCGACCGTCGAACTCGCGCTCCAGCATCCGGAAGTGAGCCGCGAATTCGAGGCGTACCTGCGTACCTGCCTGCCCGCGCTGGCTGCTGTCGCATAAGCAGCCGCGCTGCTCCGCTGTTTCAGGTGGTGGTTGTTCCGTTGGCCCCGGCTGCCTTGTGCGCCGGGGCTTTTTTGCGTGCATTCGCCGCGCAGGCGTGGGGCCGCGGGTGATCGGCGGTGCTGAATCCGGGCGGCGTCGAACGGGTGCGTGCGCGACGATTCAGGTGTGCCGCCGGACGGCGATGCCGGTTCGCGTGCACGTTGCGCGGTGCGTCGGATCCCGGACACCGTGGCGATGAAACCGGTGTCGACGCACCGGTTGCGTGCGGCCTGACGAGCGGCGGTCGGGCGGTTCGATAGCCGTCGGCGTGCCGGGTGAGCGCGTCGATTTGCAATGGCGTTCGATCGCGCATCCCCATGCGGCGGGGAATCGTCTGTCCGCCGATGTCACGCGCGTCTCGAACCGATGGGCGAACCGGGCCGATGGCCACACCGTTTCGGCGCGTGGCATCGCGGGCTCCGACGCGCATGTTCCGGTTGCGTCGCGTCCGTCGCGGTGCGCCGCTCAGCGCGGCGACGTGCCCGGCCGTGCGACGAAGTACCGGGCCAGCATCGCGGCGATCGGCTTCTTGAAGTCGAGCAGGCGTTTTTCCAGATAGCGCCACGACAGATGCGCGAGCAGCACGGCGAGCGCGAACTGCAGCAGTTCCGGCAGCACGTCCCGGGCGATCGCGGGCATCGGCACGCGCGCGAACAGCGTGGGCATCTCGCCGAGACGTGCCGGAATCAGGTTGTGGAACAGGTAGAAGCCGTAGCTGATCGTGCCGAGATAGACGAGCGGCGCCCAGTCGAGCAGTGCGACGGCCGGGTGGTCGGGTTCGGTGACGATCCACAGCATCAGCGCGCCGAGCGACGCGGACAGGCCGAGATCCGTGAGCCCCGTGACGACGTCCGGCAGCGTCGTGAGCGCGGGCAGCGCGAGGAAGAACGCGACGCCGGCGGCGCCGAGCCAGCCGGGCGGAATGCGGCGGACGACGTCCTGGCCGCGATCGGCGAGCGCCATTGCGCCGACGCCGCCCAGCGCGATCAGCGCGAAATTCCACGGGGAAAACGCGTAGATCAGCACCGGCGATGCGTCGAGCGCGTAGAGCGCGAGATGGGCGAGCGCGCACAGCGCGACGGCCGCGACGCCGAGCGCGACGTGGCGCGCGGCCGGCACCGCGAGCAGCGTGAGCGGCGCGATCAGATAGAACTGCTGCTCGACCGCGAGGCTCCAGAAGTGCGACGTGGAGCCTGGCCAGCCGTCCTTGACGACGCCGATCCAATAGTTCGACAGGAACGTGGCGTGCCACGCGAGCCCGAGATTGACGCCGCGCTGGTAGAACAGCGCGTGCGCGATCGCGAGCGCGGCGAGCAGCAGGTAGTAGACGGGAAAGATCCGCAGCGCGCGCTTCGCGAGGAACAGCGCCAGCGCATGGCGGCGCGTCATCGTGCCGCTCTCGATTGCCTGACGGTTGCGATGCAGTTCGCCGACGATCAGGAATCCGCTGATGAAGAAGAACGTCCACACACCGAGCTTGCCCACGTCGACAGCGAGGACGTGGCCCTTGTGGGACAGGAAAACGAGGATGACGGCGAGGGCTCGCAGGCCGTCGAGTCCTTTGACGTATCTGACTTCGCGCATGAAGGCATCCGGGGCACTGAGCGAGGTCAGTATAGGCGCGCAAATATCGAACGTAATTCGCGTTCGGACGCGTTTCGACGTATACGTGAAGGCGTTTTTCGTTGCTCGAGCGTCGGCGAAGTCGGTCGCGCGCAACAAAACCTGCGGGAAACCCCGCGAAAACGCATAAAAGTACTGCACGAAGCGTCACGGCGCTTGTAGAATCCGGCGTTGAAGCGCGCGCGTTGCACGCTTCGTGTATCCAACGACCACACCTGGTAGGAGAAACATGGCGACTTCCGCAAAAAAGGTGGCCAAGAAGGCTGCCGCACCGGCCACCAAGAAAGTGGCTGCCAAAAAGGCTGCGCCCGCGAAGAAAGTAGTGGCCAAGAAGGCTGTCGCGAAGGCAGCACCGGCCGCTCCGACGCCGCTGAAGGACAAGTTCACGAAGGCATCGCTCGCAACGCACATCGCTGAGCGTGCAGCTGTCGAAGTGAAGGCGGTCAAGGCAGTGCTCGTCGCGCTCGAGAACGTCGTGCTGGGCTCGGTCCACAAGAAGGGCGCAGGCGAGTTCACGCTGCCGGGTCTGCTGAAGATCACGGCGCAAGTCGTGCCGGCGAAGAAGAAGCGCTTCGGCAAGGATCCGTTCACGGGCGAAGAGCGCTGGTTCCCGGCAAAGCCGGCCAGCGTGCGCGTGAAGGCACGTGCGCTGAAGAAGCTGAAGGACGCGGCTGCGTAATGCCGCGTAACGGTCGCCGATTGCAGGTCGGCGGCCGTTGCGATGTCCGACGATCCCCGTACGCGAAAGCGTACGGGGATTTTTATTGCGCCGCGCAAATCGAGCGTCCGCGTCGGCATCGCACAGCGCGGATACGGCATGACGTGACGCGCATCCTGTGTCGCGGCCGCTTGCGCGGATGGCCGGATCGTCGTGTTCGTGCCGGCGCGCGGTCTTGCATCGCTGCGCATTGCGCGTGTGTCGCGCGAGTCTCGCGTGATGAACGCAGCGATCGTTCCCGTCGGGATCGCCGACCAGGCGACTGCCGCGTGTGCGTCGATCGAGCGGCATCCCGGCGCGATGCCGCAGGCGATGCATCCGTTCGGGTTCGGCTCGGCACGCGACGGCGCGCAGCGACATCGACCTGCGGGTGACGGTCGCCGCGTTCGTGCTACGCGCGGTGGATCGTCGAAGCGATGCTGTCGACGTAGCGGTGCGCGCGCGACCGCTTCCTGCGATTGCGTCGCGGCGCGATGCAATCCGGTGGACAACCGCGGTCGTGCGCGAACCGCGCGCGCTGCACATGCGTGCTGCCCGCGCGAAGGGCACGCAGCGTCCGCGACTTCGTCAGCCCGCCGTGCCGGCGTATGCGGCCTTCAGCGCGGCGACGTCGAACTTCGTCATCTGCATCATGGCAGCGGCCACGCGCGCCGCCTTGACCTCGTCGCGGTCGGCCATCATCGGAATCAATGCGTCGGGCACGATCTGCCACGAGACGCCGAAGCGGTCACGCAGCCAGCCGCAGCCGTCGGCCGTGCCGCCGTTGTCGAGCAGCGCGCTCCAGTAGCGGTCGAGTTCCGCCTGGTCGGCGCAACTGATCATGAGCGAGATCGCATGGTTGAACGTCTCGGTGCGCGGGTGGCTCATCGCGATGAACGGCTGCCCGAACAGCTCGAACTCGACCATCCGGGTGCCGCTGGTGCCGGCGACCGCCGTGACGCGCACGACGCGCGAGTCCGGGAAAATGCCCGCATAGAAGGCCGCGGCTTCTTCGGCTTCCGTCGAGTACCAGAGGAACGGCGTGATCTTCTGAATCGTCATGGAGCGTCTCCTGTCGGGTGTGTCGGTGAGGAACGGGGCAATCTGCGTGCCGCCATCGATACGACGGACGAAGGCCGTCGAAATCGACACGTCGAAGCATAGTGCTTCGCGTCGCGGTAGCGAAATCGGCAGGGTGGACACACATGCGTCCGTTGCGACGCCGGATCCTCCAGGCGCGCGTCAGCAGGAACATGGGAGCGCGGTGGCAGCCAGTGCGGCATGCGCCTGACCGGCCGTATGCCGCGGTCTGACAATGCAGGGTATCCGCATGCCTGCGGACACGCTTCCGGCGCGCGACAGGCGGCCCAGGCGCCGCTCCCGGCCGGTCGCCGTACCCACGGTGCCGGCCACGGTCGCCGCTCGCCACGGCGCCGCCGGCAATGGACGAAAAAAAACCAGCCACGGCCGAAACCGGTGACTGGTTTTGCAGTTCGGCGGCACGGCGTCGGAGACGCCATGCACACCGGAAACGTACTTCTTAGAACTTGTGGCGAATGCCGAGTGCGACCAGTTCGGCCGAGCTCTTGCCGGCGAAGCCGTACGAAGCGATCGACGCTTGCGCGCTTTGCTGCACGCCGTCGACGAGCTGCGTGCCGCTCGCGTGCTGGTATGCGCCAACCAGGTAGATGTCCGTGCGCTTCGACAGCGAATAGTCCGCGCCGATGCCGACCTGGTGGTACTTCGCGCTCGTGTCGCCGGTTGCCTTCGTGTACGAGTAGCCGAGGCCCAGCAGCAGCGGCGGCGTGACCTGGTACGTCACGAACGCGCGGCCCGTGTTGTACTTTTCGGTCGAGCCGAAGCCCGAGAATGCGTCCGGCTTGTACTGTGCGTTGCTGTAGCCGAGACCGAACGTCACCGGGCCGAGTGCGTACTGGCCTGCGACTTGCGCGATCGCGATCGACTTCGCCGTTGCGTAACCCGAGTTGATCGGGCCGTCGAAGATCGCGTCGGACGTCGTCGAACCCCAGCCTGCGCGGCCGACAGCCGTCGTCGGCGACGGGTTGGCTGCGTAGAAGTAGCCTGCTGCAACGCCGACCGGGCCGTTGTTGTAGGCAGCTGCGACCGACCACGTCTGGCCCGAGCCCGTCTTGCCTGCGACGCCGCCGAGGGCGTACATGCCTTCGACCTGGAAGCCTGCCCAGACCGGCGACGTGTACTTGATTGCGTTGCTGACGCGCAGCGAGTTGTCGTTGTTGTCGACGTCGCCCGGCGTTGCCATCACGCTGCCGAAGTAGTTGTCAGCCGTGACTGCCTGGACCAGGTCGACCAGCGGGTCGTACTGGCGGCCGAGCGTCAGCGTACCGTACTGGGCGCTCTCGAGGCCGACGTATGCCTGACGACCGAACATGCGACCGCCCTGGTTCAGGTGGCCCGTGCCCGGATCAAAACCGTTTTCCAACTGGAAGATCGCCTTCAGGCCACCGCCGAGGTCTTCAGCACCTTTCAGGCCCCAACGGCTGCCTTGCAGGTTGCCCGACAGCATTTGCCACGAGTTGTTGGCCTGACCGTTGTTGCCGTGAACCCATGCGATCGACGTATCGATCACGCCATACAGCGTCACGCTCGACTGAGCATGAGCAGCGCCAGCGGCGCCCAGCAGGGCGAGCGAGAGGGTCGAGAGTGCGAGTTTCTTCATCGTTGAGTATCTCCACGCAAATGATTCGTCATTCATTATTTGTTGCGGATTGGAGAATAGCTCAGTGCCATACCTGCAAGAAAGCTTAAAAAATAAAGTGTCTCGAAAAGGTAACAGCGAGAAAAAGTCTATATATATCAAGCACATCAAGGACTGTTCCTCTTTTTGAAATAGTTGACAATTGCTGCGCCGCGATTGTTGCAGTGGTTGGTGCATCCGGCAGCGGAGGGGCGCGTTTGGCCGGTTGGCGCACGGAAATCGACGCGTGCAAACGTTTGCCGTTGCAGGTCGCATCGCGCGCTGATGCAAAGAACGCATCAACGCGCGGCGGCCGGGTGGGTTGCGGAAGCGAAGGCAGTCGCGTAGGGCGACGATGCGGCGCGCGCGATGCGCGGCCGCGCGGGAAAAAATACGCGGGGATTCAGTTGCCGCCTGAGCGATCGGCGGTGCGATCCGTCGGCGCGGCCGCAGCCGGGACGTTGCCGTTGCGGCGATGCGCATCGCCGCGCGCGGCCGCGAATTCCGCGCCGAGCAGCAGCACGGCCGCCGAGAAGTACAGCCACATCAGCAGGACCGCGAACGATCCGGCCGCGCCGAACGCACTGGCCGTGCCCGCGTGCGCGAGATACAACGCGAACAGTTTCTTGCCGCCGGAGAACAGGATCGCGGACACGATCCCGCCGATCGTCGCGTCGTGCCATGCGACGCGCGCATCGGGCAGGAACTTCATCAGCGCGGCGAACGCGCCCGCGAGCACCGCGATGCCGACGAAGAACTGCAACAGGTTGGTGATCGCGACATACGGTGAATCGCCGAGCAGCCAGGTGCCGATGAACGTGATCGCGGTATCGAGCACGAGCGACACGATCAGCAGGAACGCGACGCCGAGCACGAGCCCGAACGAAATGAGCCGCACGCGCACGAGTCCGAGCATGCTCGACCAGCGGCTTTCCGTACTCGGCCAGATCACGGAGAGCGCGGTGTTCAGCGACGCGAACGTCGCCGACGCGCCGATCGCGAGCGCGGCGAACGAGATCAGCGTCGCGATGCCGCCGCGCTGGCCCGCGCGATGCGCGTTCTGCACGATCGTCTGGATGCTGGCCGCCGCATCGTCGCCGATCAACTGGTGGGCCTGCTCGAACACCTGGCCGCGTGCGGCATCGTCGCCGTAGAACCAGCCGGCCACGGCGATCACCATCACGAGCGTCGGCGCGAGCGAGAACGCCGAGAAGAACGCGATGCTCGCGGCCATCGCCGAGCAGCGGTCGGAAGAGAAGCGCCTGAACGCGTTGAGTGCCCAGTTGGCCTGTTGTTGCGCGAGGCGGGTCGCCTCGGACGTGATCTGTCGTTTCATGACGGTTCGGTTGTGCGTTGAACGCAGGACATCGGTGGATCGGCAAATCGGTATTGATCCGACGAATCGATCATAGTTGCCTGAACTGTCTATAATTCCTTTCAGTTTCACCCCACCCCACAAAAACGCCGAGACCATCATGCTACAAATGTCCCGGCGCCAGTTCCTGAAGGTGACGGCCACGTCGCTTGCCGGATCGAGTCTTGCCCTGCTGGGCTTTTCTCCAACGGAAGCGCTCGCCGAGGTCCGACAGTACAAGCTGGCGCGCACAGTCGAAACGCGCAACACCTGTCCTTATTGTTCAGTGGGTTGCGGCATCCTGATGTACAGCCTCGGTGACGGCGCGAAGAATGCGCAGCCGAGCATCATCCATATCGAAGGCGATCCCGACCATCCCGTCAATCGCGGCACGCTGTGCCCGAAGGGTGCGAGCCTGATCGATTTCATCCACAGCCCGAACCGCCTGACGCACCCCGAGTATCGTGCGCCGGGCTCGGACAAGTGGGAACCCATCTCTTGGAACGACGCGCTCAACCGGATCGCGAAGCTGATGAAGGCCGACCGCGACGCGAACTTCGTCGAGACGGCGGAAGACGGCGCGAAGGTCAACCGCTGGCTGACCACCGGCATGCTGGCTGCGTCGGCGGGCAGCAACGAAGTCGGTTACCTCACGCACAAGACTGTCCGCAGTCTGGGGATGCTCGCATTCGACAATCAGGCGCGTGTCTGACATGGCCCGACGGTGGCAGGTCTTGCCCCGACGTTTGGCCGTGGAGCGATGACGAACCATTGGGTCGACATCAAGAACGCGGACGTGATTCTCGTGATGGGCGGCAATGCAGCCGAGGCCCATCCGTGCGGTTTCAAGTGGGTGACGGAGGCGAAGGCGCACCGCAAGGCGCGGCTGATCGTCGTCGACCCGCGCTTCACGCGTACGGCCTCGGTGGCCGACTATTACGCGCCGATCCGCACCGGCACCGACATCGTCTTCCTGGGCGGTGTGATCAACTATCTGCTGACGAACGACAAGATCCAGCATGAGTACGTGAAGAACTACACGGACTTCTCGTTCATCGTGCGCGAGGATTTCGCGTTCAACGACGGCATCTATTCCGGCTACGACGCCGAGAAGCACGCGTATCCGGACAAATCGAGCTGGGACTACGAGCAGGGCGACGACGGCTTCGCGAAGGTCGACCCGACGCTGCAGCATCCGCGCTGCGTGTACAACCTGCTGAAGCAGCACTACGCGCGCTATACGCCGGACATGGTCCAGCAGACCTGCGGCACGCCGAAGGAGAAATTCCTGAAGGTGTGCGAGATGCTCGCGACGACGGCCGTGCCAGGCCGCGCCGGCACGATCCTGTACGCGCTCGGCTGGACCCACCATTCGGTCGGCGCGCAGATGATCCGCACCGGCGCGATGGTGCAGCTGCTGCTCGGCAACATCGGCATCGCCGGCGGCGGGATGAACGCGCTGCGCGGTCACTCGAACATCCAGGGCTTGACCGACCTCGGGCTGATGTCGAACCTGCTGCCGGGCTACATGACGCTGCCGATGCAGGCCGAGCAGGATTTCGACGCCTACATCAAGAAGCGCGTGCAACTGCCGCTGCGGCCGAACCAGCTGAGCTACTGGAAGAACTACAAGGCGTTCCACGTCAGCTTCATGAAGTCGTGGTGGGGCGACGCCGCGACCGCCGAGAACAACTGGGCCTACGACTACCTGCCGAAGCTCGACAAGCAGTACGACCTGCTGCAGGCGATCGAACTGATGAATGCCGGCAAGATGAACGGCTACATCTGCCAGGGCTTCAACCCGCTCGCGGCGGCGCCGTCGAAGGTGAAGACGGCGGCCGGCCTCGCGAAGCTGAAGTGGCTCGTGATCATGGATCCGCTCGCGACCGAGACGTCCGAGTTCTGGAAGCATCACGGCGACTACAACGACGTCGATGCGTCGAAGATCCAGACCGAGGTGTTCCGGCTGCCGACCACGTGCTTCGCGGAGGAAAACGGCTCGCTCGTCAGTTCGAGCCGCGTGCTGCAATGGCACTGGAAGGGCGCGGAGCCGCCGGGCGACGCGAAGAGCGACCTCGAGATCATGTCGGGGCTGTTCCTGCGCATGCGCAAGATGTACCAGGCGGACGGCGGCAAGTATCCGGACCCGATCGTGAACCTGACCTGGCCGTACGCGAACCCGGAAAGCCCGACGCCCGAAGAGCTCGCGATGGAGTTCAACGGCCGTGCGCTCGCCGACCTGCCCGACCCGAAGGATCCGGCCAAGACGCTCGTGAAGAAGGGCGAGCAGCTCGCCGCGTTCGCGCAGCTGAAGGACGACGGCACGACCGCGAGCGGCTGCTGGATCTTCTGCGGCGCCTGGACGCAGGCCGGCAACCAGATGGGGCGGCGCGACAACTCGGACCCGACCGGCATCGGCCAGACGCTGAACTGGGCGTGGGCCTGGCCGGCCAACCGGCGGATCCTGTACAACCGCGCATCGTGCGACGTCGCCGGCAAGCCGTTCGACCCGACCCGCAAGCTGATCGGCTGGAACGGCAGCGCGTGGAAGGGCCCCGACATTCCGGACTTCAAGGCGGACGAACCGCCCGAGAACGGGATGGGGCCGTTCATCATGAACCCGGAAGGCGTCGCGCGCTTCTTCGCCCGCGCGGGGATGAACGAAGGTCCGTTCCCCGAGCACTACGAGCCGTTCGAGACGCCGCTCGCGGCGAACCCGCTGCACCCTGACAACCCGCAGGCGCTGAACAACCCGGCTGCCCGCGTGTTCCCGGACGACCGGGCGTCGTTCGGCAAGGCATCGGAGTTCCCGCACGTCGCGACGACGTACCGGCTGACCGAGCATTTCCACTACTGGACCAAGCATGCGCGGCTGAACTCGATCATCCAGCCCGAGCAATTCGTCGAGATCGGCGAAGACCTCGCGAAGGAAGTCGGCGTCGCGCACGGCGATCGCGTGAAGGTGTCGTCCAAGCGCGGCTACATCGTCGCGGTCGCGCTCGTCACGAAGCGGATCAAGCCGCTGACGATCGAGGGCAAGAAGGTCCAGACGGTCGGCGTCCCGTTGCACTGGGGCTTCAAGGGTCTGACGAAGCCCGGCTATCTCGCCAACACCCTGACTCCGTCCGTAGGCGACGGCAACTCGTACACACCGGAATTCAAGTCGTTCCTGGTGAAGGTCGAAAAGGCGTAAGGGGGAAGAGATGGCATTGCAATCGCTGGATATCAAGCGCGTCTCGGCCACCACGACGCCGCCGCCCACGGCGCGCGAACCGGTGACCGGGAGCGTCGCGAAGCTGATCGACGTATCGAAATGCATCGGCTGCAAGGCATGCCAGACGGCATGCATGGAGTGGAACGACCTGCGCGACGAGGTCGGCACCAACGTCGGCGTGTACGACAACCCGGCCGACCTGTCGGAGCACTCGTGGACGGTGATGCGCTTCGCCGAATACGAGAACCCGGCGGGCGACCTCGAGTGGCTGATCCGCAAGGACGGCTGCATGCACTGCGAGGATCCGGGCTGCCTGAAGGCGTGTCCGTCGCCGGGCGCGATCGTGCAGTACAACAACGGGATCGTCGATTTCCACGAGGAGAACTGCATCGGTTGCGGCTATTGCGTGACCGGCTGCCCGTTCAACGTGCCGCGGATCTCGAAGAAGGATCATCGCGCGTACAAGTGCACGCTCTGTTCCGACCGCGTCGCGGTCGGCCAGGAACCGGCCTGCGTGAAGACCTGCCCGACCGGCGCGATCGTGTTCGGCACCAAGGAGGACATGAAGCAGCACGCGGCCGAGCGGATCGAGGACCTGAAGGAGCGCGGCTTCGAGCATGCGGGGCTGTACGACCCGCAGGGTGTCGGCGGCACGCACGTGATGTACGTGCTGCATCATGCCGACAAACCGTCGCTGTACCACGGGCTGCCCGACAATCCGTCGATCAGCCCGATGGTGAAGCTGTGGAAGGGCATCGCGAAGCCGCTCGCGGTCGCCGGCCTCGCGCTGACCGCGCTGGCCGGGTTCTTCCACTACACGCGGGTCGGTCCGAACGAGGTCAGCGAGGAAGAGGAAGCCGCCGCCCGCGACGAGGCGCGACGCATCAAGGAGGACGCAAAATGAAGCACGACGACCCCAACCTGATCGTCCGCTACACGCCGAACGAGCGCACGAACCACTGGATCACCGCGATCACGTTCGTGCTGCTCGCGCTGTCCGGGCTCGCGCTGTTCCATCCGTCGATGTTCTGGCTCACCGCGCTGTTCGGCGGCGGCCAGTGGACGCGGATCCTGCATCCGTTCGTCGGTCTCGTGATGTTCGTGTCGTTCGCGATTCTCGTGATGCGCTTCTGGCATCACAACACGCTCGACGCGGACGACCGCCAATGGCTGAAGCAGATCGGCGACGTGCTGACCAACCAGGAAGACAAGCTGCCGCCCGTCGGGCGCTATAACGCCGGACAGAAGCTGCTATTCTTCACGTTGGTGGCGTGCCTGCTGCTGCTCCTGCTGTCGGGGATCGTGATCTGGCGGCGCTACTTCTCGTTCTACTTCCCGATCGGGGTGATCCGCGCGGCCGCTGTCGTGCATGCCGTGGCGGCCTTCGTGCTGATCGCGAGCATCATCGTGCACATTTACGCGGCGTTGTGGGTGAAGGGCTCGATCGGGGCGATGGTGCGCGGCACCGTCACGCTGGGCTGGGCCCGCAAGCATCACCCGAAGTGGTTCCGTGAAAGCGTGAAATAACGCACTGGAGCGGGGCGGCTCGCCGATCGCGGCGGGCCGTTCCGTCAGCCGTCGGAATCGCCTGAAGCGCCGACCTGTCGGCGCTTGTTTATTTGGAAGACATTTTCGTGACACAACGCATTCTCGAACCGACCGAGATTTCGGCGCTCGATCATTCGGCCATTCCGCGCTTTCGCCTGCCGGAGCGCGGCACCGCGTTCGCCGCGCGTGCCGCCCGGCTGCGCAAGCTTGCCGACCTGAACCCGATCAGCGGCTACCTGCGGCTGATGGCGACCGTTGCCGACGCGCAGCACGCGACGCTGCAGGCGCTGGAGCTGCCGCTGCCGTCGCCCGAAGCGATCGCACGCGCGCAACAGCATTCGATGCCCCTTGTGCCGGCGCTCGACGGCGAGCGCAACCCGCAGTGGCGGGCCGTGCTGTATGAACTGCTCGATCGCGTCGAAAGCGCCGGGCTCGTCAATCCGTCGCTCGCGAAGCTGCTCGACCGGCTGCGCCTGATGGCGCCCGCCGAACTCGACGCGCAGGCCGACGCGATCCTCGCGTTGCGCTTCGCCGAAGTCGACCCGGCCACCGCGCCGTTCCTGATGGCCGCGCTGCAGGTCGTCTGGACCGATCTCGCGAGCCGCGTGGCACCGGCCGACGTCCCGTATCTCGACCAGCCGGGGCTGTGCCCCGTGTGCGGCACGCATCCGGTCGCGAGCGTCGTGCGCGTCGGCGGCCAGTACCAGGGCTACCGTTTCCTGCAGTGCGGGCTGTGCACGACCGAGTGGCACATGGTGCGCACGAAATGTTCGCACTGCGACTCGACCAAGGGCATCGCCTACCACGGGATCGAAGGCGGCAGCGAAGCCGTCAAGGCCGAGTCCTGTGACGAATGCAAGACCTATCGCAAGATCGGCTACCAGGAGAAGGACTACGAGTTCGAGCCGCTGGCGGACGATCTCGCGAGCCTCACGCTCGACCTGCTGATGAACGAAGCCGGCTACCAGCGCAGTTCGCCGAACCCGCTGCTGTGGCCGGATATGTCGCGCGAAGCGGAATGACGGTACGGAGCCGGGGCGCGCGCGAGCGCCTGCGCCGGCTGCCTGCCGCGCATGGAATTGGAGCCACCATTACGTGACCGAACCGGGTTTGAATGAACTGAATGCCGTCCTCGCACGCGTGCCGTCGGTGGAGCGCGTGCTGACGTCGGCGCCGCTGCAGCCGCTGCTCGCCGACTATGGACGTACGCGCGTGCTGAACGCGGTGCGCGCCGAACTCGAACGCTGGCGCACCGCCGCGCAGCAGGATCCGCCGGCGGCCGGGCCGCTCGACGAGCCGCGCATCGCGGCGGCCGTCGCCCGCACGCTGGCCGCGCAGAGCGCGGGCACCGTGCGCGCGGTGTTCAACCTGACCGGCACCGTGCTGCACACGAATCTCGGGCGCGCGCTGTTGCCCGACGACGCGGTGCACGCGGTGGTCGACGCGCTCACGCAACCCGTCAACCTCGAATTCGACCTCGCCACCGGCCGCCGCGGCGACCGCGACGACCTGATCGACGATCTGCTGTGCGAACTGACCGGCGCGGAAGCCGCGACCGTCGTCAACAACAATGCCGCGGCCGTGTTGCTCGTGCTGTCGGCGCTTGCGCCGAAACGAGAAGTGATCGTGTCGCGCGGCGAACTCGTCGAGATCGGCGGCGCGTTCCGCATTCCCGACATCATGAGCCGTGCGGGTGCGAAACTGCGCGAAGTCGGCACCACCAACCGTACCCATCTGCGCGACTACGCGGACGCGATCGGTCCGCGCACGGCGATCCTGATGAAGGTGCACTGCAGCAACTACGCGATCAGCGGCTTCACCAAGGAAGTGACGCTGGCCGAACTCGCGCCGCTCGCGCGCGAGCACGGGCTGCCGGTGGCGGTCGATCTCGGCAGCGGCACGCTCGCCGATCTGTCGCAATGGGGCCTGCCGCACGAGACGACCGTGCAGGAAACCGTCGCGGCCGGCGCGAACCTCGTCACGTTCAGCGGCGACAAGCTGCTCGGCGGGCCGCAGGCCGGGCTGATCGTCGGCGATCGCGCGCTCGTCGCGAAGATCAAGAAACATCCGCTCAAGCGCGCGCTGCGCGTCGGCAAGCTGACGCTCGCCGCGCTCGAGCCCGTGCTGAGGCTGTACCAGGCGCCGGAATTCCTGCGCGAGCGGCTCACGACGCTGCGTCTGCTGACGCGGCCGCAGCGTGACATCGCCGAGGCCGCCGAGCGCGTGCGTCCGGCGTTGCAGGCCGCGCTCGGCGGCGGCTTCGACGTGCAGGTCGAGCCGATGTTCAGCCAGATCGGCAGCGGTGCGCTGCCGGTCGACCAGTTGCCGAGCGCCGGGCTCGTCGTGCGCACGCCGGATGGCAAGCGCGGCGGCCGTGCGCTCGCGCAGCTCGAGAAGCGGTTGCGCGAATGGCCGCGCCCGGTGATCGGCCGCATCGCCGACAATGCGCTGCGGCTCGACCTGCGCTGCCTCGAAGCGGCGGACGAAGCGGCATTCGTCGCGCAATGCGCGCAGGTCGCGGGGCCGGCTGCATGATCGTCGGTACCGCGGGACACATCGATCACGGCAAGACGACGCTCGTGCGCGCGCTGACCGGCGTCGACACCGACCGCTTGAAGGAAGAGAAGGCGCGCGGCATCTCGATCGAGCTCGGCTATGCGTATACGCCGCTCGAGAACGGCGACGTGCTCGGCCTGATCGACGTGCCGGGCCACGAGAAGCTGATTCATACGATGGCGGCCGGTGCGAGCGGGATCGACTTCGCGCTGCTGGTGATCGCCGCGGACGACGGCGTGATGCCGCAGACCCGCGAGCACCTCGCGATCCTGCAACTGCTCGGCGTCGCGCATGGTGCTGTCGCGCTGACGAAGTGCGATCGGGTCGACGCCGCGCGCCTGTCGGCGGTGCGCGACGAGATCGCCGCGTGGCTGCACGGCTCGGCGCTCGATGGCGCGCCGATCTTCGAAACCTGCGCGACGCGCGAGGACGATCCGGGCGTCGCTGCACTGAAGCGTCATCTCGCCGATGCGGCACTCGCGTGGCGTGCGCGCCGCGACGACGGCCTGTTTCGGCTCGCGGTCGATCGCGTGTTCACGCTCGCCGGGCAGGGGACCATCGTGACGGGCACCGCGTTCGCGGGCCGCGTGGCGACCGGCGACACGCTCGCGGTCGTGCGCACCGGCGGCGCGGCGCGCGTGCGCAGCATCCATGCGCAGAACCGGCCGGTCGACGCGGGCCGCGCGGGCGAGCGCTGCGCGCTGAACCTGGCCGGCGTCGACCGTGCGGACGTCGAGCGTGGCGATACCGTCGTGGATGCGCGGCTCGTCGCGACGTCGCCGCGTCTCGACGTCGAACTGACGCTGCTGGCCGATGCGGGGCTCACGCTGACGCACTGGGCGCCGCTGCACGTGCATCTCGGCACGCTGCATCGCGTCGCGCACGTTGCGCTGCTCGACGGCGATACGCTCGCGGCGGGCCACACGATGCGCGTGCAACTGGTGTTCGACGAACCCGTGTTCGCGCTGCCGGGCGATCGCTTCATCGTCCGCAATCCGCAGGCGACGCGCACCGTCGGCGGCGGTCGCGTGCTCGATCCGTTCGGTCCCGCCCGCAAGCGTCGCACGCCCGCGCGCCGCGCATGGCTCGACGCATTGGCCGCGTGGCTCGACGAAGGGCGGCTCGATGCGCTGCTCGCGCAGGCGCCGCTCGGTATCGCACGCGCGATGCTCACGCACCTGACGGGCTTCGCGCCCGACGTGCTGGCGTTGCCGGACGACGCACTGGCGATCGGCCAGCGCGAGCGCGCGTCGAACGACGGCACGGTAATCGCGCGGGTGCATTGGGACGCGCTGCAGGCGCGGGCGATCGATACGCTGCGCGCGTATCACGAACGCGTGCCGGACGAGCAGGGGCTCGATGCGGCGCGCCTGCGGCGGATGGCGGCGCCGCTCGTCGGCGATGCGCTGTGGCGCGCGTTGGTCGATGCGCTGGTGGACGGCGGGGAGGTGGCGCGAAGCGGGCCGTGGCTGCATCTGCCGTCGCATTCGGTGAGTTTCGATGCGCGCGAGGAAGCGCTGGCGCAGCAACTGCTGCCGCTGATTCATGCGGGGCGCTTCGATCCGCCGTGGGTCCGCGATCTGGCGCGCGACACGGGCGCGCAGGAGGAGGCCGTGCGCACGCTGCTGCGCAAGCTCGCGCGGCGCGGCGACGTGCATCAGGTCGTGCGCGACCTGTTCTATCACGCGGATGTCGTGCGAGAGCTGGCCGGGCTGGTCGCGCATCTCGCGCCGGCGCGCGGCGGCGGGCTCGACGCGGCGACGTTTCGCGACGCGACGGGGCTCGGCCGCAAGCGCGCGATCCAGATTCTCGAGTTCTTCGATCGGGTTGGGTATACTCGCTTCCACCGCGATCTTCACTTCCTGCGGCCTGACAGCGGTTGGGTGGGTGTACAGGCGTAGGCGCTCGTTGTTCTTTGGTTTTTTTCCCCACGGAAGGCATTCGTATCCGGTGGTACGGCCGGGCTTCAAACCCGGTTGGGGGTGTCAGACACTCCCGGGTCGGTTCGACTCCGGCTGCCTTCCGCCAGTCAAGGCTTCCCGCGCATTCCGGTGACTTCCGTAAATGCACCGTAGGTCGCTGATTTCAAAGCGATTTGTGGGTAACGGCATGCTTGCGACTTCCGCCACGGCTCCGCACAATCTTCCCGTGAAACATGGGTAGCGGGTTGGGTTTTGTGGGTAGGAAAGGAGGGCGACATGGCGGGACGACACTTGCATCGACTCAGCGCACTGCGCGTCGCGAAGGCGGCCGATCCAGGCCATTACGCAGACGGCGGTGGCCTCTACCTCCAGATCGCCGATAGCGGCGCACGCTCATGGGTGTTTCGCTTCACGCTCAATGGGCGCGTGCGCGAAATGGGCCTTGGACCGCTGTCGCGAGTCGCGCTTGGGGAAGCCCGGAAACTGGCCATCGGATATCGCGAGATGGTCGGTAACCAGGTCGATCCCATCCTTGCCCGGCGCGAAGAGCAGCGTCGGCGACAGCTTGATATCTCGATCGACGCCAATGTGACGTTCCGTGAGGCGGCTGAATCGTTCATCCGCGCACGTGAACCGGAATGGCGAAACCGCAAGCATGTCCAGCAATGGGGCAACACACTAAAGACGTACGCCTATCCCATCATCGGCGATGTGCGCGTGCGCGACATCGACACAGCGATGATCGTGCGTATCCTCCAGCCTATCTGGACCAAAAAGGCAGAAACGGCACGCCGGGTGCGCGGTCGCATCAAGGCAATCCTCGACGCGGAGACCGTGATGGGTCACCGCACCGGCGGCAACCCGGCCCGATACGTTGACCATCTCCAACTGGTGTTGCCGCGCTCGAAGAAGCGTTCGCAGATCAAGCATCATCCAGCACTGCCATGGGAAGATCTGCCGACGTTCATCCGGGAACTGGAGCTTCGTCCTCGACGCGCGGCGCGGATACTGCACCTGCTTATTCTCACGGCGACTCGTACGAACGAGGTCCGATTTGCGCGGGTCGAGGAATTTGATCTCGACAGTCGTATCTGGAGCATCCCGGGCGATCGCACGAAAAGCGGTCGGCCGCTGCGCGTGCCGCTTTGTGAGCGAGCCGTCGAAGTCGTCCATGCTGCACTACCCAAGGCCAAATATGGTTATCTTTTCCCTGGCTGCACGGAGGGGCGCCCACTGTCGAACATGGCTATGTTGGCCCTGTTGAAACGCATGTCGTACTCGGGGATCACCGTGCACGGTTTCCGGTCGACATTTCGTGACTGGGTCGCCGAATGCACCGACTATCCGGATTCTCTTGCAGAGGAAGCCTTGGCGCACATCATTACTTCGCAAACGATAGCGGCTTATCGGCGTCGCGATCAGCTCGAAAGACGGCGGCTCATGATGGAGGACTGGGGGGCGTATTGTTCAAGCGGACACATGCATGAAGCATCAATTGCGCCGGTCATGCCGCAAACGTTTGCCGCCTAGATCGACGCAGCTTTTGCTCTGGAAAAGGTACAGGTGGTAGGAGGTTCAAATCCTATCGCCCCGACTAGGAAAATCAAGGACTTACGGTGGAAGCCGTAAGTCCTTTTCCATTTTGGGCGGATTTTGCCCCCACATTTGCCCCCACACGTTGAGTGGTTCTCGCGGGAACGGCGCGGTACTTCCACCGAGCCATGCGGCGTCCGGATCGGTATTCCGGTTGTAGCGACTTCGGCCGCCCTGTACAACTTGCACACCACTGATGACGTCGCCGCCCCAATGGCGTAATGCTGATCACAAGTCACTCTCGCCTTTCGGCCTCAATTGAAAGGCGACCAACCGGGTTGCCACGTTGATTGTGATCGCCGTTGGCGGTCGCATCTAGATGGACCCAGAAAATGAAATCGAAGCCCCGGTCCTCGAGGCGCTCGAACTGCTCCTCAGCTGCGGCAAGCTTCAACAGGCATTGAGCTTGCCAATCCAACCCCACCACGAACCATTTCCACGAATTGTTCCACCCGCGCCACAGGATGGCGCCAGCGCTGCAATGATCGTGTGCAAACTTCTGGATCCGTCGGTCGATCACCTTCGCATCGTCGCGCGAAATGGATCCAGATAGGCGGATCGCGACAGTGTTCGCCGCATCGTCACGCGCGAGATATACGTCCGCAATGCCGCCCAAGTGCCGACGAACGCTTTCGAGATGCTCGAGTTCCATATCTGCATCCACTGGCATTGCCCCGCACAATACATATTCGCCCCTGTCTAGGGCATCTTCGATGTCCATGATCGTCACTCCGCTGATGTTTCGCCGGACGGGTCAAGCGACTGACTGGATGCTCCGGCGTGGGACAGGCGGCCAGCGGCCATGCGACGGCGTGCTGCCGTGCTGGGCGATCGTGAGAAAATTCAGGAGTCGCCATGCACCGTCGACGCGCAGCGTTCCAGTCTGCGGGTCCAGATGATGGAATCTCGGGAGAGGTCGATGTGGCGATCAAGGCCGAGCGGCAAGAATGAAACGTCGCCGGCCCAATTCCTGGTGAAAATTGCAGCGGCGCTCGCGTGTTTCTGCGCAAAGTCGGCAAGCACTTTCTCCACCGCGAGCCATGCGTTCGGTAATAGCGCGCCTGTGAGGCAGATGGCTAGACAGTGCGCCACGGGGTCGGTGGCAAAATAAACGTCGACATCGACCTGTTCGGTCAATCTGTTGGCGAGGTTTTCGGCGTGTGCACGGCGAAATTGGGTACCGACCGGTAGCGCGCCGCGGAGTATGTAGTTGGCCATGGTTTCCTCCGGACCGATTCGCCGCTCGTGCGAGCAGGCATGGTGGAACCCCGCTCGACAACGTGCGGTAACATCGAGAAGTCAAATGGTATGACGAGATTAGTACTCATCTGTACCATTGTCAACGAACAAAACATGACAAATGGATGATTTTCCGACACGCCTGAAGCAGGAACGCAAGCGCATGCGCTTGACCCAGCCCGAATTTGCAGAGCTGGGTGGGGTTCATAAGCAGGCTCAGTTTCATTACGAGCGAGGGACGCGCCGACCGAATTCCGATTACCTAGTCGGACTGGCGTCTGCCGGCGTGGATGTGTACTACCTGCTTACTGGGCAGGTCGCGACGCTTGCATCGACTGTTGAGGAACAGCAGATCTTGTCTCGATACAGGGCCCTCGACGCAGATCAGCGCATTGCAATGCTGGCGCTTATGGAGACCATGGGTGGATAACGCACCGTGCGAAACAGAACGATGATTCGTAGGGTGGCTAAGAAGTCGGCACGTTCCCGGACCGTACGATCTGACGATCGCGACCTGTAGAAGAAGTCGGGGCGACGTGTAAGGCCAATACCTCTTCGGCTAGAAGAAGTCCCGTCAACGGCTCTGCCTAGGAACGACGACCGGCCTCTTCGACGCAGCCGTCCTCAACCGGGCAGCACTATGATGGCGACCGGCCTCGTTAGATATGGACGCCGTTGGAAGCGGTATTTCCTGCGATCGCCCGGACCCGATGTACTTCCTAATGTGCGCCGCTGACCATTGAGATATGTTGCCGGGGGAATGCGGACTATTGCAGGGCTGAGGCGCAGCCGGACAGTAGCCGAACTTCCACAGGTCGCGAAGCGGCGTTCCATCGCTCTAACGTCTATTCCGCGCAGCTCAGATGTGCATGGCGCCCAAAACCGGCGCAAGCCTATCCTGCCGTCACTCATTTTTCATCTTGTTTTCTCTGTCGAGAGTGACTTCCGTATGCGCGATGTGCAAGCCATGCGTATTTTGAAATCGCGTCCGTGTAATTGCCGTGTGCGGCGCGTTTGAGGTAGCGGTGTGAAGAAGTGAGCATGGCATACACGATCGCATGATCTCGAGCGCATCACGTGTAAACGCATGGTGAATGCCTGAAAGCATGTCTTGAGTGATTGGTGCGTCCGACGCACCGCGTCGGGTCGTGCCGGTGGTACTCGAGTTTGGTCCGCAGTGGCGCGGCGGTGAATGTCTGCGTAACGCCGGTGCGCGCGTGTAGCGCTGACGTTGAAAGGGCCGGGCAGAAGAGGTGAGTGCCGAGTGCGCGCCGGTGGCATCGAATGCGTTCTGGATTGCTCTTCAGCGCGAATCGACGGGCAGCAGCGCTCACTGCAATTCGTGTCCATACGCGCGCGAATGAGAAGCCAGATGAGGCGTCTGACGAGAAAAAAATATTTCTTGTTCCTTCATATTCCTATGTATTCCTCTACATTCCGTTTGCGTCGAAAACAACATAGAACGAGGGTTGACGGAGCGTAAACGCGTGCGCAAGATGCAGTGAAGGATGTGCGTCGGAGGTTGTCATGGCGGTTGCCAGGAGATTCACTCGAGGGCAGTGGGAAGCGTTCGGTCGCAGGCTGGATGCGTTGCCTGAAAAACCGAAAGACGCGCAACCTGTCAAGGTGGGGGACGGTGTCAAATCTATACAGACACAGATCGTGGCGGCGCGGGAGAAGGGATATACGTTGTATGAACTGATAGAGCAGGCCGCGCAAGAAGGCATCGACGTGAATCTCAATTCGCTGAGATATGCGATGCGCCGTGCGGACGGAAAGGGAAGGGGGCGACGAGGCAATCGAGACACGGCACGAGAGCAGACGGCAGCGCCTGCTCGAGGCAGGAAGTCAGCACGGGCCAATGCGTCACGCGATAACCCGCCGCGCACGGGATTGCAGCAGAAAGAGAACACGAGGACAACCAGGCCGGGGCAACAGGTACAGGGCTTTCTTGGATTTCCGATCAGCCCGGATACCGAGAACTTGTAGAGGTCTCACATGGCAAGTAAAAATCCCCCCATCTACATGGTCGGTGGTAGCAAGGGTGGCGTCGGCAAGAGTTTTGTGACGCTGGCGCTGGTCGACTATCTGCAACGCACGGACATCGACGTCGTGCTGGTGGAGACGGACACGTCCAATCCTGATGTTATGAAAGCGGTCCATGCCGAAATCGAGTGCGCGTCATGTAATTTGGACGACGTCAGCGGCTGGATCGACTTTGTTAACTTCTGCGATACGCACCGGGATGCAATCGTTGTCGTCAACACGGCAGCCCGGAGTCAGGCGGGTGTCGAGCAGTACGGCGGAACGCTCGCTAGGGCGCTCGATGAGCTCGCCCGGCGTCTGGTCGTATTGTGGGTCATCAACCGGCAACGCGATAGTCTCGAATTGCTGCTCAAGTTCGGCGCGACGTTCCCGAACGCAATCACGCATGTTGTGCGCAACGGCTACTTTGGTTCTCCAGATAAATTCACCCTTTATCGGGACTCACAATTGCGCAACGCCGTTGAAGCACAGGGCCAATCGTTGGATTTTCCAGACCTTGCGGATCGCGTCGCGGACGAACTGCGTAGCCAGCGTCTGTCGGTCGGGAAGGCGGCGCAAACGATGCATATTGGTGAGCGGGCGGAACTGCTGCGCTGGCGTGCGATATACGGCACGATGTTCGCCAAGCTGACAGATCATGTGCAATTGGTGCGGTGAGGTCGCCAGGGGCGCTCGCGCGCTTGTTATTCGAGGTCGGAACGTCCCGGTCGGTGAGAATATTCGGGAGACGCACAGACTTTGCCAACTGCCGTTTGGCGGCAGTGATATGGCTTATATGACGGACCCAAGGAGAGTCTGTCAGGACAAAATGAATAGTTATCCTGATGGGATTGATTTGAGTAGGGCGACGCGATGCCGCCCTACGGCACTTACACTTTCATTTGACGCATGGCGTCGGCCAGCATCCATAGGGCGCGATTGAGCTTTACGTTCTGGTCGATTCCGGTGATGGGGCGTGTGGACATTGCACGCCCGGTGCGCGAGCGTCCATGCAGCCCGCCTTTCGTGAGATTTTCCTGCACCCGGTTAAACACCGTCCAGAGGTCGTCGCGGCGATCCTCGAAACGGCGGGGAGCGAGCAACTGGCTTTCGGTGATCGGAGCAGGAATCTCGGCATCGGTTGGATCGTAGCGCAGCGCAAGCGCGGAGCGAGCGAACGCCTGCTGTTCGTCACGGTTCAGCGAAACGTCGCGCATGCCTTCCTTTTGTTCGCGAATCAGCTCGAAACCGTCGAGCACGTCGAACGCACCATTGATGACGTTCTGAATGATGTTCCCTTTGTGCGGCACGCGAATATCGGCGACGTTGTCGCCCGCAACCATGCCATTCTGGCAGACAAAGCGCAGCAAGCCGGCGAGCATCTGATAGCTACTCGTGCCGTCGTGCGAGTTCAACAACACGATTTCGTTGGCTTCGTCGCCATTGATCTGCTCGGCGTGGCGAAGGCGAAGCATGTGCTTCGTGTAGTCGCGCTTGCCCTGATCGCGCACGCGCGTCTGGCAGACCATGAACGGCTGGAATCCTTCATTACGCAGGCCTCGCAATACGTCGATGGTCGGAATGTAGGTGTAGCGCTCCGAGCGGCTTTCGTGCTTGCCGTCGCCGAAGATGGACGGTGCAACGCGGCGAATCTGATTGTCCGAGAGGGGCGAGTCAGCCCGAAGCATCGGGGAGCTGTAATGGAAGGAAGAAGCGAGTTGCATGGCAATCTCCACAGCAAAAAGGGTTGAACGGCGGGCTGTGGGATGACCGTGCCGCTTACGCGGAAAACGCTCCCGGTGGAACTCGGGGTTGGCTTTTGCTTTTGCCTGACACCCTGTTTCCTGCCCGTGCGACCCAAGGAGCCGAGGGCGGGACGGTGTCAAGGAAGGAGGCGAGGGATGGTGCGGGCAACCCGGTCCCTCGCCCCTTGATCCCGTCCCGCCCTCGGCTACGGTCGCGGGACAGGGCAGGAAACTGGGTGCCAGGCGCAGGCCAAGGCAAGAGTTCGACCGGAAGAATGACGAGACCCCGGTTATTCACAGTTTCTGGGGCAACGCTGTGAGCAACTTTCGCGGCCGGAGCGGAAGTGATTGAGGTGTATTGGATTTCGGGGCGAACGGTGCGGTAAGCGTGAATCGGGTCAGGATTCGGGCATTCGATCGCCCGAAGTTCACTGTCGCTCGGAACCATATGGGCATCGGAAGTTAGCCGCCCCGTATACCGGGGCCGACGTAAGGACATGGGGGTGGGTATGGGGCTTCAGTGGATCGAGTATCTTAAGCAGAGCGGCTGGATGGATCTGCTGAAAGTTGGCGGCGTCGCCGGCTTTGTGAGCTCGGTCGTCACGCTGAGTTGGAATGAATTGCGGGAGGCCAGGGTCAGCAGGCGCGAAGCGCGGCATGTCGCGTTGACGGTCGCGCTGTTGCTGGAAAGCTATGCGCGGGAAGCCCGATCGATGATGCATCGCGCTGACTGGGCCAGGGGGGAGGCCGGTCGCTTGCAGACGTATGAGCCGCTCCGTGGCGTTGCGTTACCTCCGTTCGTATTCCCGGAGCCGATCGATTGGAAATGGTTGAAACACAACGTTGCCTCTCAGCTCCACGAGTTTCCGGCCACGCTGCATTCGACCCGTCAGTCCCTGTCCGCGGAGTGGGAATACGGCGATCCGATCGACTGGTGTGCAGAAGTGGAATTCGAATGTGCGAAGGCTGCGGTGAGGGCGTTGGAACTATCTCACTTGACGCGCACGAGGCATGACGTTGCGCCATGGAAGCCCATCGTGCCGGATGCCGATCTGAAAAGCGAACTCATGCAGTTCATTGCGGAGCAGAGCACGAAGCGTGGGGCGTTTCGGGAGAAGCAACGGCAGGCAGCAGCCAACGTGACTGTCGGAGAGCCCATTCCTGACGAGCAGTGACGTGTTGCCGCTATCGCGCCAAACCGACGACCGGCGTTTGGTTTGATGCTCGTGGTTAAGCTCAGGGGCGATGAGGAAGCGCTCAAGCTTCTTACTCTTGATCCGTGACGGCTCGCGTCCGCGCCATGTCGGACCTGTTGAAATGAAGGGGAACATAGTAAGGGCTATGTTACCCTTCACTTCGGGACATCGAGCGAACGCCCCAGGCTCGTGGGGCGCACACGACTAAAGTTGAGTCGAGGCCCGGCTGCCGGTGGCGGGCAGAGGGGAGGCAGGAGACGCGGCACGAACCGATGCCGTAGTCCGCGCAGGTCGGCCGGGCAGATTCGGCTGGAGAAACAGTCAGGTTGTGCGACACCGGAAGCCGGACCACGTAGTCAGCGCGAGTGATGACACCCGCACCGGCCCGCTGGTTGTGTGAGCGCTGGCCGGGCGGAAGACGTTCGCGATTGCTCTTGGCGAGCGTGGCTGCGACAGGTGTAAGCCGGAGTTTATTGGTGGGCTGCCCGCCGCAGGCAGTGGTGGGGCGGAGGCCAGCGATTTGCGTGTGTGCAGCGGGATGAGGTAGGGTGCAGCTTTGACTTTGTTGCCGAGGCTGTTCATGAACAAGCAGGAACTCATTGACGCGGTCGCAGCAGGCGCGGGCGTCAGCAAAACTGACGCGAGCAAAACCGTCCAGGCGGTCCTGGACGCGATCACGGACGCGGTGAGTCGCGGCGAATCGGTACAGCTGATCGGTTTCGGCGCGTTTTCGCAGGGGCAGCGCACTGCCCGCACGGGACGTAATCCGACGACGGGCGCGGAGATTGCCATCCCGGCCGCGAATACTGTGAAGTTCACCGCCGGCAAGGCGTTCAAGGACGTGGTGAACGCACTGTGACGCAGCGCGAGGTTGGGCAGGCCGCTTATGCGGGACTGCACCGTGAAATTGCTGATGTAGTCGCGTCGGCGCGCGAAGCGACGGCTCGCACGGTGAACGCCCTGATGACGGCGACCTATTGGGAGATCGGGCGACGAATCGTTGAGTTCGAGCAGGGCGGGGAGGGACGGGCCGCTTATGGCGAGGCGGTGATCCGCCGTTTGGGTGCCGATCTGTCAGAGCGATTCGGTCGCGGCTTCGGATGGCGCAATCTCGCACAGATGCGCGCCTTTTACTTGACGTGGCCTGCGGATCGGATTGTGCAGACACTGTCTGCATAATCCACGCCCGCCCGGATTGTCCCGACAGCGTCTGCAAAATCAACCAAGGCGGCGGTGAAGGCGCCGCCGGGCGTGGCGTTTGAGCTGAATGCTATCGCTCAGGCTTTTCCGTTGCCCTGGTCCGCCTACGTTCGCCTCCTCGCGGTGAAAGCGCAAGCTGCTCGCGACTTTTACGAGGCTGAAGCGCTGCGTGAGGGCTGGTCTGTGCGGCAGCTTGACCGTCAGATCAGCAGTCAGCTCTATGAGCGGCTGGTGCTGTCACGCAACAAGGCGTCCTTGCTCGGGAAGGCGGCTGTTGCGCAACCCGGCGATCTTCTATCGCCAGAGGAAGCGATCCGCGATCCGTTTGTCCTCGAATTTCTTGACATGAAGGACGAATATTCGGAGTCGGATCTCGAGGCGGCCTTGATCCAGCACTTGGCGGATTTCCTCCTCGAGCTCGGCGATGACTTTGCGTTCATAGGTCGGCAGCGGCGTCTACGGATCGATGACACCTGGTTTCGAGTCGATCTCGTGTTTTTTCACCGGCGCTTGCGATGCCTGCTCATTATCGATTTGAAGGTCGGGCGCTTCAGCTATGCGGACGCGGGGCAGATGCATCTCTACCTCAACTACGCGCGTGAACATTGGATGAAACCCGGCGAGAACCCTCCGGTTGGCTTGATTCTGTGTGCAGAAAAAGGCGCGGCCGAGGCGCATTATGCACTCGACAACTTACCGAACAAGATACTCGCGGCGGAGTATCAGACGGTCCTGCCGGATGAGGCCACGTTTGCTCGGGAATTGGAACGTACCAGGATCGAACTGGAGCGCCGGGGCCGCAAGGCGTGACTTCCCGTCCGAGGTTCCGAAGTGCTTAAACACGCGCGGATCGGCGAATACGATGAAGCGGTCGCCCGGTAAAATTTGATGTTGCTGGCACGGCAATCAAGCTATGCGAAAACACTCTACCGTGCGCCGACGGCCACTGACGAAGGCGCAACTACTACCTCTTCCGGTTGACCAGGTCCGTCGTCTTTCTCTCAAGCACCACCTCGTACTTGCGCTGCTTTGCGGCGGCACTGGTGATGTCGAGGCGATCGCCACGCTGTCCAATATACTCGCGCTCGCGTTCTATTTACGTTCCGACGGCGAAGCGGAACTGTATCGCTCCGCGGATTTCGCACTCAACCAATGCATTGCGCGGGCAGAGCGGGGTGGCAAGTGGATTTTTACAGCCGCGGAACGGACTGCACTCGAAGCGTTGCTTCGTGTTCATGATAAGCAACTTGCTGCGGTGCCGGTCCATCGCTATCTTGAAGCACTGGAACAGGTGCAGCATGTTGGCACGCCTTCCTTTAACTTGCCGAACGAATCGGACTGATGCTGAACGTTTTCTGCCTGTCGCGGCGAATACGCCGGCGGTTGATGTGCACGGATAAATCTGCGAGTTGGCGCAGCCAATGCGTGATCTGTGTGTGGACCTCGTAGTCGACAGTTTCTACGTAGAAACTCTAGCAAGTGAGTCAGGGCGTGTGTAGTTGTATCGTCAAAGGGCACCGCGATATTCTTTGTCTAAGTGGTTCTATTCCGTGGCGGGATCTAGTGGAATAAAGGGGCATCAGGATGACGGTACCCTGACCCACGAACAAAGGACTCACCGATGAGCACCTCATCCAGTCTCGATCCGAATCTCCGCGATGCCCAATGTGTCGGGGAAGCGACTGACCTCGTGAGCTTTCTACAACACGTCGACAAGTGGCTTGCCAGCGTCGACGTGATCAGCCTCGATTTCCCGTTGTTTCGCGGCCAGGAGGTGGAGTCGTGGCGGCTTGTGCCCGCAATTGGACGCGCACCATACCAACTGCGGTTGCGGCCCAACACCGAGCAACGCATGCTCGACGAGTTCAAGCAGCGTGCCCTGCCTCACATCGAATCGACCGTGGACTTGACGAACGCCGACTGGCTTGCGATCGCGCAACACCACGCGATGCCCACCCGTTTGCTGGATTGGTCGGGGAGTGCGTTGTCGGCCCTCTGGTTCGCTGTAAAAAAACCGGCCGTCGGGCAACCGTGCGAGAACCGTTCGTGTGAAAGCGAGGAGGGCCGTGGCGTGTGGCCGGGCGCCGTGTGGATGTTGCCCGTCGCGCACGACGACCTGATCTCGCCCGAGGAGAGCAAAGATCCGCTCCGACTCGGTCGAACACGGTTGCTGAAGCCGCGCCATGTCTCTCGCCGTATCGCTGCCCAGGATGGCTGGTTCACGGTGCATCGCGGCAAGCAGAGTGGGCTCGACACGAAGTATTTCGCGCTGGACACCAACCCTGAGTTTCGCGATCGGCTGCGCTATATCCGCATTCCAGGCGAGAGATTTGGCATCATCCGAGGGCAGCTTCAGCGGGCCGGCATCAATCGCGGCGTGTTGTTCCCGGACCTCGACGGGGTCGCCGGCCGAATCACGGATGACATCCTGTATCCCGCCGACCAGCCATCGCCCGGCGCTAGCAATTTCTGAGGAGTCACGATCCCGTGGCCAACCGTCCCCAGCAGCTCGACCTGCCTCCGCCATGGCGCTCGAGGTGCTGCAGCAGGTGCTCGGGCACGCATCGCTGCAGACCACCACCATCTACGTGAATGCGGAACAGCAACAGATGCGCCAGGAAGCGGCGAAGTATTACGCGCGACTGGCAGCGCGGCGCGGCGAGTCGCGACTCTGCGTTGTCCCGTCGAGCCACGATCGGTCAAGCGGGCGACGGGGGGCGCAGGTAGGAAAACGGGGCGACGGGGATCCGGGCAGGCGTGAGGCTCGATCCAGACGCGTGGAGCAAAGTAATTCCGTCACCCCAGAATCCTTGTGGATCAAGGCCTTCGGCCCGCGAGTTGACGACTTTATTTACGGGCGCTTCAAAATAATGTCGTCAATTCGCCTACGTCCGCATTAAATTTGTCAACTCGCGTAGTGGACCAAGCGTTCCGGCGGTAACGCCCTGATTTCTAGACCGATTCCCGGCGCAACGCACGGCCGGTCGAAGCGCTGAATTCAGACAGGACGCGCTCTGCCTAAAGCTCAGTCATCTATGCTGGAAAAGCAGTGCTGTGGGACATCCGGGGTCGACTGCGTCCGCCTGCTCCCGGCCACAAGCGGCCCTTCGCATTCTCTTCACGAACGTCTCTTGACGAGCAGCAACTCGCTATTGTGCAGCGCGCCGTCAAAGCCTACCAAGACCCATGTATATCTCGCCATGTTCCTCCGCAAGACTTTCTTGCCATTTGCTTGTCCACCTCCAGTCCGTGCTTCTGGGCTGGCGAAATTCACAGGAATCGCAATGGACTGATTTGAAGCCTGCGCCCGGAATTGGCGCTGTATAAATATCGTCGAGCCGCCACCCTGCCATGGCGTGACCCAACTTGAGGCAGTACAGCCATTTCATCCCCGCAGACGGAAGACCGACCATCTGGGCCGGAACACCAAGCGCCTGTGCGGGAATCATCACTAGCGATTCGCAATCTCTAACGACCCGCTCAGGGTTGTAGTCAAGCAGGCCCTGTCTAATAATCTGCCCCATTTCATCATTGGGGTCGTCGACGTTAAATCCCAGAGCGAGTGCGCGAGCACGGAACGCCTCAATCTCCTGCTTCGGCGTCATGTCATGCTGTACCTGCTGGTTCTGGGCTTTGAATTCTTGCAGGTGCTTTTGGACTTGTTCCCGAAGAAGAGGGTCTTCGATACTCTCCGAGAGCACAAAGGACTCTTCAATACGCGTTGGTTTACCAGCCTCGTCGAGCGCAGAGAACGCGTTTTGGGTAATCATAGCTGCGAGAGCTTCTTGGTTTCCGGTGCTTTTTGCCACGTCGATGGCCAGATCAACGCAGAACTTGAGCCACGACGAGAGGCGATCTGCCTGACTCTCCAACTTCTCCTGTCTCAATCGAAGTGTGAACAATGCGATGGGGGGTATTAATCGTGGCAGGGCATCCATGACGGTATGATACTCACCGGCAAGAATCATCCTGTTCATCAGATGCACCGTTTTCACCACCTCGCGTGATGCACGCCCACTCGCCTGCGCACGCGAGGTTGAGACGATCCACCCCGTGAGGCTCTCACGCGGGAACCGCGTTGACGTGATGAAGTACTGATAGTCGGATTCTACTTTCACCTGTAGACGTAGCACGCGTGCCAGCGTCATCAAATAGCGCCTCAAGTGTGCAGAAGCCTTCTCGTGCCGAACTATTGTCAGCATCAACGCGTACAGGTCCGCAAGAGCCGCAAGTCCATGAGGATTACGCCTGCCAGCTTCGACCTGAACCACTCGCTCCACGTAAAGTCCGGCGCAGATCCGCGTTTCGACCAGCTCTGTCGAAGAGTAGATCACTCGTTTCGCCGCCGCGACCAGTTCCTTGAAATTGCCCGCATGGTAAAGGCGCTCAAACTGTTCATTGAAGATGTTGAACGCTACCTTTTTGTTCTGCTCCAACAAGGCCTTCAGTGCATCGTCGTGAGAATGTTTGACCAGTGCGTCGATGGGTTCCGTTAATCTTTCCAGGGCGTGTAGGCGTAGCCCGTTCATATTCCGTTCGACAGCACTCAGCAATTCGCTGGTGCGTTCAGGGATGGTGTCTTCAGCTCGAAGATGAACCGTCACTGTCTTCTGCTTCTTTTCGCTGGCCTTGGCGAGATCCTCTGCAATTTTCTTGTTGTCTTGAAGGCTAACCCAGAAGATTTTCTTGTCGGTCACGTCAACAACGACGAGGATAATCGGTGTCTCGATCTGCTCCATGTAGTAACGTAGACGGTCGACGGACAGGTCGAACGAGATCTGCGTTCCCTGATTTATGTAGGCGACCTTTAGTTGCCCCTTGATCTGCGCCTTGAAGATAAAACCGGTAGCCTTGTCTTCAGGGCTAGCAATTTCAATTTCACCGTCCACCCCATAGTCCTCCTGGTCTTCCTGGCTACGGAAAATCCAGTTGGGCGGCAAGTGGAAGGCGAAAATTCGCCCGGCGGCTCGACCGATCTCTTTTGCGTTCATTTCAATGGGGATCCGATTTGTATTGCTGCAAGCTGGCCGTTCGGCGACCGAGCGTGCACCCGCTTTCTTTCGCCGAATACTTTGTTGCCAACTATTCTAATCAGACCCACTGGGGGGCACAAATGGCTGCAGCAAAAGGCATCAGGCTGCCAGCATGAATGACAAGAACCGGTTTCCGAAAGCTGACATTCCCCGCATGGGTGCGAGTGACCGAACGCAGTCGTTCAGAGTCGTTCGCGGCGCGCCAGAATGGCCATTCGCTGTCTCGTACAGCTCCTGACGTTGGGCTAATGCGCAAGCAGGATAGTGGAACTTATCCCGCCAGCGATGTTGCGTGCGTTCGTGGCTGCGCCGCGCTAGGTTAAAGCGATGCACCGCCGCACATGACGATCTGTTGGCCGGTGATTGCGCTTGCATCAGGGCTCAGCAAAAAGCCGGTCAGCGCGGCGACTTCCTCGGGCGTGATGAATCGCCCGATCGGTGGACGCTTCGGGGGTGTTGCCGCGCGCGCCGGATCGCGCAGGAACGGCGTGTTCGTTGCACCGGGCGCGACGACGTTGACGGTGATGCCCTTCGGCGCGAGTTCAGCCGCCCACGATCGCGCGAGGCCCACCAGCGCGGATTTGGTCGCCGCATACTGGCTGCGCGTGGCCGCGCCGTTGGCGGTGCGGCTGCCCAGCAGCACGATGCGTCCGCCGGCCGGCATCCGTGGCACCAGGCGATCGGCGAGAAACGTCGCGGCTTCGACGTGCAGCCGCCACATCGCCGCGCCGTCGTCGTGCGACAGCTGGCCGAGCGGCGCGGTGCGCATGAAGCCCGCCGCATGCACGAGCGTGTCGACCGCGCCCAGCGCGTCGCACACAGGCGCGAGCGCCACAAAGTCGGTGACGTCGACCGGCACGATCGTCAGCGAATCGTGCGCCGTTTCGACGTGCGACCGGCACAGTCCGGTGACGCGCCAGCCGTCGGCGAGCAGCCGCTCGACGATTGCGCGGCCGATTCCCGACGACGCACCGGTGACGACGGCATGACGTGAAACCGAACCCGACTGCTCCCGTTGCGCCACGATCTCTCCCGTTACGTTTGAACCTGCGGTGAACTGCCGGAGGCGGTCGCCGGTTTTGTGCCGACTGCGTGAACCGTGACCCGCGCCTGCGCATGAAACGGTTCGAGTTGCTCGTGCAGCGCGCCGTCATCCGTCACGAGCGTCCAGTCGCGCTCGAGAGGCGTCCAGTGTTGCTGGCTTGCGCGCCCGAGCTTGTCCGCCGTCACGAGCACGAAGACCTCGGCGGCCTGCCGCATCACGCACTCCTTCAGATACGACTGCTCGCTGCTTGCCTCGCACAAGCCCAGTTCGGCGACCACGCCATCGGCGCCTAGGAAGGCCTTGTCGACGCTCAACCGGCTCAGCGCGATCTGCGCGAGCGGCCCGAGCGTGCTCATGCTGGACGACCGCACGTCGCCGCCGATTACCGTCACCGGCACGCCCGACGACGCGAGCGGACTCACGACGAGCAGGTTGTTGGTGACCACGTGCACGTCCGTCCGTCCGGCAAGCAGGCGCGCGAGCGCCGCCGTCGTGGTGCCGCCGTCGAGGAACACGGTGTCGCCGGCTTCGACGAACGCGCTCGCCGCGTGCGCGATCGCTTCCTTCTGCTCCTGCGAGCTGATGCGCCGTTCCTCGAGCGACGCCTCCGGCTCGTGGCCGCCCACCGCGGCGGCACCGCCGTACGTGCGAAGAATGCGGCGGTCGCTCGCCAGCGCCCGCAGGTCCCGGCGCACCGTCGCTTCCGACATCCCGAAGTGCTCGCACAACGTCGCTACGTCCGTCATGCCACCGAGCACGGCCTGCAGCATCGCCTCCCGGCGCCTGGTCACTTTCATGTGCGTGAATTCCTGGTCTGATCGAATGGGCGCGCTGGTCCGCGCCTCGCGACCGACAAGTTTATCCAATTGCCGCGGTGACCGGCCAGTGGCACCGGCGGGCATCACCGACCGCGAACCCACGCTTCGTCGACGCGCACGTACTTGATCTTCTGGCGGAACCAGGTGAAGGCGATGTGCAACGCGCCGTCCGCCGACTGCACGATGGACGGATACGAATATTCCCGGTTGCGCTGGTCCGCCGAATTGTTCGTCATGCAGTAGCCGTCGCCGATTTCCAGGTTGCGGCGGCGGCGCCACGTCCTGCCGCCGTCCTCGGAGATGGCCAGCGACATCGGCGCGCGCGGCGCACCCCAGAAGGCGGTGCCGTGCGCGGACGCCTTCTGGTCGCGCAGCTCGCCGCTGTCCTCGGAGTCTTCGATGTCGTCGTACAGCGATGCGCGGCGCGCCTTGCTGTGCGACGCATCGCTTTCGTTGAACACGAGCGCGAGGTGACCGTTGTGCAGCACAGTGAACTGAACCGACGAGTTGTTGTTCGGCACGTCGGTCGGCTCTGGCGCGCTCCACGTGCGGCCGTCCGTCGAGCGGCTCGCGTAGACGAAGTCCGCCCAGCGGCTGCGGTAGAGCGCCAGCAGCGAGCCGTCGTGCAGCACGTGAACGTTCATGTGCACGCAGCCGACGCTGTCCGGTACCTCGTGCAGCGTCCACGACGCACCCTCGTCGTCGGACACCATGACCGCGCTGACGTCGTCGTTGCCGACCCAGCGTTCGCCGGGCTCCGTGCGGCACAGGAAGATCGGGCAGATCCACGTGCCGCTGTCGAGCGCGACGATCGGCTGGCGCACGAACGTGCCCGGGCGGTCGAACAGCGTTTCGACGGGGCCCCAGGTGATGCCGTCGTCCATCGACACGCGGCGGCGAACGATCGCGGTGTTCTGGTGGCCTGACAACTGCGCGGTGTAGATCAGCCACAGGCGGCCGTCCGGTGCGGTGAACAGCACCGGGTTCTGTTCGGAGCGGGTCGGGTCGTCCGACAGCTTCCGGGGCTGCGACCACTCGCTCGTCCCGGCCGCGAGACGCGACAGGTAGATGGACACGTCGGGAATGCCTTCCTGGGTACCGCCGAACCAGACGCACAGCAGGTCGCCGTTCGCGAGGGTGTGCAGGTTGGCCGCGTGGTTCTGCACGCATGCGGTCGGCAGAAACGCTTCTTGCCGTTCCGCGTCCGCATATGCCGTGCGAACGCAATGATCCGACGCGGCGCTCGCCGCTTCAACGAGGTTCGTGCTCATGAAATATCTCTGAGGTTGCGAGGTTAGTGCGATTCGCGGTGCGTGAGGCGCTTGTCGCGCAGGTTTGAGTCCTCGCCATGGAACAGCAGCTTGCCGACGACCAGCACGATGGCGGGCGACACGAGTGCGACGTACATGTTGTCGATGCCGAACGGATTGCCGAGCAGGTACCAGAGCGTCGTGGCGATCGTCGCGACGATCAGGGCCGACACGGCGCCGCGCTTGCCGCTGAAGAACGGCAGGTAGATGCCGATCAGCGCGACGATCGAGACGGACAGGCGAAGCGCGCGGCTGAAGAACGACAGCGCGAGGATCTGCGGGACGAACAGCACGAAGATCAGCGGCAGGAAGCCGACGACCAGCGAGATCCAGCGCGTCATTCTCAGTTCGACGTCCGGCGTCGGATGGAAGCGCGGTACGTAGAAGTCCTTGACGATCAGCGATGCGATGGCCAGCGCCACGGTGCAGACGCTCACGAAGATCGATGCCACCAGCGACGTCGTGACGATGCCGGCCAGGATCGGGTTCATGTGCTGCAGGAACACCGGCAGCGCGTACAGGCTCTTGATGTTCGGGTACAGGTACTTCGCCGTCACGCCGATGAAGCCGAGCGCGAGCCCGATCGGCACGCACAGGAATGCGGCGATCAGCGAAGACGCACGCGCGCCCTCGGGGCTGCGGGTGGCCGAGATGGCCTGGATGATGAACTGCGTCGAGAAGATCGCGCCGGCCGTGCCGATGATCCACGCGCCGATCGTGCCGCCCGACAGCGCACCGCTCCATGTGAAGTAGTGCGCGGGCATGTGCTGCGCCATCGGCGCGATGCCGCCCGACAGCTTCCACGCGACGCCCACCAGGATCGCGATCCCGAGCAGCTTCACCGCGCTGTGGACGACCGTCAGGTACGCGACGCTCTTGAGGCCGCCCCAGACGAAGTAGATGGTGCTGACGATCGCGGTGATGACGGCGGCCGTCGGCAGGTTGATGTGCATGACCGTGGAGATTGCCGCCGCGCCGCTCACGTAGTTGCCGACGTTCACGACGAACAGCGCGTAGATCATGATCGCCGAGACGGCGAGCTTGGCACCGTGGCCATAGCGTTGCGCGATGAAACCGGAGATCGTGAACTCACCGGACGCATACAGGCGCTTGGCCATGAACAGGCCGAACAGCAGAAAGCCGATGGCTGCCGCGAGGACCGACCACGACGCCGCGATGCCGGCCGAGAAGGCCTCCTGCGAGGTCCCGACCGTCGATTTCGCGCCGATGAATTCGGACATCAGCAGGATGGCGACCACCAGCGCGGGCATCGACCGCCCGGCCACCATGAACTGTTCGGAATTGCGACTGCGCAGGCGAATACTGATCAGGCTGGTAATCACGATGTAGATGACAACCATGCCGATGATGGTGGCTGTATCCCAGGAACTGAAGGTGGCCATCGTTTGTCTCCACGTTACCTTCGGTTGATGTACGTTCGGGTGCGTCGAGCGATCCGGCATGTGTCTGCCGGTATCGCTCCCGGGTCGATGCGTGTCGTGCTTGTGCCGCTTGTGTCGCTCGTGTCGCTCGTGTCGCTTACGCGGCGGTGGCGACGGGCGACGCCTCGTTGCGTCGTGTCGCAAGATCCACGGCCTGGCGGAAGGCTTCCAGCAGGCTGCGTTCGTCGGCGATGCCCTTGCCGGCGATGTCGAACGCGGTGCCATGGTCGACCGATGTGCGGATGACGGGCAGGCCGACCGTCACGTTCACGCCGGCTTCGAGGCCCATCACCTTCACAGGCCCGTGTCCCTGGTCGTGATACATCGCGACGACCACGTCGAAATCGCCGCGGCCCGCACGGAAGAACAGCGTGTCCGCTGGCAGCGGGCCTTCCACGTCCCACCCGCGCGCCTGCAGGAGTTGCACCGCCGGCACGATCTTCTCTTCCTCCTCGCCGTAGCCGAACAGGCCGTTCTCGCCGGCATGAGGGTTGATCCCGCACACGCCGATGCGCGGATTCGCGATGCCGGCGCGAACCAGCGTGTCATGGGCACGTTCGATCGTGCGTTGCACGAGGCCCGGCTCGATCTTGCGGATCGCGTCGAGCAGGCCGATGTGCGTCGTCACGTGAATCACGCGGAGATTCGGCGCGACCAGCATCATCGACACTTCGTCGATGCCCGTCAGGTGTGCGAGCATTTCCGTGTGGCCGGGGAAAATATGCCCGCCGGCATGCAGCGCTTCCTTGTTGAGCGGCGCGGTGCAGATTGCGTCGAGCTCGCCTTTCGACGTCAGTTCGACGGTGCGGGCGATGTATTGATAGGCGGCGTCTCCCGCGACGGGCGACAGCTTTCCGTACGGCAGGTCCGCCGGAATGAGCGCGAGGTCGATGCAATCGACGACCCCCACGCGGAACGCGCCGCCGGACGGCTGGCCGACCGTGCGAACCTCGAGATCGACGCCCGCCCGGCGACCGGCGTCCCGCAAGCGCGCGGCGTCGCCGATGACCACGGGGCGGCACTGCTCGTACACGGACGCATGGGCGAGGCTCTTCATGATGATTTCCGGTCCGACGCCGGCCGCGTCGCCCATGGTGATGCCGATGATGGGACGGTTGTCCATGGCAGTTCCCTTCACTGATTGGATTGCGCCGTGTCGGCCGTCTTGCGTGCATTCGCAAGCCGACACCAAGCGTGATGGATCGATTCGGGCCGGCCGAAGCCGCCCGCTTTGGTCACGACGGGGAGTGCCTTGCCTTGCAGCTGGCATTCGAGCAGCGGCATGCCGTCCTCGATTTCGTCGACGACCCGCAACGCGCTCGCGCCGGCCGCGGTGAGCAGTGCGCGCGCCGTCTCGCCTCCCGTTGCGATGATTCCGCCTGCATAGGGCACGGCGGGCGCCAGCAAGGTCGCGAGACGGTTGCAGAACAGCAGCCCGTCCTTCACGTCGCCGCGCTGCGCCTGGCTCAACGACACCACCACATGGCGGCCGCGACGCAGGGCCTCGCATACGACCGTCGTTACGTCGCTATGTGGAGCGTCGAGCGCCGCGAGTGCGACTTCAAGCGCGACGAGGTCGGTGCCGGCGTTCGCCTTGAGGCAGTCCAGTTGCGCATGCGAAACGCTCGACATGCTGCCGACGACGGTGAGCACGGGTCCTTGCGGATCCTGACTGTCGACCGCCTTGCCCGTCATGCTGCGCGGCGGCTCCAGCGCTTCGATGACGGCAGGGGCCAGGCCTGCCGAGCCGACCCAGAAGACGTGCTCGAGCGTGACGGATGCGCGGGCGATTCGTTGCAAATCCTCGTCGGACTCCGCATCGCACACGACGGCTTGCACTTCGTCTGACTGCAGTTGCCGCAGGTGTGCCGCGAGCGTGTCCGGTTCGCCGCGTACCGCATCGATTGACGCATGCGCGATGCGCAGATGTTCGGCGCAGAGCAGCGCAACCAGGTCGGCCTTGCCCGGGATGTTCTCGTTGCGCCAGTATTCGCTTGCTTCGACCGGTACGCCGCGCACCCATTGCCGCCCGTCGCGGGTGGTACGGCCGGATGCCGGGTAGGCGGGGCACACGATCGCCATGCCGAGGCGCGACGCCAGCGCGGCGACCTCAGCCGCGACATTGCCCCGCAGCGTGGAGTCCACCTTCTTGTAGATGCGCATGCCGGCACGCGACAGCGAATCGACGGCGGCGACGTTGCGTCGGGCCGCCTCTTCCTTCGACGTACGGCGCGCGTCCACGTCGACCGACAGAATGTCGATGCCGCTCGCCTGGGCCGGTGCGCGCTCCGCGTCGAGCAGAACCATGGCCGTCAAGCCGTGACGCAGCCCGGCCACCGCGCAATCTGCCGCGCCCGACAGGTCGTCGGCGACGATCAGGAGCCGTGCAGCACTCTGTGCGACTGCGTTCATGGCAGCAGGCGGCTGTAGATGGACTTCATGTCGTCGAGCGTCAGCGCCTTCGGGTTGTTGCCAAGCAGGCGCTTGACCTTCGATGCAGCGTCCGCGAGCGCGTCGAGATGTTCTTCGGACACGCCGAACTTGCGCAGGTCCTGCGGAATGTCGACGGCTGCGGTCCATTCCTCCATCTTGTCGATCAGCTTGCGTGCCGCGACCGCGTCCGGGTCGGCCTTCGACGCCAGATCGAGTGCGCGCGCAACGTTCGACAGCCGGCCTTCGATCGCATCGAGATTGAACGCCATCACATGCGGCAGCAGCATCGCGTTTGCCACGCCATGCGTGACGTTGAACATTCCGCCGAGCGGGTAGGCGAGGGCATGCACCGCTGCGGTACCGGCGGCGGTGAGTGCGAGGCCGCCGTACATCGACCCGAGCATCATCGCTTCGCGTGCCTTCAGCGACTGGCCGTTCTCGTACGCTTCGACGATGTTCGCGCCGATCAGGCGCATCGACTCCATCGCGTACATGTCGCTGACCGGGTTCGCCTTCGTCGAGATGTACGACTCGAGCGCGTGCACGAATGCGTCCATCCCGGTCGCGGCCGTGATCGGCTTCGGCAGGCCGAGCGTCAGCTCTGCATCCAGAATGACGATCTGCGGCAGCAGGTGACGGCTGACGATCCCGACCTTCAGCGATTCGTCCGGCAGCGTCACGATTGCGTTGGGCGTGACTTCGGAGCCGGTTCCGGCCGTCGTCGGCACCAGGATCATCGGCACGCCCGGATGCTTGATCAGGTCGATGCCCAGCCAGTTTCGCAGCGGTTCGTCGTTGGTCAGCCGCACCGAGAACAGTTTTGCCGCATCGAGCACGCTGCCGCCGCCGATCGAGAGAATCGCTTGCGGCGCAAACGGCTCGATCTGCTCCTTGAAAACTGTCTCGACGTTGCCAATGGTCGGTTCCGGCTCGACGCCGCGAATGATGCGAACCTCGACGTCTTTCGCGTTGAGCGATTCGATCACGCGATCGGCGATGCCGAGTTCGTCCATCGCAGGTTGCGTGATCAGCGCAATGCGCTCGACCGCCGTATCGAGCAGCGACAGCTTGTCGGGAAGCGTGGCGAGGCTGCCGGCGCCATGGACGATGTGCTTGACGGTCTGGAAGTGATAGGTAGTCATGCTGGTGACCCGTTTCAGTGGCCGCGCGCGGCGTCGTGGTAAATGGAGAGCGCTTGCGCCAGGCGCTCGCGGGCGCTGGCGTCGAGCGGCTGGGCGGGAGACCGCGCGGGGCCGGCAGGCATCCCGAGCATCTGCGCGGCCGTTTTCAGCACGACGGGCATCGTGCCGAGCGCGAACGCATCGCGCAGCGCACGCAGCGATTCCTGTGCGGCGCGTGCGCCGGCGATATCGCCGGCCTTGAACTTGTTCCAGATCGACATGACGACATGCGGGACGGCATTGGTCGTCGCGGCGACCGCACCGTCGCCACCCGCGATCAGCGTCCAGAGAATCATCGAGTCGGTGCCGGTGAAGACCGAGAAGTCGTCGCGCCGCAGGTTGATCAGCTGCAGCAGGCGATCGAAGTCGCCGCCGCTGTCCTTGATGCCGCGGATGTTCGGAATCTCGGACAGGCGCCGTACCGTATCGACCGTCAGCGTGATGCCCGCCTTCGCGGGAATCGTGTAGAGCATGACCGGCAGCGGCGTGGCGTCGGCGATCTTCTTGTAGTGGGTGTAGAGCTCCGGTTGCGTCGCGCCGTTGAAATACGGCGTGATGACCGATACGGCGTCCACGCCGACGTTGGTCATCTTCCGGTTCAAATCGATCACGTCACGCGTCGCATAGGCGCCGGTGCCCGCGATCACGGGCACGCGCGAGCGGGCCTGGCTGACCGCGATGCGGGCGATGCGCAGCTTCTCTTCTTCATTCAGCGCGATAAATTCGCCGTTGGTGCCGAGCACGAAGAGGCCGTGCACGCCCGACTCGATCAGCCGTTCGACCAGCGCGCGCAGGCCGTCTTCATCGACGTTCTCGTCCGCCGTCATCGGCGTAATCAGCGCGGGAACGATTCCCTTGAGCGAAATTGACATGCTTGCTCCATCGCAACTGGGACGGCGGCGGAAACGCCATCTCCATGGGGTGTGTCGACATCAGCGGACGCTGCGCACCGGCGGTCAGGATTGCGCCGCTGGATATGTCCTCCGACGCTATCCGGACGCATAGAAATCCCGGCCGATATCGGTGAATTGACTTGCTCGTTCCAATCAATAAATTAATCGATATGTGCATTTTAGCCTGTTTTGTGATCGATTCGATCAATGAAAACCCTGATATGACCGAATCAGTCATTTCTGTCATTGAGACGCGCTGCCGGTTCAGCGCTGGTCCACCCGTGCTGGGCAGTGGCTCGATGGTGGGCCAGCAGGGCGGCCAGCGGCGGATGTTGAAGTGCTTGGAAAAGCAGGGCACTTCGCAGCGGGTGTCGTGAATACGGCATCGACCCCATGTATCGTTCAGTCGGGCGGCCGCATTTTGGCGGGCACATTGAGCGCTTGATCCGCACCTTGATGGAGCGCGTCCGGGGCCTGCCGGGAGCGACTGGGTCATCCCATAGAGGGCCGCAAAGGGGGGAGTTCGAAAAGACGGCGTGTTGTTGACGCCTCGAGAATTCGAGCGATGGCTCGCGGTTGAGATTGGGAGACGCTACCATCACGCTCCGCATCGTGGGTTGCTCGAAGCAGCGCCGGCCGACACGCAGAAGACGCTCGCGTGTAACCCCGACTCTCGCCTGCTGCCACCGTCGACGGATGCTGAGCTAAGGTTCTTGATTCGATCTTTACTTGTCGCGCAAAGGAAAGTCACTGCCAGCAACGGTTCACCGCCTGGCATTCGTATGTGATGGAGAGCAACCGCTGCGCCATCAAGGCGTCGGTGAGTGGCAATACGTAGTCGGACTTCGGTGCGGTGATTGGTGCTGGGGACGAATTCTGACGCGCGCCGAGCAGCACTGAATGACGGGAAAGCTGCGGGCATGCTGTGACGACCGGCGCTTTTGACGTGTTTGGCGCGAGGTTGCCGCGCGTACTCCCGCCGCTTCGTTTGGCGTGAAGACAAGCATCGCTGTCGTCACGCATGTTACTCCACCACTTTGAACACGCGGTTCTTCGCGATTAAGCCGGCTTTCGCCTGTTTGCCGTCGTCGTCAGCGGCGGGCCGCAGATGCCGATCGTCGAGCGTCGGCCCCATATAGCGGCTGCGCGGCCGGATCACCTTGCCGACGCGCAGCTGCTCGATGCAGTGCGCGAGCAGCCCGACGCTGCGCGCAATCGAGAACAGCCCGAACGCCGCATCGCGCGGCAACTGAAGTTGCACCGACAGCATCGCTAGCGCGACATCGATGGTCGGCCGCTGGCCGGTGAGCGTCGTGACCTTGTCCACGAAGTGCGCGAGTTCCGCCGGGGGATCGAGTCGCGCGAGTAGCGAGGCCGCACGCGGATCGCCCTCGGGGTAAAGATGATGACCGAAACCGGGAATCGGGATCGCCGACTTCAAGTGATGATCGACGACATGCTCGGCACCCATTCGTTGCACATCGTCGAACACTGCGCGCACGCGTCCCGACGCGTCGCCGTGCAGCGGCCCCGACAACGTCGCGAGCCCCGTCAGCAGGCAGCCCGCGAGCGACGCGCCGGTCGATGCGGTGATGCGCGCGGCGAATGCCGAACTCGTGATCTCGTGATCGGCGACCAGCACCATCGCGCGGCGCAGCAAGTCTGCGCCATGGCTATCGAGGCCCCAGCCGGCCGCGAGCCGCTGATGGGTGTGAAGCGGTCTTGCGCCGGCGTTGTCGTGCGCGCCGAACGCGCGCGACACGATCGCAACGAGTTGCCCGGCCTCGATGTGCAGCGCGCTGTCGAGCCGGCCGAGCGTCGAATGGCCAAACGCGGCCAGCGTCGCGAGCATCGTGAACGCACATTGCCGGTCACGCTCGCCGGGCGGCAGCACGATCACCGGCGCGTCGAACGACACCGGCGCGGTGGCCTGCCAGAGCAGCGAAGCCGTTTCCTCGAGCGTCGCGCTATCTGCGAGTTCAATGCTGTCGCGGCCGCGATACCATGCGCGACCCTTCGAGAACGTGGTGATGCCGCTGTAGATGCACGGCTCGGCGCCAAAGATCGCGCTGGCCGCGAGCGCCGCTCGCTTGCGCCCGACCTGCTTCTTGCGGCACAGCGCGACCACATCCTCGGCCCGATACAGGCTCTTGCGCGGATCGTCGGGATCCTGCATCACGGCAATGCTGCCGCGGCTCGCGTACGCATAGACGGTCTGCGCCCGCACGCCGAGCCGCCGTGCCGCTTCCGTCAGGGTGATCCAGTTCTGCATGGTGAGTCGTGGTGAGGATGCGGCCGGTGTGCGGCCGCTTGCGCCGACTATAGACCGGGTTCAGTTGAATGTCATCTCGGCCGGGCGCCGCTCGAGCACCTCGACGAGGATGTCGCCGGGCGCGCGCACGAAACAGCCGCGCACGCCGGCGCGGATCCGCGTGACGGGCTGGACGATCTCCGCGCCGTTGTCGACCAGATGCGCGTAAGCCTCATCCAGATCCTCGACCAGCACGCCCAAGTGGTCGATCCCTTGCATGCACGCACCGTCCGGCACGATCGCCGGACACGCGTCCGGCAGCGCCGTGATGAAGAGGTTGATTGCCCCGATCCGCAGGTCGACGCGGCCGGGGCGCCGCACGATTTCGGCGTTCAGGCAGCGCGCGAACCACGCGGCGGTGGCCTCGGCATCAGCCGAGCAGAGTTGCAGGTGATCCCATTTAAATTCGATCATGGTCGTGTGCGGTACGTGCAGTGGAGCGTAAAAGGGGGCGAACCGGGTCAGAGCTCGATACGCGACAGCTTGCCGAGCAGCACCGAGTACGACAGCGTGCCGAGGAGGCAGATCGCACCCATCAGGTTCAGCGCCCAGAAAAAGTTGCCGGTGTGCTGCGTCACGTAGCCGATCATCAGCGGCGTGGTGACGGCTGCGATATTCGCGGCGAGGCTCGTGATGCTGCTGGTGAGCCCGACATAGCGTTTCGGCGCGATCTCGGACACCGCCGCCCACGACATCGAGCCGATTCCCTGTGCGAAGAACGCGACGGTCAGGATCGCGATCACCAGCGCGTTCGACTGCACGAAATTGACGAGCACGATCGATGCGCCGAGGAAGGTGCCGATCACGAGGGGCGCCTTGCGCGATGACGACATTGATACGCCGCGCCGGATGCAGAGATCGGACAAATAGCCCGCGATAAGGATCCCGAGCGTCGCGCCGATGAACGGCATCGCCTGGAAGAAACCGACCTTGATCATCGACATGTGCCGTTCCTCGACAAGGTAGGTCATGAACCAGGTCGTGAAGAACACCAGCAGCGTGTTGTTGCAGAACTTGCCGAGACAGATCGCGAGGATCTGCCGATAGCCCAGCAGGCGCAGCGCCATGCGCCAGTCGAATCGGTCGCGCGCCGTCACTACCGGCTGCCCTTCGGTGATGTACTGCAGCTCGGCCGCGTTGACGCGTGGATGGCGCGACGGATCGCGATAGAGCCGGTACCAGACGACGCTGAACAGAATGCCGAACGCGCCGGTCGCGAAGAACACGGTACGCCAGCCGAACGCGGATGAGATCCACAGCAGCAGCCCGGTGAAGAGCGGCGTGCCGATGTACTGACCCATCACGTACACGCTCGTCGCGAAGCCACGCTCCTGGACCGGGAACCACATCGTCACGGCGCGCGCGTTCGACGGAAACGCGGGCGCTTCGAGCGCGCCCATCGCTAGCCGCGAACCGAGCAGCATGTGATAGCCGTGCGCGAGCCCTTGCGTGAGCGTCGCCAGCGACCAGCCGACGAGCGACAGCGCATATGCGACGCGCGAGCCGAGCATGTCGGCGAGCACGCCCGCCGGCAGCAGCGCGATGGAGTAGGCGAGGCCAAACACGGCGAACAGCTCGCCCATCTGCACACGCGTGAGCGCGAGATCCTTCGATAGCGCGGGCGCGACGATGCCTAGCGCCGAGCGGTCGACGTAGTTGAGGATCGTGGCCACGAGCAGCATCGACAGTACGCCGTAGCGCACCCTTGATCGTCTTGCGGTGCCTGCGTGCGCGTCGAACTCGCGCATGACCGAAACCTGCTCTTCTGCGGTTTTCAATGTCGTCTCCTGTCTCCTGATTGCAGGGCCGGCGCGCGGTTGTCCGCGGTTGTCTCGTACGCCGGCGCTCGTCCGGTCAGCCGCGCCCGACGAACGGCATCGCGCTCGCCATGATCGTCATGTTCAGAATGTTCGCTTCGAGTGGCAGGCTCGCCATCTGCACGATCGCGTCTGCCACGTGCGCGACGTCGATGCGCGGCTCCGGTGCGACGCGGCCGTCGGCCTGCAGCACGCCGTTGTTCATCCGCTCGGTCAGCGACGTGGCGGCGTTGCCGATGTCGATCTGGCCGCACGCGATGTTGAACGGCCGGCCGTCGAGCGCGAGCGAGCGCGTGATGCCGAGGACCGCGTGCTTCGTGGCCGTGTACGCGATCGTGTTCGGGCGCGGCGTGTGCGCGGAGATCGAGCCATTGTTGATGATGCGGCCGCCTTGCGGCGTTTGGCGCTTCATCTGGCGCCACGCGGCGCGGGCGCACAGGAACACGCCGGTCAGGTTGGTGGCGACCACGTCGTTCCAGAACTCAAGCGAATAATCGTCGAGCGGCACGGCGCCTGCGTTGCGGCCCGCGTTGTTGAACAGCACGTCGAGGCGGCCGAAGTCATGCGCAATCCGCGTGAAGCTCGCATCGACCGATGCCTCGTCGGAAGCGTCGGTCGGAATGGCCGCGGCCACGCCGCCGGCCCGCTCGACGATCTCCTGCGTCGCGAGCAGCGGATCGATACGCCTGCCGAGCAGCGCGACGGTGAAGCCTGCTCGCGCCAGCGCAACCGCCGCTGCCTGCCCGATTCCGGTGCCGGCGCCCGTCACTGCCGCGATTTTTTTCTCTGGCTGCATTTTCACGCCCTCGTCTTCAGTCCGTTGAACATGCAAAAAGCATTGCGCGGCGACGATTTCGCAGCAATCTTGATTCTTTCAATCAATATCAACCGCCCCGTCCAGACGGGCTGGCGTCAGGGTTTTCCTGAGTTCGCGGCTGCGCCGTTCGCGCGCCGGCACGGCATCGCGCATGGCAGAGGATATGGTCGGAATCGGTCGATCATCCGGTCGCTCAATGCCGCGCGGACATGTTGATCGAACCAATCAATATTGACCCGCGCCGACTGCGCTTCGTAGCCTGTGTTCCGTTTTTCGACCCAAGGACGAGACCATGCCTGACAACAATCGCACCCGCCTGTTGGTTGCGCGACGCGTTCCCGCCGCAGTCGCCGCACGCGCAGAATCCGAATTCAACGCGTATATAACGGACGCCGACATGGACGCGCCGTCCGTCGTCGAGTTCTGCAACCGCTACGAGACGCCGGCGGTGCTGATCGGCAAGAAATCGGGGCTGCAGGCTGAGCACATCGCAGCATTGCCGCCGAGCGTGAAGATCATCGCGAACGCGAGCGCCGGGTACGACCACATGAATGTCGCCGCCGCACGCGCACGCGGAATCGCGGTCAGCAACGCCCCCGATGCGCTGACCGACTGCACGGCCGATTTCACGATGCTGCTGGTGCTGGCCGCGTGCCGGCGTGCATCGGAGTACGAGCGAATCGTGCGCGCGGGGTGGGGAAAGTCGTTCGGCATGACCGACATGCTCGGCACGCGCGTGAACGGCAAGATGCTCGGAATCGTCGGTTTCGGGCGGATCGGCCGGGCGGTCGCGCAGCGCGCGCGCGGCTTCGGGATGAAGATCGTCTATACCGACCGGCGTCCCGCACCGCCCGAGATCGAGGCCGGTGCACGCTATTGCGCGGATCTCGACACGCTGCTCCCGCAGTGCGACATCCTCACGCTGCACGTGCCCGGCGGCGGCACGCCGTTGATGACCCGCCGCGAATTCGGCTTACTGCGCGCCGGTGCGGTATTCGTGAATGCGGCACGCGGCAGTCTCGTCGACGAGGATGCGCTTTACGATGCGTTGACGTCGCATCGGCTGTTCGCCGCGGGGCTCGACGTTTACCGGAACGAACCCAACATCGATCCGCGCTTTGCCGCGCTCGACAATGTGTTTCTGTCGCCGCACATGGCGAGCGCGACCATCGAGACGCGCGACCAGATGGGGTTTACCGCGCTCGACAACGTCGCGGCGGTGCTTGACGGGAAGGGGGCGCCGAACGCGCTGTGATGACGGCGGGCGAGAGCGCTCGCCCATGCCGGGGTGTCCGATGACGGAACCCCCGGCTTCACACGCGTCGTCACTTCAACACCCCCTCCGCCACACCGCATGCGTGGCCTCGAACGCGCTGAGACGATGCGGGATACCCGAATAAGCGGTCGCATGCAGCAGCGTCGCTTTTATTTCGCCCAGGGGAGTGACGACGGACGCCCTAATGTCGAATAGCGAGAGAGCTTCCGCCTTGGTCTCGCCTGATGCGCCAAACCATGCCGCCGCTCTTAGTTTTGCGAAACATCGGATTCCATTTTCCGTACACCACGGGTCATAAGATGTCACATGTTATGGATGTGCGCGACCCCAGTAAATATATGGATGTGTCAAGTGTGCCGGCACGAACGCTGGTCATGGGCGTGCCGGCACGAATCGTCCGCGTACTGACCGAAGCGGAACTGCGTGAGAAGGTCGAAGCGACGAACCGCTACTGCGAACTCGCGGCAGCGAGTTTGGCAACGGTACGCCGGATCGATATGCCGATCGGTGGCTGAGCCGAGTGATATTGCCGGAATTAGACAGAACCACCGACCGTCGCGAATCGAATACGGCGATCGACGATTGTCGCGATCGGCTTTTGCGGCGGAGTGCCGCAATCGTTGGTTGTCGGCACTACCGAACGTAGCCGTGCAGGGCGCCGTAGACATGCGCGCACTGCACGATTCAAAAAATACGAATCAATCGGTCCCTGCCGTGCGGTGACCGGCATAGTACGGGGTGCGCCAGTTTGGCGTTATGCCCATGAAGTTGTCGAAATATGCGATGGCCAGCATCGGCTCTTCGAGCAAATTCTCGCGATACGATTGCCAGATCTTGAGCTGTCCGATTTTTTCGGACGGTTTGACGACTTTTCCACATTCCTGCTGTGATACGTTTTTGACGAGCTCGACGCAAAAATGAGTCAGTGCGAATCCGGTCGACCACCAGTCTGCAATTTCGCTGCTCGATTTTTTATGCGGAATGACGGTCACCGATGTGTCTCGGACAGCTTTGAATTTCAATAGTTCGGCGAGCAGCCCGCCGATGCAGAACTGAAAATAGTCAGCCGCGTTCTTGTGTTGGTAAAACTCGCTGTCTTCGAGGATTTGGGTCCACGCGACGAACGCTTGTGTGAACTGTCGCTCATCGAGCTCGAGCAACACGCCGGAATTTTTTGAGTAGTCGTCGCAATACTGCTGAAGAAGCAGTCTGCAAGATGACAGTTTGGTGAGAGCCGGCCATACGCGATGTATGGACCTTGCGATCGGTTCGTGTTCGTCTACCAAGATGCTTCTCCGGCGCATTGACTTCACAGGTAGCTGACAATTTTGGAAAACTCGCGCTGCATCGCGTCGTCCGGATTTCTCGATCGCAATGCGGCTCGAATTCGCGACTCGGACGCGCCTACGAGATCGGCCGCGAAGCGAAGCAGCGCGTCGGGATCGGACGGAAGCGCTGCAGGCTGAACAATTCTTGCGCACCCGGTGATACCGAGTAATAGAAAAACATATACGTTCGGCTCGGATACCAGCCACCACGGCGCGACGACATCAGGCAATTCATCGAATCGTGCGCTTCGAATCGGCTGGCGATCGATGAGCGATAACGTGAGTCGGGAATACGCGCGACAAGTATCGTCGGAAAATTTATCCGGGGACGCCTCGACCTGGATTTCCGATATGCCTTTCAACACATTGTGCGCGCCGCGCAGGCTGCTGAATGCGTCATTGATGCGGTGTTCAAATATAAGGACGTCCGTCGCACCCGCGTGCAGGATGAATCGCTTCGCGGCTGCGTAATAAAGTGCCGAGCAGTGGCGGATCAGCTTTGCATCCGCGGATTCGAGAATGATGCGTTCCAGGCCGCCGTCGAAGCTGACCGGCGCTTTCCAGTGATCCTGCAGTGGGGGGATCGCGTGACCTGCATACGTTTCGGCCGTTTCGAGCAGTGTGTCCGCGATATGGCCGACGGAGCCAAGAAATTGCGGCAGTGGCGGCAAGTTCGCGCGGTGGATAGCGGTTCGCTGAGAATCGGACCCAGAACCGGGGACGTTTCGCGCCGCGTATCGAAGTTGCCGCGCACAATCCATCAATGCAAGGCGAACTTGACCGAGATCCTGGACGATGTGCGATGGCGTCAATGACTTGGGTTCCATGGCTGCCTCGAGGCTGAAACATTTGAAGTTAAGATAGCACATTTGTTCAGTGTCATTGATCACCTTAATTTAGGGGAGGAAGCGTGCCGAGAGCCCGAACCAAGCAGCGAGAAGAGGCCATCGACGAGCAAAGCCCAGCGCGCAGACTGCGGCTGCGCGCGGCCTGGATGTACTTCGTGGAGGAGATGACGCAACACGAGATCGCACAGAAACTCGGCATCGGTCGGGTGACTGTCGTGCGCCTGCTGGCCGCTGCGCGCGAGCGAAACGAGGTAAAAATTTCGATTGGGGATCGCCTAGTCGAATGCGTGGATCTCGAACGGCAACTCGAGGAGCGATTCGGGATCGCGGAAGCGATCGTCGTACCGCTGTCAGCGCGAGACGCGGATGCCACCGCGCCAGTGAGCGCCGCCGCTGGCGAATATGTGTCGTCGATGGTGCGGTCGAACATGAAGATCGGCGTCGGTTGGGGGCGCACCCTTGTCAGTTCGCTGTCGTACATGGGTGAGCGTCCCGTCGAAAACGTCTCGGTGGTTTCACTGCTGGGCGGCATCATGAAGGCCCGACATTTCAACCCGGCGGAGTTCGCTTGGCGTTTCGCGACGTTGTATCAGGCGGACTGCTACCTGATGACCGCGCCGTTGGTGGTCGACAGCCCGGAGACCCGGCGCACGCTCATCGAGCGCTGCGGCCTCCGGGATATTTTCGATCTGGCGAGATCCCTGGATGCGGTCGTGCTCGGCGCTGCGGGCACTGGCCCGGAGGCAACGGCGCACCGATCGCGGTTCATCAGCGATGCTGATCGCGAATCCGTGATCAAGGCCGGTGCCGTGGGCGATCTGCTCTTCAACTTTTTCGACGCCAACGGACAACTGGTTGACCATCCCATCAACGAGCGTGTGATGTCCGTGCCGCTCGACATCGTCAAGCAAGTACCGGTGCGCGTGCTTGCAGCGGGCGGCGTCAGCAAGGTGCCGGCGCTTGGGGGCGCTCTGAGGTTATTGCGACCGTCCGTATTGATCACGGATCAATACGCCGCAGCGGACTTGCTGAAACTAGCGAGCTGACCCTCGCGCGGAAAGGACCCCGTCACCTTTCCGTACTCCGCGCTCGTCCCCACTGCCGAGAGAAGCGCGCTCTCGCACCACCCCCATTCGCGGCGACGGCAGTGATGCTGCGCCGCATCAATTTCTGTATGAGTGCCCGCCGCTGGGTGGCGCTCGCGTCAACGAGCCGCTCGCGCGGCTCCTCCTCTTTCCGTCCCCAAATTTCCATGCGCTAGGAATAACCCTAGATGCGCTCTTTTTGCCGCTTGGTCGCTTGTACCTTTTGTGAACAAAGTGATATTGTAAAAAACAAATGTGCACTGAACGTCGCGGCGATCCAGGTTGCAAACGCGGGTTAAGGGCACATGTCTGCGCAAGCGCGCGTCACTACCCCAGGAGACATCGTCGATGCTCAACATCATTCCTAGCGGCCTGGCGGCCGACCTCAAAACCCGCGCCCAATCGGGCAGACCTATTCGAATTGGCTTGATCGGCTCGGGCGAAATGGGCACGGACATCGTGACCCAGGTCCGGCAAATGGAAGGTCTCGAGATCGGCGCGATCGCGGACCTCCGCGTCGACGCTGCATGCGAAGCGGTTCGAGTCGCCAATCAGGTGGACGAGGGCTATCGCGTCGTCGAGACAGGCTCGGGGATTTCGCAGGCGATCGAGGCCGGATCGATCGCCATCACGCAAGACTCGAATGCGATCTGTACCAACGATCAAATCGACGTGGTTATCGATGCGACCGGCAAACCGGCGGTGGGCGCGCAGATCGGCCTGCTGGCCATGGAACACGGCAAGCATCTCGTGATGATGAACGTCGAGGCCGATGTGACCATCGGCGCATATCTGCGTCGTGAAGCGGAGCGGCTGGGCGTCGTGTACACGCTCGGCGCCGGCGATGAGCCGAGCTCGACGATCGAGTTGATCGATTTCGTCAGCGCGCTCGGTTATCCGATCGTCGCCGCGGGCAAGGGCAAGAACAACCCTCTGAATATCGACGCGACGCCGGATGACTACATGGCCGAAGCCAAGGCGCGCAACATGAACCCGCGCATGCTGGTGGAGTTCGTCGATGGTTCGAAGACCGCGGTCGAAATGGCGGCGATCGGAAATGCGACCGGGCTGATTCCGGATGTGGCAGGCATGCATGGTCCCGCGGCCACGCTCGACCAACTGCATGAGGTGCTTTGTCCGGTGGCGGACGGCGGGATCCTCACCCAAAAGGGCGTGGTTGATTACACCATTGGAAAGGGCGTCGCACCCGGGGTGTTCGTCGTTGCCGAACTTGCACATCGTCGCCTGCGCGAGCGCATGGCAGACCTCAAGCTCGGCAAGGGGCCGTATTACACGTTCTATCGTCCGTATCACCTGACGAGTCTCGAGGTGCCGCTCAGCTGCGCGCGCGCTGTCCTGTACGGCAAAGCCGACATGCGGCCGCTCCCCGTTCCGGTGGTCGAGGTTTGCGCGGTCGCGAAGCGAGACTTGAAAGCCGGTGACCGCCTCGACGCGATCGGTGAATTCACGTACCGCGCCTGGGCCATCGCGGCGGACCACGCGCTTGCACAGCGCGCGGTTCCATGCGGCTTGTTGGAAGGCGGCATCGTCACCCAAGCAATCCGAAAGGGCGAATTGCTGACGTACCAGAACGCCGCGGTCGACGCGAACGCACCGATCGTCAAACTGCGCCAGCGCCAGGACGAAATGGTCCGCGGTGCGCGTGCCGCCGCTTGAGGAGAAGATGATGGGATTCGTTGCAGAGAAGATCGAAGGAATGCCCGAAGTCTATCGGCATGTCTCGGTGCAGGCGCTGCGTGACGCGCTGAAGAAGATGCAACTCGTGCGTCGATTCGAGGAGAGCGCGGAGCAGGCGTATATGCGCGGTCTGATTCACGGGACGATGCACCTGTCTATCGGTCAGGAAGCTTCCGCGATCGCGATGACGATGCTCCTGACCGATGAGGACTACATCACGTCAACGCATCGCGGGCACGGCCACTGCATCGGCAAAGGTGCGGATCCGAAACGCATGTTCGCCGAATTCTTCGGCAAGGAGACGGGGTATTGCCGGGGGCGGGGCGGTTCGATGCACATTGCGGATGTGAGCCGCGGAAATCTCGGCGCCAACGGTATCGTGGGCGGAGGCTTGCCTATCGCGGTCGGCGCGGCGCTGTCGATCAAGAAGCAGCGCAAGGACTCGGTTGTCGTGTGTTTTTTCGGCGATGGCGCGAACAATGAAGGTGCGTTCCATGAATCGCTGAATTTCGCCGCGATCTGGAAGCTGCCGGTGATTTTCGTCTGTGAAAATAACCGGTACGGCATGTCGATGTCGGTCGAACGTTCGACGGCCGTCAGTCGGATCTCGCAGCGCGCGGCTGCATATGACATGCCCGGCATCACTGTCGACGGCAATAGCTTCGGCGACGTGCTGACGGCGGCTGAAGGCGCGATCGAGCGTGCCCGAAAAGGCGAGGGGCCGACACTCATCGAGTGCGAGACATACCGCATTCGCGGCCACTCCAAGAGCGACCGGAACCGCTATCGCACCCGCGAAGAGATCGAGTCCTGGGGCGCAAGGGATCCCATTACGAAATTCGAGCGGCAGTTGGTGGAACTTGGACTGATCGACGCCGCAGCGGTGCAAGTAATCCACGCGGAAGTCGAGGAAGAAATCAAGGCGGGTCTGGACTACGCGCAGAACAGCCCGGCACCGGACATCGCCGAGTTGACGCGCTATGTATATACGGAGAACGGGGGGAATGACCATGAGTGACCAGCGCGAACTGACTTACGCTCAGGCGATTCATGAGGCAATGGGCATCGCAATGGAGCGAGATGAGCGCGTGTTCCTGATGGGCGAGGATATCGGAGTCTACGGCGGTGCGTTCCAGGTGACCGGTGACCTGTTTCAGCGCTTTGGTGCGGGACGTGTCATGGACACGCCCATCGCTGAGCTGGCAGGCGCAGGCATTGCGGTCGGTGCGGCCATGACCGGCTGCCGGCCGATCTACGAATTCCAGTTTTCGGACTTCGCAACGCTTGCGATGGAACAAATCGTGAATCAGGCCGCGAAGATGCGTTACATGCTGGGCGGGGAAGTCTCGGTGCCGGTTGTGATGCGCTTTCCGGCCGGTTCGGGGACAGGTGCCGCAGCCCAGCACAGCCAGAGCCTCGAGGCCTGGTTCGCGCACGTTCCTGGGTTGAAGGTGGTGCAACCCAGTACGCCCCATGACGCGAAGGGATTACTGCTTGCTGCGCTTGAGGATCCCGATCCGGTGATGATCTTCGAACACAAGCTCCTGTACAAGAGCAAGGGCATCGTGCCGGAGGGCTACTATGTGGAGCCGATCGGCAAGGCCGTCGTTCGCCGCGAGGGGCAGGATGTCACGATCGTCGCGACTTCGATCATGACCGTGCGTTCGCTGGAAGCGGCAGACGCGCTGCAGCAGGAAGGCATCGACGTGGAAGTAATCGATCTGCGCAGCATCCGTCCGATCGACCGCGAGGCGATCATCGACAGCGTACGCAAGACTTCGCGTCTGGTATGTGTGTACGAAGGTGTTCAGCAACTGGGCATAGGCGCCGAGATCGCGTCGATCGTTTGCGAAAGCGACGCCTTCGATTATCTGGACGCACCGATCGTCCGGCTGGGCGGGGCGGATTGTCCGTTGCCTTACAACCCGCAGCTCGAGAAGGCTGCCGTGCCGCAGGTGCCCGAAATCGTCGAGGCGATTCGGCATATCGTCGGTCGGAGGGGCTGAGATGGCGACCGAAGTGATCCTTCCTCGCGTCGACATGGACATGACCGAGGGCACCATTACCACCTGGTATGTCAAGGACGGCGACACGATCAGGCATGGCGAGCCGATCTTCGACATCGAGACCAGCAAGGCCACGATGGAAGTGGAGGCCCCGGCGAGCGGCACGGTCCGGCAGATTACCGCCAGCGTCGGCGATACGGTCCCCGTCGGAACCGTGATCGCATGGATCTATGCCAATGGTGAGACCGTCATCGAGCAGGACGTCGGCACGACCGCATCAGGCGTTGCCGAGCCTGACGCTGCGGCTGAACCCTCGATCCATCGTCGCGCGGACGTCGCAGATGCGGCATTGCCGGGTGATATCAGCGACAGCCGGATTCGCGCGACGCCCGCCGCTCGTCGGGCCGCTCGCGAAAGCGAAATCGACTTGGGCAGCCTGCAAGGATCCGGTCCGCATGGGCGGATTATCGAAAATGACGTGCGCGCCGTCGCCGCTGGGAGCGGCGGTTCACGTGAAGTGGTAGCCGGCGCGAGCCAGCAAGGCGCGCTCAATCGGGTCTGGCTGCAGCGCGGCGGCCCGGCGACGCTGGTGTTTCTGCATGGATTCGGGGCCGAGGCGAATAGCTGGCGCCCGTTCTTCAATGCGTTGCGCGACGCCGGCCTTGCGAAGAATCTCGGTGTACTGTCGATCGATCTGCCCGGACATGGAAAATCGCCGGCCGACGCTGCCGCATCGCTGGAGAACATCGTCGACGCGATCGGCGCTACGCTGGCCGCAGAAGATGCCGCGCACTGCCATCTCATCGGGCATTCGTTCGGCGCGGCTGTCGCGATTGCGTTGAGCGCTTCGCGCCATGTGCGTGTGTCGTCGTTGACGCTGGCCGCACCGGCGGGGCTGGGTACCGAATGCAACGGTGCGTTCTTGCGCGGGCTGACGCAAGCCGCCGATCGAACCAGTCTTACGCGATGGCTGCTGGAATTGGTTGCGCGTCCCGGTGTGATCGACGACGCGTTCATCGCGACGGCAGAGCAGCAATTGTCGAGCGAGGCAAAACGTGTGACGCTTGCGTCAATCGCGGAGACGTTTTTCCCGGGCGGCCGGCAGAAGATTGATCTGCGAGCGGCCATCGCGTCGCTGACAATGCCTGTTCGCGTCGTCTGGGGGGCATCGGACAAGATCATTCCGATCACGCACGCGAATGGCTTGCCTGGCCGGATTGCGCAGCACCGCTTCGCGGACGTCGGTCATTTGCCGCACGTCGAAGCGCTGGCTGATGTGATCGGCATCGTCGGCGAGCAATTGTCACGATAGGCGGAGCCATTCATGAACCTGGAGCTTGACGGCAAGATCGCGCTGGTAACGGGGCTATCGTCCCCGATCGGCGACGAGGTGGTCCGTGCCTTGCGTACCGCCGGCGCAACGGTGCTTACGCAGCAGGCACGCGTTCTCGAACTGTTGGATGAAACGGGAGACGGTCAAGCGAATGTCGACAAGGCGGGGGCGGAAATCTTCACGGCGCGGCGTGCGGTCGAACTGGTCGAACGGACCGTTCTCGAATTCGGGAGACTCGATATCGTCGTCCATAACGGCTGCGCGCGCCTGGATGGGGCAAACGATCTCGAGATTCACGAGCGAGAGATCGATCACGCGTACGCCGAGTGCGTCAAGGCTGCGTTCTACATCGCCCATGCCGCGGCTTCGCAGTATCGGCGAGTCAAGCGAGGCGTGATCGTCAATATCGCGCCAACCGCCGAAGCCGATTCCTGGTGCGTGCCATGGCAGAGCGCCTGTGCCGCGGCGCTCTGTCAGCTATCCCAAGCATTGGGACAACGATTGAAGGGTGACGGGATCCGCGTCAATGCCGTGTGTCCAACGGTACCCGCATATGATGAGTTTCGCCGCGCCTCACATGGAGCGACGCTGCAGTCGGCCCTGCTGCCGTCGATCCCGAGGCGAGAAGATGGCATGTCCGCCGCGGTGCGTGCCGCTCTGTTCCTGGCTTCGGAGGCGTCACATTACATTTCGGGTCTCGTGTTCCCGATCGAGGTCAATTCGGGTTTCTGTTAGAAGAATCGTTTCTAGAGCTTCGTGTCGCGTTTTCCCGTATTTACCCAAAAATGAACAATTGTATTATTCAAATGCGCATTTGTTCAAATGGCGGCGCGAAATAATCCGCCAGATTCGTACCGTTTGTTAAAGCAGCTCGAGCGAGGTAGGAGACATGCAATGGAACTCGTACGGTTCGGTTTACTGGCATTGGCTGTCACGTGGGCGCTGCAGCTCATCGCCGGATGGGCCCATATGCGCTACTACAGGGACACGCTCAGAAAGACGGCGCGAACGTGGGGCGACGGGTTCCTCGGCGTGGGAACGTTCAAGCCGCGGATCGGGCGAGGCGCGGTTGCGATCGTCGTCATCGGTGACGATTGCATTGTCAGGCAAGTATTGGCCATGTCCGGGCTTACGGTGTTTGCTCGCTTTGAAGCGCTTTCCGGATTCAACGGCGGGTCGATCGGCGAGTTTCAGCAACATGTGGCGTCCTCGGCGCTTGCGCCGCGTCTCAGGCACGCGCTTCACAGCGCGCTCGACATGGCTTGCAGAACCGCGAACGTCAACCGTCCTAACGTTGCCGTGATTGAGTAGACGAACGCTGTAAAGCACGCTGGTCGTAGTGCTGTTTCAATTGATGCATCTGTCGCACATTACAACTTCATCAGGAGACAACCATGAATCCGCTGGATTTTCTCACTCATGCCGCCGAGGCGTTTATCGGCGTATTCAACGCAGGCGGAAAGACGTTCGTCGGCTTTGTCACCGGCATTTTGCCGACACTGATCGTGCTGCTCACCGCGGTCTACACAATCATCGCGCTGGTAGGAGAGCAGCGCATTCAGGGATTGGCTCGTTTCCTTTCGAAGAACATCGTGACGCGATATTCGCTGTTGCCGTTACTCGCGATGTTCTTCCTGACTAATCCGATGGCCTACACGTTCGGCGTCTTCCTTGAAGAGCGTCACAAACCCGCGTTCTACGATTCCGCAGTGTCCTTGTGTCATCCGATCACTGGCTTGTTTCCGCACTGCAATCCCGGTGAGCTTTTCGTCTGGCTTGGTGTGGCAGCAGGTATCACGAAGCTCGCTGAAACACATGCCGCACCGTTTTCATTGCCGAAACTCGCGCTCTTCTACCTGGGCGTCGGCCTTTTCGTCAATCTCCTGAAAGGAGTGCTGACCGAAGCGATCACACGCATGATCGCGAAGCGCGAAGGCCTGACGCTTTGAACTCGACACGATAAAACACGAGAAATCATCTGGAGGAGAAGGAAATGGACGCGCGTACGTACAAGGCGGTTGAGGTTCGAAAAGGGCCAAACGGCTGGGGCGGTCCACTCGTCATCGCACCGACGGTGGAGCGCAACAAGATCGTGGCCGTAACCGGAGGAGATATTCCGAAGGTAGCACAGCGGCTGGCGGATATGACCGGAGCAACAGTTGTCGACGGCTTCCGCAATCCACCGCTCGAATCGGAAATCGCGGCTGTCGTCATCGATTGCGGGGGAACCGCGCGGTGCGGCGTATATCCGCGAAAGCGCATCCCGACTGTCAATCTGAGTCCGGTCGGGCAGTCGGGTCCGCTTGCGCAGTTCATTACCGAAGACATCTATGTGTCCGGCGTCGAATTGAACAGCTTGCAGTCCGTCGACGACGACGCGTCGAACGTCGACGCACATCGCGCCGCTTTCACGAGCGGTGACACACCGGCCGCCGCAACGCCGTCACCGGCGCAACCGCGCACCGGGGAAAGCCACGGCGGCTTCGTCGGGATGATCACGTCGGTCGGCCGCGGCATGGGCGGCGTCGTGAATGTGCTGTTCACGAGTGGCCGCAAGTCGATCGATACCGTCATTCGCAACGTGCTGCCGTTCATGGCGTTCGTGACGATGTTGATCGGCGTGATCAATTCGACCGGGGTGGGAACCGGGCTCGCTCATCTGCTTTCGCCGCTGGCGGGCAATATCGTGGGGCTGGTGATCCTGTCGGCGATCTGCGGTCTTCCGTTCCTGTCGCCCGTACTCGGACCTGGCGCCGTGATCGCGCAGGTCATCGGCGCGGCAATCATCGGGCCGGCCATCGGTAATGGCACGATTCCTCCGCATATGGCGTTGCCGGCGTTGTTCGCGTATGACACCCAGGTCGGTTGTGATTTCGTGCCAGTCGGGATGGCACTCGGCGAAGCGAAACCTGAGACGATTCGCGTCGGCGTGCCGGCCGTACTGATCAGTCGCCAGATCATGGGGCCGGTATCGGTGTTGATCGCTTGGGTGGTCAGTTTTGCTCTCTAAAAACATCTTGAGGTCACGCATGCATTACTACAAGACAATCATTTCCAGTATCGGCGAAGAAGTGGAATCGCTTCTCGAAGGTGGCGTGCTGATTCTGTATTCGGATGGCGCGCCCTCCGAACTGGCAGAGGTGTCGGTTCTTCACTGCGTTGAGCAGGCGCACAGCCACGCGCCGCGTATTGGCTCCGTGCTGCGCATCGGTGAGATTTCTGCGATCGTGACTGCCGTTGGGCAGACGGCCTGGAACAAGGTGAGCGAACTGGGCCATGTGGTCATCACGTTCAATGGGGCCCATTCGGCAGAGCGCCCTGGGGAGATCTGCGCATCGGCGGTCGATCCTGAACGGCTCTTCAAGAGCATGCAGAAAGGGACGGTCATCGAGATCGTTGACGCCTGAATCGCACCGACGTCAATCGTTGTCACCCACGGAATACGAAAAGGCATCGTCATGTTGGAAACTCAGGTTGTTGTCAAGGTACACGAGGGTCTGCACGCGCGCCCCGCGACGCAATTCGCAAAGCTTGCGAAGGGGTTCAATAGCGCGCTGAAAATCGGGAGAGGCGATGCATGGGCGGACGCGAAGAGCGCCGTGAAGCTCATGTTGCTAGGCGTGAAGCAGGACGAGCAGATACTTCTTCGAGCGGACGGCGAAGACGAATGCGAGGCGGTGGACAGGTTGACGCAATTTCTGTCGAACGTCAGCGCAATCGTGCAGGGCGCCACTGCACAGGACGGCCATCGTGGGTCCGGCGGTTCTGCAGCGGCTCCGCAAGCGTTCGAGCGCACGGCATCGGCGCAATCCGCTGACGATGCCGATCCTCCCGGCGCGTTGAGAGGCGTTCCGGCGAGTGAAGGGCTGGCATTTGGCAGTGCGCTTGTGTACGTTCGTGACGAACTGGTGATCGATCGCCAGTTCGTGTCCGAGCACGAGGTAGCGGACGAAGCTAGGCGATTCACCGCGACGCTCGAGTCCACTTTGGCGGCGATGCTCGAGCCGGGCGACGGGACGATGGGAAACGAGATCATCGAGGCGATCGCCGATGTCGCAAGGAGCGAAGACTACGCGGGCACGATCCGAGAGCTCATCGCAACGCGGTGGAGCGCGGCGGCGGCTACGCTGAAATGCGGGCAGGAACTGGCGTTCGCGTTCGAATCGATGACGGACGAATATCTTCGCAGCCGCGCCGACGACATTCGCGGCCTGACGCGCGAGATCGTGGCCGTGCTTCTTGGCAAGCAGCATAAGTCGCTGCGGGAACTAGACGTGCCGAGCATCATCCTTGCCGAAGAACTGTCCGCGCCGGATCTCGCGCGCGCGAACCTCGTCAATATCCTCGGAATCGTCTGCACATCGGGCAGTGCGACATCGCATGTCGCGATCATTGCGCGCTCGCACGGCATTCCGGCAGTTCTGGGTCTGCCGATCGACAAGGACCGGCTGCGATCGGTCGCGCGTGTATCGATTGACGGCACGACCGGAGAGGTCTGGCTCGACCATTCCGACGAGCATGAAAAGGAACTATCGCGCCGCATCAAGGCGCAGCGCGAACAGCAATCGGCGCTCCTTGCTTATCGGGACGTCGAGCCCCGCACTCGCGGCGGACGCCAGATACAGATCGCCGCAAACATGGGTTCTCTGGCGGAACTTGACTCGGCCTTGCAAGCCGGCGCGATGGGCGTGGGGCTATTCCGTACCGAGCTGCTTTTCATGGACCACCAGCGGGTGCCCACGGAGGACGAGCAATACGAAGTTTATGCCACGCTCGCACGGCGCTTTCACCCGTGGCCTGTCATCATTCGGACGCTCGATGCGGGCGGTGACAAGCCGTTGCCGGGCATTCGCTTCCCGAAGGAGGAGAATCCGTTTCTGGGGTGGCGAGGCATCCGGATGTGCCTTGACAGCCCCGAAGTGTTCCAGCCGCAACTGCGGGCGCTACTGCGTGCCGCCGCGCACGGGAACATCT
>NZ_CAJPHE010000020.1:0-155761 GCF_905339875.1 Burkholderia sp. BCC1998
ATCTGATCCGAAGATCAGCTCGCTTCCATCAAGCGCCCACACTTATCGGCTGTTAATTTTTAAAGAGCATTTCTGCGAGGACCCGGAGGTTTTCTCAGCAGCGCTGCGTTTTCAGCAGCAGAGAAGCGAAATTATGAACCGTCTTTTTCAGTTCGTCAACAACTTTTTAACTGCTTCGTTGCGACGACTGGGGTTCAACTTCCTGCACCGCCGAGGCCGCTACGACCCGCCCGACAGCACCGCTTCCCTTCTTCTCCCGCGCCGTGTTTCCGTTAGCGCGAAAGAGGCGTGATTCTAAGCACCTGCCCTCGTCTGCGCAACCCCCTTTGTGAAAATATTTTGAAAAGCCCTCGTGCGATGCCGCGCACGGGGGCTTGGGGTTCGTTGCACCAGGCGATCATGGCGGCGACCGACACCCGTCGCTCGCCAAGCTCCACCCGGCCGCCGGCGAATCAACGGTTCTTGAATACCGGTTTCCGCTTCTCGACGAATGCCGCCATCCCTTCCTTCTGATCTTCGGTAGCGAACAACGAATGGAACAGTCGACGCTCGAAATGGACGCCCTCGGCCAGCGTCGTCTCGTACGCACGGTTCACCGACTCCTTGACCATCATGACCGCCGGCAGCGAAAACTCGGCGATCGTCGTCGCAGCCGCAATCGCCTCGTCGAGCAGTTTGTCGGCAGGCAGCACACGCGACACCAGCCCGGCCCGCTCCGCCTCGGCTGCATCCATGAAACGTGCGGTCAGGCACATGTCCATGGCCTTCGCCTTCGAGACCGCGCGCGGCAGGCGCTGCGTACCGCCTGCGCCAGGCATCACGCCCAGCTTGATCTCGGGTTGACCGAACTTGGCCGTTTCCGCCGCGAAGATGATGTCGCACATCATCGCGAGTTCGCAGCCACCGCCGAGCGCGAAGCCCGCCACGGCAGCGATGATCGGCTTGCGGATCTCGCGGACAGTCTCCCAGTTACGGGTGATGTAGTCGCCGCGGTAAACATCCATATAGGAATAGGTCGCCATCATGCCGATGTCGGCCCCGGCCGCGAACGCCTTCTCGCTCCCCGTCACGACGATTGCGCCGATCTCGTCGTCCGCGTCGAACGCTTTCAGCGCAGCGCCCAATTCATCCATCAATGCATCGTTCAGCGCATTCAGCGCCTTCGGACGATTCAGCGTGACCAGCCCGACTCGCCCCCGGGTCTCCACCAGGATGTTCTCGTAAGACATCTATTTCTCCTCGATCAATGAAATGAGAAACGCCTCGCACATGCGAATAGTTTGATGCTACCATTCTCCGACCAACCGGTCGGTTAATTAATCGATCCAACCCTTCTCAACGTCCATCAGGCCGCCGTCATGACCCATGCACTGTTCACGAAGCACGAAGACACGCTGAAACACGCCCTCGCCGCCATCGAGAGCCGCGGGTACTGGAGCCCGTTCGCGGAAATGCCGAGTCCCAAAGTGTACGGGGAAAGCGCGAACGCCGATGGCGAAGCGGCGTTCAAGGCACACCTCGGCAACACGTTCGTGCTCGACCAGCCGGCGTCCGGCGGAACCGTCGGCGCGGAGCAGTCGCCGTACGGGGTCGCGCTGGGCATCCGCTACCCGAAATCGACGCCCGACGAACTGATTGCCGCAGCCGCCGCGGCCCAGCGTGCATGGCGCGAAGCCGGCCCGAGCGCCTGGATCGGCGTCAGCCTGGAAATCCTCGCGCGACTGAATCGCGCGAGCTTCGAGATTGCCTACAGCGTGATGCACACGACGGGCCAGGCGTTCATGATGGCGTTCCAGGCCGGCGGCCCGCACGCGCAGGATCGAGCACTCGAAGCGGTCGCCTATGCATGGGACGAGTTGCGGCGCATCCCCGCCGATGCGCACTGGGAGAAGCCGCAAGGCAAGAACCCGCCGCTCGCGATGCACAAGCGCTATACGATCGTCCCGCGCGGTACCGGCCTCGTGCTCGGCTGCTGCACGTTCCCGACCTGGAACGGCTATCCGGGCCTGTTCGCCGACCTGGCGACCGGCAACACGGTGATCGTCAAACCCCATCCGGGCGCGATCCTGCCGCTCGCGATCACGGTCCGCATCGCCCGCGACGTGCTGCGCGAAGCCGGCTTCGATCCGAACGTCGTCACGCTCCTCGCGACCGAGCCGAACGACGGCGCCCTCGTGCAGGACCTCGCGCTGCGTCCTGAAATCAAGCTGATCGACTTCACGGGCAGCACGCAAAACGGCACGTGGCTCGAACGCAATGCCCACCAGGCACAGGTGTATACCGAGAAGGCAGGCGTCAACCAGATCGTGATCGACTCGACCGACGACCTGAAGGCTGCAGCCAAGAACATCGCGTTCTCGCTGGCGCTGTACTCCGGCCAGATGTGCACGGCACCGCAGAACATCTATGTGCCGCGCGACGGCATCCGGACGGCAGACGGTCATGCGAGCTTCGACGAAGTCGCGCAGGCCATCGCCGTCTCCGTGCAGAAGCTGACCGGCGACCCGGCGCGCTCGGTCGAACTGATCGGCGCGATCCAGAACGACGGCGTGACCGCGCGCATCGACGACGCGCGCAAGCTCGGCCGCGTGCTCGCCGACAGCCAGACGCTCCAGCACCCGGCGTTCGCCGACGCTCGCGTGCGCACACCGCTCGTGCTGCAACTCGACGTGGCCGACCGCGCGAAGTTCACGCAGGAATGGTTCGGCCCGATCTCGTTCGTGATCGCGACCGACTCGACCGCGCAGTCGCTCGATCTCGCCGGCGAAATCGCCGCGGAACATGGCGCATTGACGCTGTCCGTCTACAGTACCGACGACAAGGTCCTCGACGCTGCGCACGATGCGGCGGTGCGTGGCGGCGTCGCGCTGTCGATCAACCTGACGGGCGGCGTGTTCGTCAACCAGTCGGCCGCCTTCTCCGACTTCCACGGCACCGGCGCGAACCCGGCCGCCAACGCGGCGCTGGCCGACCCGGCGTTCGTCGCCAACCGGTTCCGCGTGGTGCAAAGCCGCGTCCATGTTGCGCCGAAGGCAGTGCCCGCGGAAGCCGGCCAGACGGCATAACCCGAATGGCCGACGTGCAAACGCCGTCACGTTCTCTACCATGAACGAATCCGTCAACCGGCGGGTTCGTTGCACATCGACACACCCATGACCGACGCCTACATCTGCGACGCGATTCGCACCCCCATCGGCCGCTACGGCGGCGCCCTGAAAGACGTTCGTGCCGACGATCTCGGCGCGGTGCCGCTCAAGGCGCTGATCGAACGCAACCGCAACGTCGACTGGGCGGCAATCGACGACGTGATCTACGGCTGCGCGAACCAGGCCGGCGAGGACAACCGCAACGTCGCGCGCATGTCCGCGCTGCTCGCGGGCCTGCCGACCGCCGTGCCGGGCACGACGCTGAACCGGCTGTGCGGCTCGGGCATGGACGCCGTCGGCACCGCCGCGCGCGCGATCAAGGCGGGCGAGGCACGCTTGATGATCGCGGGCGGCGTCGAAAGCATGACGCGCGCGCCGTTCGTGATGGGCAAGGCCGCCAGCGCGTTCGCGCGCCAGGCCGCCATTTTCGACACGACGATCGGCTGGCGCTTCGTCAATCCGCTGATGAAACAGCAATACGGCGTCGATTCGATGCCGGAGACGGCCGAGAACGTCGCGGTCGACTACGACATCAGCCGCGCCGACCAGGACCTGTTCGCGCTGCGCAGCCAGCAGAAAGCTGCGCGCGCGCAGCGGGACGGCACGCTCGCCGAGGAAATCGTCCCGGTGACGATTCCGCAGAAGAAAGGCGACGCGCTCGTCGTATCCGTCGACGAGCATCCGCGCGAAACGTCGCTCGAAGCGCTCGCGAAGCTGAAGGGCGTCGTGCGCCCGGACGGCTCGGTGACGGCCGGCAACGCGTCGGGCGTCAACGACGGCGCATGCGCACTGCTGCTCGCCAACGCGGAAGCCGCCGATCAATACGGGCTGCGCCGCCGTGCGCGCGTCGTCGGCATGGCGACCGCCGGCGTCGAGCCGCGCGTGATGGGCATCGGCCCGGCGCCGGCCACGCAGAAACTGTTGCGCCAGCTCGGGATGACGATCGATCAGTTCGACGTGATCGAGCTGAACGAGGCATTCGCGTCGCAGGGTCTCGCGGTGCTGCGCATGCTCGGCGTCGCCGACGACGATCCGCGCGTGAACCCGAACGGCGGCGCGATCGCGCTCGGCCACCCGCTCGGCGCATCGGGCGCCCGGCTCGTGACCACGGCACTTCATCAACTCGAGCGTACGGGCGGCCGCTTTGCGCTCTGTACGATGTGCATCGGCGTCGGCCAGGGCATCGCGATCGCCATCGAACGCGTGTAACCGACGCACCGCGCGCCTATAACGAAGTCATGAAGGAGACACTGCATGTCATATCAGGCGATCCAGCTGGATATCGATCAGGCTGCCCGCGTGGCCACGATCACCCTCAACCGTCCGGACAAGCTGAACAGCTTCACGCGGGCAATGCACCGCGAACTGCAGTCGGCACTCGATGAAGTCGAGACGGCCGGCGCGCGTGCGCTGATCCTGACGGGTGCGGGGCGCGGCTTCTGCGCAGGCCAGGACCTGGCCGACCTCGACTTCACGCCGGGCGCGTCCACCGACCTCGGCACGCTGATCGACGAGCATTTCAATCCACTGATCCGCCGCCTGCAACGCATGCCGATTCCGGTTATCGCCGCCGTCAACGGCACGGCGGCCGGCGCCGGCGCAAATCTCGCGCTCGCCTGCGACATCGTGTTCGCCGCGCGCTCGAGCAGTTTCATCCAGGCCTTCGTCAAGATCGGGCTCGTGCCCGATTCGGGCGGCACATGGTTCCTGCCGCAACGCGTCGGCATGGCACGCGCGCTGGGGCTCGCCCTGACCGGCGACAAGCTCGGCGCCGAACAGGCCGAACAATGGGGCTTGATCTGGCGCGCGGTCGACGACGATGCGCTCGCCGCGTCGGCCCGTCAGGTCGCCAACCAGCTCGCGCAGCAACCGACGCTCGCGATCGCGTCGATCAAGCAGTCGATGCGCGACAGCGTCACGAATACGCTCGACCAGCAGCTCGACCTCGAGCGTGACCTGCAGCGCAAGCTCGGCCAGTCGTACGACTACGCGGAAGGCGTGAAGGCGTTCATCGAGAAGCGCGCGCCGCGGTTCGAGGGACGTTGACATGACCACCTCCACCGACACGCTCGACCCCGATGCGCTCGCCCGTGCGGCGGCACGGGCCATGTACGACGCGGACGCCTGCAGCCGCGCGTTCGGCATGGAAATCGCCGAAGTGCGCGCCGGCTACGCACGCCTGCAGATGCGCGTACGGCCGGAATTCCTGAACGGGCACCAGACCTGCCACGGCGGCATCATCTTCACGCTCGCCGATTCGACGTTCGCGTTCGCGTGCAACTCGTACAACCTGAATACCGTTGCCGCGGGCTGCTCGATCGAATACCTACGCCCCGTCTACGGCAACGACCTGCTGACGGCCGAGGCGATCGAGCAGACACGCAGCGGCCGGCATGGCGTCTACGACATCCGCGTCACGAACCAGACAGGCGAAACGGTCGCGATGTTTCGCGGCAAATCGGCCCAGATCAAGGGCACGGTCCTCCCGGAAGACCGCTGACGTCCACGGCTCGCTCATAACAATCACTGGAGACAGGCATGACTACCCCGCTACCGCTCGAGCCGATCGAGACCGCTTCACGCGACGAGCTGACCGCATTACAGCTCGAACGCCTGAAATGGTCGCTCCGGCATGCGTATGAGCACTCCCCCGTCTATCGCCGCAAATTCGACGAAGCGGGCGTGCATCCCGACGACCTGAAGACACTCACGGATCTGTCGCGCTTCCCGTTCACGACCAAGAGCGACCTGCGCGACAGCTACCCGTTCGGCATGTTCGCGGTGCCTCAGGACCAGATCTCGCGCATTCACGCGTCGTCGGGCACGACCGGCAAGCCGACCGTCGTCGGCTATACGGCACGCGACATCGATACGTGGGCGAATCTCGTCGCGCGCTCGATCCGCGCAGCCGGCGCGCGGCGCGGCGACAAGGTTCATGTCAGCTACGGCTACGGTCTGTTCACCGGCGGGCTCGGCGCACACTACGGCGCCGAACGCGCGGGGCTCACCGTCATCCCGTTCGGCGGCGGCCAGACCGAGAAGCAGGTGCAGCTGATCCAGGATTTCCGGCCCGACATCATCATGGTGACGCCGAGCTACATGCTGTCGATCGCCGACGAGATCGAGCGCCAGGGCCTCGATCCCGCGCAGAGTTCGCTGCGCATCGGCATCTTCGGCGCGGAACCGTGGACCAACGACATGCGCGTGGCCATCGAGCAGCGGATGGGGATCGACGCAGTCGACATTTACGGGCTGTCCGAGGTGATGGGCCCGGGCGTCGCGTCGGAATGCGTCGAGACCAAGGACGGCCCGACCATCTGGGAAGACTACTTCTACCCGGAAATCATCGACCCCGAAACCGGCGAAGTGCTGCCGGACGGTGAACTCGGCGAGCTGGTCTTCACGTCGCTGACGAAGGAAGCGCTGCCGATCATCCGCTACCGCACGCGCGACCTCACGCGCCTGCTGCCCGGCACCGCGCGCACGATGCGCCGGATGGAAAAGATCACCGGGCGCTCGGACGACATGATGATCGTACGGGGCGTCAACGTCTTCCCGACGCAGATCGAGGAACAGCTGCTGAAGCAGCGCGCGCTGGCACCGCACTATCAGATCGTGCTGACGAAGGAAGGTCCGCTCGACGTGCTGACGCTCAACGTCGAGCCGTGTCCCGAAACCGCCCCCGACACGGCGGCGATCCATGCGGCCAGGCAGGCGCTCGCACACGACATCAAGTCGCTGATCGGCGTGACGGCCGTGATCAACGTGCTGCCCGTCAACGGAATCGAGCGCTCGGTCGGCAAGGCGCGACGCGTGATCGACAAACGCAAGGGCTGATACCGGCTACGGCACGACGGCGCTCCGGAACAGCGATCATGCGCGGCCCGCGAAAAAACAGCCCGACCGGCCAAAACCGGTCGGGCTGCCTCGTCTCGATGCGCCGGCTACACGTGCGTGCCGGCGTCACCGCGGATCACGAATTCGGGAACAGCAGCCACATCCGGCCGATCTGCTTCATCCGTCCGGCCTGGTCGCCGGCGTCGTCGCCGAGCCCCCAGAAATAGTCGGCCCGCACGCCGCCCTTGATCGCGGAACCCGTGTCCTGCGCGAACACGAGCCGGTTCATCGGCGTATTCGTCAGCGGGCGCGTGGTCTGCAGGAACACCGGCGTGCCGAGCGGGATCGACGACGGATCGACCGCGATCGAACGCTCCGCCGTGAGCGGCACGCCGAGCGCACCGATCGGGCCGTCCGCGCCGCCGTGCGGTGCATCTTCCTTCGTCGGCATGTCGCGGAAGAACACGAATCGCGGATTCGTGTCGAGCAACGCATCCACGCGAGTCGGGTTCGCCTTCGCCCACGCCTTGATGCCCTGCATCGTCGCCTGGGCGGGCGTCAGCTCGCCGCGATCGAGCAGCCACTTGCCGATCGAGCGATACGGCTGGTTGTTGGTGCCGCCGAAACCCACCCGCATCACCGAACCGTCGTCGAGCAGCACGCGTCCCGAGCCCTGCACCTGCAGGAAGAACGCCTCGATCGGATCGTCGACCCACACGAGTTCGTTGCCGTTCAGGATGCCGGCGCGCTCGAGCTGCGCGCGAGCGGGCAGCGCGGCACCGGCGCGATAGCCGGCCGGCCAGCGGTACAGCGCGTACTGGTAAGGACCGCGACGCACGCGGGAGCCATGCAGCAGCGGCTCGTAATAGCCGGTCACGAGCCCGTCGAGCGTGCCGTCGGTGTTCGCCAGCTGAAACGGCGTGAAATACGTTTCGAAGAAGGTACGCGCGCTGCTGACGTCGAGTTCGTCGAGGCGATCGGCGGCCGCGCAGGCGCGCTGCCACGCCGGCTGCCGCGCAAGCCGCGCGCAGTTCTGCCGCAGCGCGGCCGTCGCGCCGATCAGCGAATCGTCCTGCCACCCCGGCACCTGTTGCCATGCGACCGGCGTCAGCCGCTTCGCGGCGACCTGCCCCGGCACGATCGCCGCACCGGTCGGCGGCTTGAGCGTCGACGTGCGCGTCGGCGCGCCGCCGCACGCGGCAAGCAGCGCCGCCGTCGCGACCGCCGCAACCCAGCCGGCCGCCCGCGGCCCAAACCACATACAATGTCCGTTCTTGATGGAAACCGCCATGTCAGATTTTCTCGACCAATATCCGATGCTCATCTTCGCGCTCGAAGCCTTCGTAGCGCTTGCCCTGCTGATCTTCATCGTCGTGTGGACGTCGTCGGGCAGGAAGAAGCACGCCCGCGGCAACGACCGCCAGCCGCGCTGACCAGCCCCCGCACGCTCAATGCAGCGTGCGCGGCATGTGCAGCGCAAACTCGTCGACCGGCGCGTCGAACCGCTCGCCGTCCTCCGCCACGCAAAAGTACGCGCCGCGCATCGTGCCGACCGGCGTCGCGATCACGGCCCAGCTCGTGTATTCGAACTGTTCGCCCGGCTGCAGCAGCGGCTGGTGCCCGACGACGCCGAGCCCCTTCACTTCCTGCACGTGGTTTTCGCTGTCCGTGATGATCCAGTGACGCGCGATCAGCTGCGCCGCGACCTGCCCGGTATTGCGGATGGTCAGCGTGTACGCGAATGCGTATTGACGCCGATCGGGGTCGGATTGTTCCGGCAAGTAGCTGGTTTTCACCGAAACGGTGAACTGATACTGACTCATGGTGTTTCCGCTGTAGGTAACCGCCGCGCCGACTCGAGCGGCAGGGCCGCGGGCGCGCCGCACTGGTTCGGCATTCTATGCGGAATCGGGCCGCATCCGCACGGCCCGTCGCCGCGCACCGGGTCGCCGGACGGTAGAATGACGGTTTTGCGCCGCTGCGTCCCCGCTCCCCTGTCATGACTCAATTCCGCATCGCTCCCAGCATCCTGTCGGCCGACTTTGCACGGCTCGGCGAAGAAGTCCGCAACGTGGTCGCCGCCGGCGCCGACTGGATTCACTTCGACGTGATGGACAACCATTATGTGCCGAACCTCACGATCGGCCCGCTCGTCTGCGAGGCGATCCGCCCGCACGTGCAGGTGCCGATCGACGTGCACCTGATGGTGCGCCCGGTCGACCGGATCGTGCCCGATTTCGCGAAAGCCGGCGCGAACCTGATCAGCTTCCACCCGGAAGGCTCGGACCACATCGATCGTACGCTGTCGCTGATCCGCGATCACGGCTGCAAGGCCGGCCTCGTGTTCAACCCGGCCACGCCGTTGAACTATCTCGACCACGTGATGGACCGCCTCGACTTCGTGCTGCTGATGTCGGTGAACCCGGGCTTCGGCGGCCAGTCGTTCATTCCGGAAACGCTGAACAAGCTGCCCGAAGCGCGCGCCCGCATCGACGCGTACACCGAGCGCACCGGCCGCGAGATCCTGCTCGAGGTCGACGGCGGCGTGAAGGCCGACAACATCGCGGAAATCGCGGCGGCCGGCGCGGACACCTTCGTCGCGGGTTCGGCGATCTTCGGCAAGCCCGATTACCGCACGGTGATCGACGAGATGCGTGCCGCGCTCGCCACCGTCGCGCGGAGCTGACGCCGTGGCCGATTCCTCGCTGGCCGGGGCCGCAGCCGACGGCGCGGTCCGTTTCGCGACGCCGCGCATCGACGCGGCGCTGATCGACCTCGACGGCACGATGGTCGACACGGCCGACGATTTCACGGCCGGGCTGAACGGAATGCTCGCGCAGCTCGGCGCGCCGGCCACGTCGCGCGACGAGGTGATCGGCTACGTCGGCAAGGGCTCCGAGCATCTGATCCAGAGCGTGCTGAAGCCGCGCTTCACGCCCGACGAAGCGCACGCGCGCTTCGACGACGCGCTCGCGATCTACCAGACCGAGTACGCGAAGATCAACGGCCGCCACACGCGTCTCTATCCGGACGTCGCAACCGGCCTCGATGCGTTGCGCACGGCCGGCATCCGGCTCGCATGCGTGACGAACAAGCCGCACCGCTTCGCGGTCGAGCTGCTCGAGCAATACGGGCTGATCGATCGCTTCGGCATCGTGCTCGGCGGCGACAGCGTCGCGCGCAAGAAGCCCGATCCGCTGCCGATGCTGACGGCGTGCGAAGCGCTCGGCGTCGCGCCGGACGCGGCGGTCGCGATCGGCGACTCGGAAAACGACGCGCTGGCGGGCCGCGCGGCCGGGATGGCGACGCTCACGGTGCCCTACGGCTACAACCACGGCAAAGCTATACAAACGATAAATTCGGATGGTATAGTCGATTCGTTGCTGGTCGCAGCCCGCGCGATCACCGCGCACAACGCCGGCCGGCCAACCCTCTGATTATTTCTTCCATCCGCATGTTTCTGAATAAAAAACGGAGTCTGAGCAGCATCGACCGGGGAGCCTGGCCCTGGCGTCGCTGGTCGCGCTAACCTCTTCGATGAGGTACGCTGAGGCACGTCTTCAGCGCCGTTTTTTATCTCGCTGCGCAGCCGCGCGCCGATCGTCGCACCACCTCGAGTTCTACCGCGTCCGAACGCTTGCGTTCAGGACCGGCCGCAGGCTCGCGACGTTCACGCCCGGCGTGCCGGCCGGCAACAGGCACTTCTCGATCGACCGCCCTTTCGCCGACGGCAGCCCGCGCAGCGTCAAGTGATCCCTGGCGCACGCCGCCGCTCGTCCCGAACAGGACCGGAACATGACCGAACTCGAATTCCAATCGCTTGCGAACGAAGGCTACAACCGCATCCCGCTGATCGCGGAAGCGCTCGCCGACCTCGAAACGCCGCTGTCCCTCTACCTGAAGCTGGCCCAGCCTGAACGCGCGGGCGCCAACTCGTTCCTGCTCGAGTCGGTGGTCGGCGGCGAACGCTTCGGCCGCTATTCGTTCATCGGCCTGCCCGCCCGCACGCTGGTGCGCACCCGCAACGGCGTGTCCGAAGTGGTGCGCGACGGCCAGGTCGTCGAGACGCACGACGGCGACCCGTTCGAATTCATCGAGTCGTTCCAGGCGCGCTTCAAGGTGGCGCAGCGCCCGGGCCTGCCGCGCTTCTGCGGTGGCCTCGCCGGCTATTTCGGTTACGACGCGGTGCGCTACATCGAGAAGAAGCTCGCGAACACCGCGCCGCGCGACGATCTCGGCCTGCCCGACATCCAGCTGCTGCTCACCGAAGAAGTCGCGGTGATCGACAACCTCGCCGGCAAGCTCTATCTGATCATCTATGCGGACCCGGCCCAGCCGGAAGCCTATACGAAGGCCAAGCAGCGCCTGCGGGAGCTGAAGCAGCGCCTGCGCACGACCGTGCAGCCGCCCGTCACGTCGGCGAGTGTGCGCACCGAGACGTTCCGCGAGTTCAAGAAGGAAGACTATCTGGCCGCCGTGCGCCAGGCGAAGGAATACATCGCGGCCGGCGAACTGATGCAGATCCAGGTCGGCCAGCGTCTGACGAAGCCGTATCGCGACAATCCGCTGTCGCTGTATCGCGCGCTGCGTTCGCTGAATCCGTCGCCGTACATGTACTACTACAACTTCGGCGATTTCCACGTGGTCGGCGCGTCGCCGGAAATCCTGGTGCGCCAGGAAAAGCGCGGCGAAGACCAGATCGTCACGATCCGTCCGCTCGCCGGCACGCGTCCGCGCGGCAACACGCCCGAGCGCGATGCGGAACTCGCGACCGAACTGCTGAACGATCCGAAGGAAATCGCCGAGCACGTGATGCTGATCGACCTCGCGCGCAACGACGTCGGCCGCATCGCGGAAATCGGCTCGGTGCAGGTGACCGACAAGATGGTGATCGAAAAGTACTCGCACGTGCAGCACATCGTCAGCTCGGTCGAAGGCAAGCTGAAGCCCGGCATGACGAACTACGACGTGCTGCGCGCGACGTTCCCGGCCGGCACGCTGTCCGGCGCGCCGAAGGTGCGCGCGATGGAACTGATCGACGAGCTCGAGCCGATCAAGCGCGGGCTGTACGGCGGCGCCGTCGGCTACCTGTCGTTCTCGGGCGAGATGGATCTCGCGATCGCGATCCGCACGGGCCTGATCCACAACGGCAACCTGTATGTGCAAGCGGCAGCCGGCGTCGTCGCGGACTCGGTGCCCGAATCCGAATGGCAAGAGACCGAGAACAAGGCGCGCGCGGTGCTGCGTGCGGCCGAACAGGTCCAGGACGGCCTCGATAGCGACTTCTGACCGGAGACTGACCATGCTGCTCATGATCGACAACTACGATTCGTTCACCTACAACCTGGTCCAGTACTTCGGCGAACTGGGCGAGGACGTGCACACCTATCGCAACGACGAAATCACGCTCGACGACATCGCGCGCCTGAATCCCGCCGCCATCTGCCTGTCGCCCGGCCCGAGCAATCCGCAGCACGCGGGCATCACGCTCGACGTGCTGCGCGAATTCGCGGGCAAGAAGCCGATCCTCGGCGTCTGCCTCGGCCACCAGGCGATCGGCGAAGCATTCGGCGGCCGCGTCGTGCGCGCGAAGACCATCATGCACGGCAAGGTGAGCCGGATCGAAACCGACTGCCGCGGCGTGTTCGCCGACCTGCCGAAGCATTTCGACGTCACGCGCTACCACTCGCTCGCGATCGAACGCGAATCGCTGCCCGACTGCCTCGAGGTGTCCGCGTGGACCGACGACGGCGAGATCATGGGTGTGCGCCACAAGACGCTGCCGATCGAAGGCGTGCAGTTCCACCCGGAATCGATCCTCTCCGAGCACGGCCACGCGCTGCTCGAGAATTTCCTGAAGCAGAATCGCGCAGCGGCCCGCGCGGCCGCGCCGGCAGCCTGACGGGAGACGCACGATGACGATTACCCCGCAGGAAGCGCTGCAACGCACGATCGAGCACCGCGAGATCTTCCACGACGAAATGCTGCACCTGATGCGGCTCATCATGCGCGGCGACATGTCGCCCGTGATGGCGGCCGCGATCATCACCGGGCTGCGCGTGAAGAAGGAGACGATCGGCGAGATCGCCGCCGCCGCGACCGTGATGCGCGAATTCGCGAACCACGTCGAAGTGCAGGACAACTCGAACTTCGTCGACATCGTCGGCACGGGCGGCGACGGCGCGCACACGTTCAACATCTCGACCGCGTCGATGTTCATCACGGCGGCGGCCGGCGCGAAGGTCGCGAAGCACGGCAACCGCGGCGTGTCGAGCAAGTCCGGCAGCGCCGACGTGCTCGAGGCGCTCGGCGTGAACATCGACCTGCAGCCCGACCAGGTTGCCGCATCGATCGCCGAAACCGGCATGGGCTTCATGTTCGCGCCGAACCATCATCCGGCGATGAAGAACATCGCGGCCGTGCGCCGCGAGCTCGGCGTGCGGACGATCTTCAACATTCTCGGCCCGCTGACCAATCCGGCCGGCGCACCGAACCAGCTGATGGGCGTGTTCCACCCCGACCTCGTCGGCATCCAGGTGCGCGTGATGCAGCGCCTCGGCGCGCAGCACGTGCTGGTCGTGTACGGCAAGGACGGGATGGATGAAGTATCGCTGGGCGCCGCGACGCTCGTCGGCGAATTGCGCGACGGCAAGGTGCACGAATACGAGATCCATCCGGAGGACTTCGGCCTGCAGATGGTATCGAACCGCACGCTGAAGGTGGAAAATGCCGAGGAATCGCGCACGATGCTGCTCGGCGCGCTGGACAACCAGCCGGGTGTCGCACGCGAGATCGTCACGCTGAACGCGGGCACCGCGCTCTATGCAGCCAATATCGCCGAATCGATCGCCGACGGCATCCAGCTCGCCCGCGAAGCGATCGCGAGCGGCAAGGCACGCGCGAAGGTCGACGAACTCGTGCGCTTCACGCAGCAGTTCAAGCGCTGACTCCCTTTACGAATCAAGCAGGAACCCACATGAGCGACATTCTCGACCGAATCATCGCCGTCAAGCGCGAAGAAGTCGCGGCGGCCATGCGCAGCACGCCGCTCGAGGCACTGAAACTGGACGCATCGGCGCGCGACCTGCGCGACTTCGTCGGTGCACTGCGCGCGAAGCAGGCAGCGGGCCAGGCGGCGGTAATCGCCGAAGTGAAGAAGGCGAGCCCGTCGAAGGGCGTGCTGCGCGAGCATTTCGTGCCGGCCGACATCGCGCGCTCGTATGCGGCCCACGGCGCGGCGTGCCTGTCGGTGCTGACCGACGAGCAGTTCTTCCAGGGCAGCGTCCGCTATCTCGAGGAAGCGCGTGCGGCGTGCACGCTGCCGGTGCTGCGCAAGGACTTCATCGTCGACGCGTACCAGATCCTCGAGGCGCGCGCGATGGGTGCCGACGCGATCCTGCTGATCGCGGCCGCGCTCGACACGCCGCTGATGCAGGACCTCGAGGCGTACGCGCACTCGCTCGGCCTCGCGGTGCTGGTCGAAGTTCACGACCGCGACGAGATGGAACAGGCGCTGACGCTGAAGACGCCGCTGCTCGGCATCAACAACCGCAACCTGCGCACGTTCGAGACGACGATCCAGACCACGCTCGACATGCTCGACATGATTCCGCCGGACCGCATGGTCGTGACCGAGTCGGGCATCCTGTCGCGCACCGACGTCGACACGATGCGCGCGGCGAACGTGAACGCGTTCCTCGTCGGCGAAGCGTTCATGCGCGCCGACCAGCCGGGCGAGGAACTGGCGCGGATGTTCTTCTGATGGCGATCGAAAAGGAAATCAAGCTCGCACTGCCGGCCGGCCAGGCCGATGCGGCGCGGCGCTTTTTCGAGACGCTGACCGGCGAAACCGGTAACGTGATCGCGCTGGCGAACGTCTACTACGACACGCCCGACCTCGCGCTGGCGCGCTCGAAGAGCGCGGTGCGCGTGCGCCGCACGCCGCACGGCTGGCTGCAGACCTTCAAGACGGTCGGCAGCGCGGAAGCCGGCCTGCATCGCCGCCATGAATGGGAATTGCCCGTCGCCGGCGATGCGCTCGAAATCGATGCGCTGGTCACCGCGTGCGACGTGCCAGAGGCTGCCGGCGCGCTGCGCGATGCGGCGCCCGCGCTGCACGCACTGTTCCGGACGGATTTTTCGCGTACGCTGTGGCGCATCGCAATCGGCGGCGCAACCGTCGAGGCCGCGGTGGACGTCGGCGAGATCGTCGTCCAGGCGGAACACGATACGCGCCGCGAACCGATCAGCGAAATCGAACTCGAACTGATCGACGGCCCGGAAGCGGCGCTCGCGACACTCGCCGCCGAACTGCAGCAAGCGCTGCCGGGCCTCGCCCCCGAAAACATCAGCAAGGCGCAACGCGGCTACCGGCTGCGCGCGCAATAAACCCGCATCACGCATGGCAACCCGCAAGACTCTCCGCACGCCGCAGCAGGCGTCGCTGTTCGATGATCCCGTGCCGGAAACGGCGCAGGACGATGTTCCCGCCCCGGCGCCTGCGCCGGCCGCAGCCGGGCGCAAGCCCGCAAAGAAGGCCGCGGCCGCCGCGCCGGTTTCCGCCGCGCCGCAGCCCGCTGCCGCCGACGCTCCCGGCACTCCCGCCGCCCCTGTCGTCGCGGATGTCCCGCACCTCGCCGCGCAATTCGACGCGCTGCCGGCCGTCTGGCGCGACGTGCTGAAACCCTTCACCGACAGCGATGCGTATGCGCCGCTGTGCCGCTTCGTCGACGACGAACGCGCGGCCGGCAAGACGGTCTACCCGACCGACGTGTTCCGCGCGCTGCGCCTGACGAGCCCGGACGACGTGAAGATCGTGATCCTCGGCCAGGACCCGTACCACGGCGACGACCGCGGCACGCCGCAGGCGCACGGCCTCGCGTTCTCGGTGCCGCCGGCCGTGCGCACGCCGCCGTCGCTGCGCAACATCTTCAAGGAGATCGCCGCGAATTTCGGCCACGACACGCCGCGTCACGGCTGCCTCGATACCTGGGCGCGCCAGGGCGTGCTGCTGCTCAACACCGTGCTGACGGTCGAGCGCGGTGCGGCCGCGAGCCACGCGAAGCGCGGCTGGGAGCAATGCACGGACACGCTGATCCGCGAACTCGCCAACCGCCATCGCGGCCTCGTGTTCATGCTGTGGGGCGCGCATGCGCAGGCCAAGCGCGCGCTGTTCGATGCGAGCGCGCACTGCGTGCTCGAGGCGCCGCATCCGTCGCCGCTGTCCGCTCACCGCGGTTTCCTCGGTTGCCGCCACTTCGCGCTCGCGAACGACTATCTGGTCGACGCGGGACGCGCGCCGATCGACTGGCGCCTGCCGGAGGTGGCCGAAACGCTTGCGTAACCGCGTTGCGCGTTTAGCGCTTCACGTTTCGCTTTCGTCCGCATCAAGCAAAAACGCCGCGCCCCTTTCGGGACGCGGCGTTTTTTTCATCCGTCGGACGCAGCGGGTGCGGCGCACCCGCGTCGGCCTCAGACGGCAGCGATCGCTTCGCGTGCGCTGGCGAGCGCGGCGCTCTGCGCATCCGGCCCGAGGTTCAGGCCTTCAGCGTGGATGAAGTTCACGTCGGTCAGGCCGATGAAGCCGAGGAACGAGCGCAGGTACGGCGTCTGGCTGTCGTTCGGCGTACCCAGGTACTTGCCGCCGCGGGCCGTCACCACGTGAACCTTCTTGCCCTTGATCAGGCCTTCCGGACCGTTCTCGGTGTAGCGGAACGTGACGCCTGCGCGGGCGATCCAGTCGAAATACGTCTTCAGTTGCGACGACACGCCGAAGTTGTACATCGGTGCGCCGATCACGATGATGTCGGCGGCTTGCAGTTCGGCGATCAGCGCATCGCTCTTCGCGACGATCGCATTCTGTTCCGCGCTGCGCTGGTCGGCCGGCGTGAAGAATGCGCCGAGCACCGATTCATCGAGGTGCGGCAGCGCGTCGGCCAGCAGGTCGCGAACCACGACCTTCGAACCGGGGTTCGATTGTTGCAGCTTTGCCGTCAGTTCGTTGGCCAGCAGCGTGGATTGCGCACCTTGCGAGCGCGCCGCGGAATTGATTTGCAGAATGGTCGTCATGTCAGGCTCCGGTTTGGTTGCGCTTCGGTAGCGCGAGTGACGCCATTGTGCGTGGCCGCATGGCCGCGAAAAAGCGGGTTCAGGGCGACGGATTGTTGCAGCAACAGAACAATCCATGATCGCGCCCCGAAACCCGCCCGTGCATGCTCAGCCCTTCAGCCAGGCTTCGCGGGCCTTCTGCGCGGCAGCCGGTTTCGCGGCGGCCGCGAGCCGGTAGCGCGCGATTTCCGGCCCGTCCAGTTTCAGTTTCGCGGTCCGCAGCTCGTCGCGGCGGAATACGTGCACCTCGACCTTGTCGCCCGGCCGGTAACGTGCGAGCAGCATGTCGAGGTTCGTGCCGGTGACGCGCAGCCCGTCGAGCGCGACCAGCGTGTCGCCCGCCGACAGTCCCGCGCGATGCGCGCCGCCGCCTTCGTAGACCGCCGCCAGCGTGCAGTCCGCGCCGCCGCGCAGCCGCGCGCCGATGGTCGGCTTCGCGGTCGCACCCGCTGCAACCTCCGGCGTGAGCGTCACGCCGAACGGCGCGAGCAGGTCGGCGAGCGGCAGGTCGCGCGTGCCGTGCACGGCGTCGGCGAACAGCCGGCCGAGCGCGACGCCCGTCGCTTCCTCGATCAGCGTCTCGACCTCGTTTTCTTCGACACCCGCCTGCTTGCCTCGATAGAACTCGCGGCCGTAGCGTTGCCACAGCAGACGCATCACGTCGTCGAGCGACTTGCGGTTGCGCGTCTGCGCCCGGATCGCGAGATCGAACGCAAGCGCGACGAGCGAACCCTTCGTGTAATAGCTGACGATCGCGTTGGTCGCGTTCTCGTCCTGACGGTAGTACTTGATCCACGCGTCGAACGAGCTGTCCGCGACGCTCTGCTTCAGGCGCCCCGTGCCGCGCAGCACGCCGCCGACGGTACGGCCGAGCGCCGCGAAATATTCGTCCTGCGACATCAGTCCGCTGCGCACCAGCATCAGGTCGTCGTAATACGACGTGAAGCCTTCGAACAGCCACAGCAGCGACGTGTAGTTTTCGCGCGCGAGGTCGTACGGCACGAACGCGGCCGGTTTGATGCGCTTCACGTTCCACGTATGGAAATACTCGTGGCTGCAAAGGCCGAGGTACGTGCGATAGCCTTCCGTCGTTTCCGACCGGCCCTTCACCGGCAGGTCGGTGCGGTTGCAGATCAGCGCGGTCGACGCACGGTGCTCGAGGCCGCCGTAGCCGTCGCTGACCGCGAGCGTCATGAAAACGTAGCGGTCCATCGGCGCCTGTTTCGATTTCGGTTCGAACAGCGCGATCTGCGCTTCGCACACGCGCTTCAGGTCGGTGCGCAGCCGCTCCATGTCGAGCTGCGTCACGCGCCCGGCGATCACGATGTCGTGCGGCACACCGTGCGCGTCGAACGTCGCCAGCGCGAATTCGCCGATCGTCACCGGATGGTCGGCGAGCTCGTCGTAGTTCGCTGCGCGATACGCGCCGAACCCGTAGCGCCTGGTCCCGCGTGCCTCGGGCAACGACGTGCCGACGCGCCACGTGCGAAACGCCGGGCCCGCCGGTTTCGCGATGTCGACCTCGCATGGCGCATCCTCGCGGCCGGCGGCGCTCAGGAACACGGCCGTGGCGTTGAAGAAGCCGCCCGAGTCGTCGAGATACGCGGAGCGGACCGACAGGTCCCATGCGTACACGTCATAGCGCAACGTCAGCGCGCCGTTCACCGGCGCGGCCTGCCACGTGTTCTTGTCGGTTTTCGCGATCCGCACCTTGCGGCCCGCGTCGTTGAACGCGGCGAGCGTCACGATGTTGCGCGCGAACTCGCGCACGAGGTAGCTGCCCGGAATCCATACCGGCAGCGAGAAGCGCTGGCCTTCGGGATCGGGATCGGTGACCGTCACCGTCACTTCGAACAGGTGCGCGGCAAGATCTTTCGGGGCAATCGAATAGCGGATCGGCTGGGTCATCGTGGCAATCGGTCGAAAATCGGACGGGAAATCAGACGGAATACGGCGGCGGAAACGAAGAGAGGCGCCGGCAGAGATCGCGGGCGCCCCTCGCTGGCCGGGCCATGCGGCCCGGCGTGTCGCCGGTTACTTGCTCGACGCGAGCGCCTGGTTCAGCTGGTCGGCCGACACCGCGCCCGGCAGGCGGCGGCCGTCGGGCAGGAAGATCGTCGGCGTGCCGGTGACGTTCATCCCGCGGCCGAGCGCGAGGTTCTTGTCGAGCGCGGTCGTATCGCAGGCGCCGGCGCCGGTCGGCACGCGATGGTCAAGCATCCAGCCCTCCCAGGATTTCGCGCGATCGGTCGCGCACCAGATCGCCTTCGACTTCGTGGTCGAATCGGGCGACAGCACCGGATACAGGAACGTGTAGACGGTCACGTTGTCGACCGACTGCAACGTCGTCTCGAGGCGCTTGCAGTACGGGCAGTTCGGATCGGAGAACACCGCGATCTTGCGGGCGCCGTTGCCCTTGACGACCTTGATCGCGTTCGCGAGCGGCAGGCTCGCGAAGTCGATCTTGTTGAGGTCGGACAGGCGCGCGTCGGTCAGGTTCTTGTGCGTCTTGGTGTCGACGAGATCGCCGAGCAGCACGTAGTCGCCGGCTGCATCGCTATAGATGATCTGCGTGCCGAGGTTCACTTCGTACAGGCCCGCGACGGGCGACTTCGACACGCTCTTGATCGGCGCGTCGTTGCCGAGACGCGCTTGCAGCGTGGCTTTCAGCTTGTCGGTGGTCTGGTCGGCCTGCGCGGTACAGCCGAGCGTCGCCATCGTGACGGCCAGCGCCAGCGATGCGATGCGGATCGTTTTTTTCATCCTGTCGTTCCTTCAGCTCAATCGGAGTGCACGTCACAGTGTACGCCGTAACGGAACCGAGTCCGACAGGCCGAGGGCGCGAAGGTTCGCTCAGCCGAGCGCGGCCGACACGAGCCAGCGCTTCACGAGCGGTTGCGCGCCGACGAACGCCATGCCCGCGTTGCGGACCGCCTTCGCGAACGAGCCCGGAACCGCGAACAGCCGCTGCAGCCCGTCGGTCGCGACCATCAGTGCGCGGATGTCCTCGCGGCGCGAGCGCTCGTAGCGGCGCAGCAGCACCGTATCGCCGAGGTTGCGGAAGCTCTCCTTGTTCGCGATCGCATCGGCGAGTGCCGCGACGTCGCGCAGCCCGAGGTTCATCCCCTGCCCCGCGAGCGGATGGATCAGGTGCGCGGCATCGCCGACCAGCGCGACGCGCGGGGCGATCAGCTTGTCGACGGTCTGCAGCGCGAGCGGGAAACCGGCCGCCGGCGTCACGCATTCGAGCGTGCCGACCTGGCCGTGCGACACGCGCTCGACTTCCGCCGCGAGCTGCGCGGGATCGAGCGCGAGCAGTTCGTCCGCATGCGCGGTGTGCGCGGACCAGACGAGCGACACGTGACCGTCCGGCAGCGGCAGCAACGCAATGATCTCGCCTTCGTGAAACCACTGACAGGCCGTCTCGCGGTGCGGCAGCGACGCCTTGAAGTTCGCGACGACGCCCGTCTGCCGGTAATCGCGCCGCTCGACCCTGGCCCCCATTTGAGAACGCACCCACGAATGCGCGCCGTCCGCGCCGACCACGAGGTCCGCTTCGAGCACCTTGCCCGACGACAGCGTCAGCACGGCTGCGTCGTCGCGCACGTCGAAGCCCTGCGCGCGCGCGTCGAACCACGTGAGGTTCGGCTGGAACCGCAGCGCCGCGTCGAGCGACGTCTCGATCAGCGACGATTCGGCGATCCAGGCCAGTTGCGGCACGGAGGCCTGGTACGCGGAGAAATGCAGTTCCGCGTGCGCGTCGCCGTACACGCGCATGTCGTACACCGGCGCGAGCCGGCCATGGTCGAGCGCCTGCCAGACCCGCAGCCGCTCCAGCAGTGCCTGCGAGCTGGACGACAGCGCGTAGATGCGGGTGTCGAACGCGAGATCGGCGGGGCGCGGCGTGGCCGGCTGGGCGAGCAAGGCGGTCTTGTAGCCGGACTGGGTCAGTGCGAGCGCGGCCGTCTTGCCGACGAGCCCGCCGCCGACCACGGCGACGTCGAAGGTGTGGTGGGCAGTCATGGCGGGCATTATAGCCGTGGGGCCAATCCCTTACGCGGCCGGACTTTGCGGGAAATCAGCAGAATCGCAGGCGGGTCCGGCAGCGCGGCGGCCCGTCGCATCGGGCGTTCGGGTGAAGGCCGGAAACCGGGGCGTCGGCACGGTACAATAGCGCCTTTGAACGTCGGCCCGCCGCGCCCCGCGCGCCGGCCGTCCCTATTTTCCCGCGCCGCCGTGCCTTGTCCGGCCGCGCCGCTCCACCCGTCCGAAGGATTCCATGAGTCTCAAATGCGGCATCGTCGGCTTGCCCAACGTCGGCAAGTCCACCCTGTTCAATGCGCTGACCAAGGCCGGCATCGCCGCCGAGAACTACCCGTTCTGCACGATCGAGCCGAACGTCGGCATCGTCGAAGTGCCTGACACGCGCCTGAAGGCGCTCGCCGAGATCATCAACCCCGAGCGCATCGTGCCGGCCGTCGTCGAATTCGTCGACATCGCGGGCCTCGTCGCGGGCGCGAGCAAGGGTGAAGGCCTCGGCAACCAGTTCCTCGCGAACATCCGCGAAACCGATGCGATCACGCACGTCGTGCGCTGCTTCGAGGACGACAACGTGATCCACGTCGCCGGCAAGGTCAGCCCGATCGACGACATCGAAGTGATCAACACCGAACTCGCGCTCGCCGACCTCGGCACCGTCGAGAAGGCGCTCACGCGCTACTCGAAGGCCGCGAAGTCCGGCAACGACAAGGAAGCGGTGAAGCTCGCCGCGGTGCTCGAGAAGGTGCGCGCGCACCTCGACCAGGGCAAGGCCGTGCGCGGCCTCGATCTGTCGGACGACGAGCAGGCGCTGCTCAAGCCGTTCTGCCTGATCACCGCGAAGCCGGCGATGTACGTCGCGAACGTGAAGGACGACGGCTTCGAGAACAACCCGCACCTCGACGTGGTGCGCAAGTATGCGGAAAGCGAGAACTCGCCGGTGGTCGCGGTGTGCGCGGCGATCGAGGCGGAAATCGCCGATCTCGACGATGCGGACAAGGAAGCGTTCCTCGCCGACATGGGCATGGAAGAGCCGGGCCTCGACCGCGTGATCCGCGCGGGCTTCAAGCTGCTCGGCCTGCAGACCTACTTCACCGCCGGCGTGAAGGAAGTGCGCGCGTGGACGATCCATATCGGCGACACGGCGCCGCAAGCGGCCGGCGTGATTCACACCGACTTCGAGCGCGGCTTCATTCGCGCGCAGACGATCGCATTCGACGACTTCGTCGCGTACAAGGGCGAACAAGGTGCGAAGGAAGCCGGGAAGATGCGCGCGGAAGGGAAGGAATATGTCGTGCACGACGGGGATGTGATGAACTTCCTGTTCAACGTCTGACGCGTCAACAGACGCTGTTTCGTGCAGTGTCACGGTAACCAGGAAAAGCCCGCAAGTCGCGGGCTTTTTTCATTTCGAACGGGTTCGTGAAGGTTGGCGAGGAGTGGTCGCGGATAACCTTTACGTCATTTCCTTCGTCGCCGCCGTTACACAGATCGCCTGTGCCGCAGGTCGCATCGAACCATGGCTCCATGCGTTACGCGTCGATTGTTCACATGATGCATCGCGCGCTTTCTTCCACCGTGCGATCTGCGCGCCGAGCGCCTTCTTGCGCTCCGGCCGCTCGCTCACCTGTTTGTCGACGACCCGCTGCAAATCCCGCTCGGCGACGAGCTGATCGCGCCACGCGCAAAAATTCATGCTCGTCTGGTTCGAATCGCAGTCGCTGAGTAGCGCGTTGACCTCGCTGGCCGGCAAACCTCTGCGCACCGCTATCTCGTCCGCTGGCGTCGGGCCGGCAAAGGCATGCGCCGACGCCAGTACGAGCAAACCGATCATGGCCGTTCTCACTGTGCCCTCTGTTGTGGCTGGAACGGCGCCGATTCGAGCAGACGCCGGTTGACAAGCCCGCTTTCCCGCCGACGCAGCTCCGCTCAACCTTCTTCACTCAACCTCAAGCCCTCATTCGCCATTTGCCACTCTCCCGGCGCGACCGCTCACGCGAGTCGACTTCATCATTTACTTCGGTTGTCGATGCGCTCAATGTATGAAGTTGCCGTCGGCGATGAAATCAGACGAGTTCGATTTTGCGAGTCCTTATGTCAATGATTCGCCGTGGTGATGAACGCTCCACGTTCCACGACAAGTGCCTCCGTTTGCTGGTGCAAAACAAATGGCCCGATCGCCAATGCCGATCGGGCCACTTTCACGACGGGAATCCCCGCGTCAACCGACAGCGAACGCTCAGGCCCGCTGCCGCATCGTCACTTCATCACATCGCCGACACCCGCCGCCCCGCCCCCGCTCGCGCATCGCGACCGCGCTTGTTCAGCCAAGACGCAAACAGCACGAGCAGCGCGAGCACGGCCGTCGCACCGACTTCCATCCGGTGTTCCTCGCTGACGAACATCACGGTCAGCGTGCCGCAGATGAACAGGATCACCGCCCAAGTGAGCCACGGGAACAGCCACATCCGCAGCGTCAGGTCGGCGCCGCCCGATTCGAGCGTCCTGCGCATCCGCAGCTGCGAGATCGCGATCACGAGATACACGAGCAGCGCGATCGCACCCGACGTCGCCAGCAGGAAGCCGAACACCTGCTCCGGCATCAGGTAGTTCGCGATCACGGTCAGGAAACCGAATGCGGTCGATGCCAGCACGGCCGCACGCGGCGTACCGGTCGAATCGGTGCTGTGCAGGAACGCAGGTGCGTCCTTGCGCTTGGACAGCGAGAACAGCATCCGCGATGCGGTGTACAGCGCGGAATTCAGGCAGCTCGCGACCGACACGAGCACGATCACGTCGATGATCGCCTTCGCGTTCGGAATACCGATCAGCTCCATCGCACGCTGATACGAGCCGTGCTTCGGCAGCAGCGGATCGTTCCACGGCACGATCGCCGCGACGACGAGGATCGAGCCGAGATAGAACAGCGTGATACGCCAGATGACGGAATTGGTCGCACGCACGATCTGGCGTTGCGGGTTGTCCGACTCGGCGGCCGCGATCGTCACGATCTCGGTACCGAGGAACGAGAACATCGTCGTCAGCATCGCCGCGAGCACCGCGCCGGCGCCGTTCGGCATGAAGCCCTGGTGCGCGAAGAGGTTCGACACGCCCGATACGGCCGGCGCGGGCACGATGCCGACGATCGCCGCACCGCCGATGCACAGGAACACGACGATCGCGACAACCTTGATCAGCGCGAACCAGAATTCGAATTCGCCGTAGTTCTTGACCGAGAAGAGGTTGGTGATCGTCAGCAGCAGCGTGATGCCGAGCGCGAAGATCCAGGTCGCGACGCCGGGGAACCACGCATTGAGGATGGTAGCCGCAGCGGTTGCCTCGATCGGGATCACGAGCACCCAGAACCACCAGTACAGCCAGCCGATGGAGAAGCCCGCCCAGTGACCGATCGCGCGATCGGCATAGGTCGAGAACGAACCGCTGTCCGGATGCGCGACGGCCATCTCGCCAAGCATGCGCATCACCAGCACGACCAGGACGCCCGCGATCGCATACGCGAGGATCGAAGCCGGGCCGGCTTCCGCGATTGCGTGGCCGGAGCCGACGAACAAGCCCGCGCCGATGACGCCGGCAATCGACATCATCGTCACGTGCCGCTGCTTCAGACCCGTGCCGAGGCCTGTCTTGCTTCCACTCATGTGTCTCTCTCCAAAAAACGGTTCCGGTATGACCGGTGTCGCGTGAAGGCGGCGGGGAGTTGTCGTTGTTGAACCCGGCAGCCCGCCGCGCATGCGCGCATACGGGCAGGAAGCCGGGTCGAGCTGTTCCGGTCGGTGCGCGACGCAGTCTGCGAAGCCGCGGGTGCGATGCGGCGCACGAGGTGCCGGCGCATCGCGTGCGCCCTTTCCGTCGGCTGTCGGTCAGCCGCCTTCGAAGCGAAGGAGTGTAAGCATCAAACGGTTCTTCACTAAGAACCAATTGAAGAATTTCGATGGATCCACTTGTTGCATCGATGCGAACCGATGCAACGCATGATCCGGTTCGGCGTCCGCCTGCGGGCAGCCGGATCGGGCAAGTGATGACGGCGCGTGCCCGCTCGGCATCATGGTGAACACGTTCCGTCGAAGCGGATCGCGTGCCGCGCCGGCGCGGCTCAGTTGGCGTCGTCCGGCCCTGCGTCGCGCCATTTGGCCGGCACGATTGCGCGCCATTCGCGCAGAAGCAGGTTTCTCACGGCGTCGGGATGCGCGGCCGACAGGCGCACCAGCACGATCGGCCAGCCCGCATAGTGGTCGGTCAGGTAATACACGTCGGGCTCCGCTTCGATCAGCCACGCGCGCTCGTCGGGGCCGACGCCCTTCACGACGAGCGTATCGCCGTCCTCGCGCAGGCGAGCGAGCATCTTGCCCTTCACCTTGAGTGCGGGCGTGCCGTACGACGTCCCTTCCTCGACGCCGCGCCATGCCAGCGCGATCTGCCGCACTTCGTCGAATGTCACGATGCGCCTCCAGCCGTCGATGATCGAGATCCGGCCACCGTAACGGAAATCGTAGATCGCGCCTAGCTGGAAGGCGCCGTGCCTTGCAGCGGGCGACGCGCGTCTAGCGGCCGGCCGCGCGCACGGCCATCTGCGCGCGTCCGGTGGTGGCGACGATCGCGAGCGCGATCGCATTGGCGGCCGCGCTGGCCAGGATCGGCACGAGATAACCGCCACCCGCGTCGTAGATGAAACCGGCCGCAGCCGGCCCGATCAGCGTGCCGAACGCGATGCTCGTGTACAGCACGCCGATGATCGCGCTCACGTTGCGGCCGCCGAAGTAGTCCATCACGACGGCGGGCAGCACGGCGACCCAGCCGCCGTAGAACACGCCGAACACGAGTGCGAACGCGGCCAGCGTCGCGACGCTGCCGGCGCCGGCCCACGCGACGAGCGCGACGGCCATGCCCGCGAACATCGCGAGCAGCGATGCGCGGCGGCCGAAGCGGTCGGCGAGGCCGCCGAGAAAGAAGCGCCCAGCCGTGCTGCCGACGCCGATCGCGCCGAGCAGCAGCACGGCCGTCGACGATGCGACGCCATGATCGAGCGCATACGGCACGAGGTGCACGAACGGCACGAAGACGCCGAACGAGCACACGAGGCACGCCGCGTAGAGGCTCGCGAACGGTCGCGACGTGACGGCCTCGCGCAGCGTCGCACCGGTGGGCGCCGATGCGGCAGCCCGCGCGCGATCAGCAGCGTTCACGGAGTCCGCGGTCCCTGCCGTGTGCCCGCCCGCTTCCGGCAAGCCTCCGCCGGCGGCGGGATGCACGGCCTCCCCGTCCGGCAACAGCCCGCGCCCGCGCGGGTCGTTCTCGATCAGCAGCGACATCCCGGCGCCGATCGCGACGGCGAGCGCCGCAAGCGTGAAATAGGCGCCGCGCCAGCCGACGTGCGCGATCAGCGCAGAGGCGAGCGGCGGCATCACGAGCGTGCCGACGCCGATTCCCGCGACCGCGAGCCCCGACGCGAAGCCGCGCCGCCGCACGAACCAGCGCTGCACGGCGCCGACGGCCGGCACATACGCGCAGCCGACGCCGAGACCGACACCGAGCCCGTACGCGACATAGACCTGCAGCAGCGTATGCGCGGCGCCGGCCGCCGCGAGACCCGCCGCCGTCAGCAACATGCCGGTGACGGCGAGCCGCCGTGAGCCGAAACGATCGGCAAGCGGGCCGCTGACGATGCCGAAGCCGAAATACAGGAAGCCGGCCAGCGAGAACACGAGCGAGATCTGCCCGCGCGATGCGGCGAAATCCCGCTGCAGCGCTTCGACGAACGCGCTGAACGTGTACGCACTGCCGAAGCCGACGAACGTGACGGCGAACGCGGCCGCCACCACATACCAGCCGTAGAAAACGCGCGACGCGCGCGGGCCGCTCATGACGATGCTCCTCTCAGGTTCCGCCGGACGCCGCGCGGCGTCCGGATTGCCTCATGGATATAGTTGAACTATGTTGGTCGCATCGACCGCCGCAAGTCAGCCGTGACGAATCGGATCCGACGCGACAACGGTACTCGCGCGCATGCCTTGCCTCAAACGATATTTCGTCGGCCTTTCGCTTTAGAAAAACTCAATGAACCGTTCCCGTCTGCCACCGCTCAACGCGTTGCGCGCGTTCGAGGCGGCGGCCCGCCACCTGTCGGTGAAATCGGCAGCGGAAGAGCTGTCGGTCACGCCCGGCGCGGTGAGCCAGCTGATCCGCACGCTCGAGACCCATCTCGGCGTGCAACTGTTCGAGCGCGTGAACCGCGGCATCCTGCTGACCGCCGCGGGCCGCGACTATCTGCCGCCCGTGCGCAACGCGTTCCGGCAAATCGCCGACGCGTCGCAGCGCGTGTCGGGCGCCGCCGACAGCGGCGTGCTGACGGTGAGCGTCACGCCGTTTTTCGCATCCGCATGGCTCGTGCCGCGCCTCGCGCAGTTCCGCGACGCATGCCCGGACGTCGACCTGCAGATCGTCGCGAGCCATGCGCTCGCCGATTTCTCGCGCGACGGCGTCGACGTCGCGATCCGCCACGGTCTCGGCCGCTACATCGGGCTGTGCAGCGAACGGCTGCTGACCGTGGAGATCGTCGCGCTTGCGGCGCCGGAACTCGTCGCGCGGCTGGGCATGCCGGCCACGCCCGCCGACCTGGCCGGATGGCCGCATCTGCACGACGCCGAACGCAAGGGCTGGCACATCTGGTTCGACGCGCAGCGAATCGCCGATTTCGGACCGCCGCGCGGCCCCGCGTTCGACGATTCCAGTCTGTTGCTGCAGGCGATCCTCGCCGGCCAGGGCGCCGGCCTGCTGCCGGCGGCGATGGTGCGCGGCGAGCTCGCGAGCGGCCGGCTCGTGCAGCTTGCCGACGTCGCGTGGCTCGACGACTTCGCGTACTACCTCGTCTATCCGCCGCATCATGCGGAGCGCGCGAAAGTCGCCGCGTTCCGTCGGTGGATTCTCGAGGCCGCCCAGGCCGACGGCGCGGCATCGATGACGGGCACGGCGTAGCGTCGCTGCAGCGCGGGGCGGCGGCAACGATCTCGAGCCGATCGGCTAACATGCGGCCCGGGCCGTCGGCCCGCCAGCCACCGGCAACGGACAACGACATCCGCAGAGAGACCATGCCCGCCCCGCTCCGCCGCGCGACACGCATCGCAACCCTGTCGGCCGCGCTGTTCGTCGCGTGCGCCGCCCTGCCGCCCGCGGCGCACGCCTATCGCGCGTCGCCCGGCTACGGCAGCGAAGCCGACCTCGACCGGCACGACACGTACCGCAATCGCGACGGCGACACCGTCCATGCACCGGCGCATTCGAAATCGGGCCGCGTGCCCGAGGGCGCGAGCGCGCGCTGCCGCGACGGCACGTACAGCTTCAGCCGCCATCGGCGCGGCACCTGCTCGGGGCACGGCGGCGTCGCCGGATGGCTGTGAACGCGGGTCGGCCGAATGGCCAGCGCGGTGCCAGCGGCAGCCGGCGCCGAAGTACAATACGCGCTCGCGCCGCCAATCCGCGGCGACACCGCCGCGCCCCGCGCGGCACGCTCCGTACCGAATCACCCGACGCCACGCATGCCGATGCGCTGCGCGGCAGTCTCAACCCTTTCTGAGTTTCACACCCAAATGGCCCAATACGTTTTCACGATGAACCGGGTCGGCAAGATCGTGCCGCCCAAGCGCCAGATCCTGAAGGACATCTCGCTGTCGTTCTTTCCCGGCGCGAAGATCGGCGTGCTCGGCCTGAACGGCTCGGGCAAGTCGACGCTGATCCGCATCATGGCGGGCGTCGACAAGGACATCGAAGGCGAAGCGACGCCGATGCCGAACCTGAACATCGGCTACCTGCCGCAGGAACCGCAGCTCGATCCGACGAAGACGGTGCGCGAAGCCGTCGAGGAAGGCCTCGGCGACCTGTTCCAGGCGAACAAGAAGCTCGAGGAAATCTACGCGGCCTATGCGGAACCGGACGCCGACTTCGACGCGCTCGCGGCCGAGCAGGCGAAATACGAAGCGATCCTCGCGTCGAGCGACGGCGGCAGCCCCGAGCAGCAGCTCGAAGTGGCCGCCGACGCGCTGCGCCTGCCGGCGTGGGACGCGAAGATCGAGCACCTGTCGGGCGGTGAAAAGCGCCGCGTCGCGCTGTGCAAGCTGCTGCTCGAGAAGCCGGACATGCTGCTGCTCGACGAACCGACCAACCACCTCGACGCGGAATCGGTCGACTGGCTCGAGCAGTTCCTGGTGCGCTTCCCGGGCACCGTCGTCGCCGTCACGCACGATCGCTACTTCCTCGACAACGCGGCCGAGTGGATTCTCGAACTCGACCGCGGCCACGGCATTCCGTGGAAGGGCAACTACAGCAGCTGGCTCGACCAGAAGGAAGAGCGCCTGAAGCAGGAAGAAGCGTCGGAATCGGCGCGCCAGAAGGCGATCAAGAAGGAACTGGAGTGGGTGCGCCAGAACCCGAAGGGCCGCCAGGCGAAGTCGAAGGCGCGTATCGCGCGCTTCGAGGAGCTGAACAGCCAGGAATACCAGAAGCGCAACGAAACGCAGGAAATCTTCATTCCGGTCGGCGACCGCCTCGGCAATGAAGTGATCGAGTTCAAGAACGTCAGCAAGTCGTTTGGCGACCGCCTGCTGATCGACAACCTGAACTTCAAGATTCCGGCCGGCGCGATCGTCGGCATCATCGGCCCGAACGGCGCCGGCAAGTCGACGCTGTTCAAGATGCTGACCGGCAAGGAACAGCCGGATTCGGGTGAAGTCGTGATGGGCCCGACCGTGAAGCTCGCGTACGTCGACCAGAGCCGCGATGCGCTCGACGGCTCGAAGACGGTGTTCGAGGAAATCTCGGGCGGCGCCGACGTGCTGACGGTCGGCAAGTACGAAACGCCGTCGCGTGCGTACATCGGCCGCTTCAACTTCAAGGGCGGCGACCAGCAGAAGATCGTCGGCAACCTGTCGGGCGGCGAACGCGGCCGCCTGCACCTCGCGAAGACGCTGATCTCCGGCGGCAACGTGCTGCTGCTCGACGAACCGTCGAACGACCTCGACGTCGAAACGCTGCGCGCGCTGGAAGACGCGTTGCTCGAATTCGCCGGCTCCGTGATGGTGATCTCGCACGATCGCTGGTTCCTCGACCGGATCGCGACGCACATCCTCGCGTTCGAAGGCGATTCGCAGGTCACGTTCTTCGACGGCAACTACCAGGAATACGAAGCCGACAAGCGTGCGCGCCTCGGCGAGGAAGCCGCGAAGCCGAAGCGCCTGCGCTACAAGCCGATCAGCCGCTGAACGATGCAGCCCGTGCATCCGGCGACACGACGCCGGGTGCCGAACGCGGCCGCTTCCGGATCGGCAGAACGACAAAGCGGGCTCATGGCCCGCTTTTTTTTCATCCGCCTGTCTGCATTCGGCTGCGGCGTCCGGCGCGCCGCCTACGCGAGCGCGCCCAGCTCGCGCAAACGCGCCTCGGTCGCGGCCGCGCTCGTGTGATGAATGCCATGCCAGCCGAGTGCCGTCGCAGCCGCGGCATTCTTCGCGTTGTCGTCGATGAACACGAGCTCATGCGGCGCAATGCCCGGCAGGTGCGGATCGATCCGCGCATGCATCTCGCGGTAGATCGCCGGATCGGGTTTCACGAGCTTCACGCGGCCCGACACGACGATGTCCTTGAAGCGCCGCAGCACCGGGAAGTTGTCCCACGCATACGGAAACGTCTGCGCGGACCAGTTGGTCAGCCCGAAGAGCGGCATCCCCTGCGCATCGAGCCGGTCGACGAGCGCGGCGCCTTCGTCGAGCACGCCGCCGATCATCTCGTGCCAGCGCGCGTAGAACGCGCGAATCAGCGTCTCGTGCGCCGGAAACTTCGCGACCAGCTCGCGCGTGCCTTCGTCGATCGTCTGCCCGCCGTCCTGCCGGATCACCCAGTCCATCGCGCACACGTGCGTGAGGAACCAGCGGCGCTCGGCTTCGTCCGGAATCAGTTGCCGGTACAGGTACTCGGGGCTCCAGTCGATCAGCACGCCGCCGAAATCGAACACCACCGCCTTGATCGTCATGCGAACTCCGTGGCGAGCACGTCGGCGAGCGGACGCGGCGTCACCGCATTGCCCGACAGCGTATTGTTTTCCCACACGAAGTGATGATGCGCGACGATCTGCGCGGCCGACAGGTGCGCGCGCTCGTTCGTCGTGTGCAGGTCGGACACGACGGTCGTCCGGTAGCCGAGCAGTGCCGCGCGGCGCGCGGCCGAATCGACGCAGAACTCGGTCGCATAACCGCAGATCAGCACCGAACGGATGCCGTGGCCGTCGAGCTGCGCGGCGAGCGGCGTGTCGTGGAACGAATCGCTCACCTGCTTGCGGATGCGCCAGTCGGTGCGACCGACGATCAGTTCATCATGCAGTTCCCAGCCGGGCGTGCCGGGCACGATGTCGTCGTCCGCATCGCCGTCGTGCTGCACGAAGCACACGGGCGCGTTTGCCGCACGTGCCGCCGCCGTCAGCCGGTTGATGCCCGACACGACGTCGTCGAGCCGGTACGCGGGCCGCGCCCGCTGCACCAGCCCGCGCTGCATGTCGATCACGATCACTGCGGTGTCTGCCATCGATTGCCCTCTCCGTCGTGGTCCGGCCGTCGCGCGGCCGGTATCTGTCGTGTATTGCGCGTCGCGTCAGATCGGCTGCGTGCGCGCGTCGAGCCACGCCTTCGCGTCGCCGCTCACGTGCCGGCCGACGCGTTCGCGCACGGTCGCGTGATACGCGTTCAGCCACGCGCGTTCTTCCTCATGCAGCATCTCGATCAGCACGCAGCGCGTGTCGATCGGGCACAGCGTCAGCGTCTCGAACGCGAGGAAATCGCCGAATTCGGTCTGCCCGCCCGCGCGATTCACGACCAGGTTTTCGATCCGGATGCCCCATTTGCCGGGCCGGTACACGCCCGGCTCGATCGACGTGATCATCCCCTCTTCCATCGCCGTGTACGGCTCGGCTGGCGCGTAGTGCGAGATGACCTGCGGGCCCTCGTGCACGTTCAGGAAGTAGCCGACGCCGTGACCGGTGCCGTGGCCGTAGTCGAGCCCGGCCGCCCACATCGGCGCGCGCGCGATCGCGTCGAGCATCGGCGAGCGGATGCCGCGCGGGAAGCGTGCGCGCGACAGCGCCATCATCGACTTCAGCACGATCGTGAAATCGCGGCGCTGCAGGTCGCTGACCGTGCCGACCGGCACGACGCGCGTGATGTCGGTGGTGCCGGTCGTGTACTGGCCGCCCGAATCGACGAGCAGCAGGCCGTCGCCGGCGATCGTCGCGTGCGACTCGGGCGTCGCGCGATAGTGCGGCATCGCACCGTTCGCGTTGAAGCCGGCGATCGTCGCGAAGCTCGGCGACACGTAGCCGGGGCGCCGTGCGCGCGCGGCCGTGAGCCGCTCGTCGATCGTCAGCTCGGTGATCGTCTCGCGGTTCACCGCCTGCTCGAACCACGCGAAGAATTCGGCGAGCGCGGCGCCGTCGTGTTCCATCGTCACGCGCACGTGCTCGATCTCGGCGGACGTCTTGCGCGACTTCGCGAACGTCGACGGGTTCACGGCCTCGATCAGCTTCACGCCGGCCGGCACGGCCTCGAGCGTGCCGAACGTCACGCGGCGCGGATCGATCAGCAGCGTCGCGCCGTCCGGCAGCGCCGCGAGCGCCGCGCGCGCGGCGTCGTACGCGCGGACCTCGACGCCGTCCTGCGCGAGCGACGCGGCCAGCGCCGGCGACACCTTGCCGTCGGCGACGAACAGCGTCGCGCGATCGGCCCCGATCATCGCGTGCGCGACGAACACGGGGTTGAAGTTGACGTCGGCGCCGCGCAGGTTGAACAGCCACGCGAGATCGTCGAGCGTCGACACGAAATGCCATTGCGCGCCCTGCGCGTGCATCGCGCGGCGCACTTCGGCGAGCTTGCTCGCGCGCGTCGTGTCGGCCTGCGGCGCCACATGCTCGAACACCGCGTCGCCCGGCAGCCCCGGGCGCTCCGGCCAGATCGCGTCGAGCAGGTCGAGATCGGTGCGCAGCGCGATGCCGCGCGCGCTCAGCGCGGCGGTCAGCGCGCGTGCCGCCGCGACGCCGAGCACGGCGCCGTCGACGCCGACCGTCGCCCCGGCCGGCACGTTCTGCGCAAGCCAGTCGACGTGCGGCGCGCTCTGCTGCCCGCCCGTCATCTTCATCAGCTGGACGCCCGTGCCGGCGAGTTCGGCCTCGGCCTGCACCCAGTAGCGGCTGTCGACCCACAAGCCCGCGAAATCCGCGGTCACGACCAGCGTGCCGACCGAGCCCGTGAAACCGGACAGCCAGCGTCGCGCCTGCCAGCGCTCGGGCAGGTACTCGGACAGGTGAGGATCGGCGGACGGCACGAGATAGGCGGCCAGGTCCTCGCGGACCATCGCGCCGCGCAGCAGCGCGAGGCGGGCCGGCACCGACGAGACTTCGGGGAGACGGGCATTCATGATTTCACCTGAGAGCGTTCAGCGACGGGCCGACACGGCGACCGTCACGGCTACGGCGAGGAACGCGACACCGGTGCAGACCGGCCATTCGAGCGTTTCGCCGTCGTAAAACAGTCCAGAGAGATTGCCGGCCATGCGCGCGGCGGCGGCGCCTGCGATGCCGACCAGCACCACGATCCACCATGCCGGCCGGCCCGTGCGCCGCATCGGATGCAGCCACCGGCCGAACAGCCCGACGGCCGCTCCCAGGACAAGGATTCCAAACCAGTTCATTCGACGCCTTCTATAAATTCAGATTCGTCCCATAGGCGTGAACGTTGCCAGCGGCTAGCATCGATTCATCCATCGAACCCGAGACCAGCCGGGCGCCGCGAACATTCGAGTGTAGGGGCCGACCCGACGTTATGGCAAGCGCGCACCCGCAGGCGTATTGAAGAAATCCTCATGCGAATCGCTCTCATCGATCCGGAAGCGCATCATGCTGCGCTCCTGAACCGCCTGCTGTTCGCCGGCGGTCATGTGTGCCACGCGTTTCCGTCCAGCGCGGCGTTCTTCGAGTGGCTCGCCAGCGATACCTGCGACATGCTGATCATCGGCAACTGGGCCGGCGACCAGCCGGCCGAGGTAGTCATTCCGCGGGCGCAGGCGATCCTGCCCGGGCTGCCGGCCATCGCCGTGATGCAGCTAGCGCGCGAAAGCGAAGTCGTGTCGTGCCTGCACGCGGGCGCCGACGACTGCCTCGTGCGCCCGGTGAGCGGCCCCGAGCTGCTCGCACGCGTCAACGCGCTGAGCCGGCGCGCGGGTGTCCGGCGGCCGCCGAATCGCTCGCGCGAAATGTATGGAGAATACGCATTCGATGCGACCCACAGCCTCGTGCGCTTCGGCAATGCGATCGTCGCGCTCACGCCGAAGGAGTTCCGCTTCGCACAGCTGCTGTTCGCGAACCTGTCGCGGCCCGTGTCGCGCGCCCATATCCTCGAAACGGTGTGGGCCCGCCGCCGCGACATGAAGTCGCGCACGCTCGACACCCATGCGTCCCGGCTGCGCAGCAAGCTGCGGCTGCTTCCGGAGCGCGGCTACCGGCTTCTGCCGCTCTACGGCTACGGCTACCAGCTCGACCGCGTGCCGATCGAGCCCCCAAATTCGAGGCCGCGCCACGCCGATGCCCGGTATGCCGCAAGTGAGGAAATCGCTGAAACGCTATAATATGGGGCTAAACGATAGCCCTCGATATGCAACTCCTCACGATCGGAATCAACCACCACACTGCGCCTGTCGCCCTGCGCGAACGCGTGGCGTTTCCGCTCGAGCAAATCAAGCCGGCTCTCGTCACGTTCAAGAACGTGTTCCTCGGCCCCCAGGCGCCGAATGCGCCCGAAGCGGCAATCCTCTCCACCTGCAACCGCACCGAACTCTATTGCGCGACCGACGATCGGGCCGCCCGCGAGGGTGCGATTCGCTGGCTGTCGGAGTACCACCAGATTCCGGTCGACGAGCTCGCCCCGCACGTCTATGCGCTGCCGCAGTCGGAAGCGGTCCGGCACGCATTCCGCGTCGCGTCGGGTCTCGATTCGATGGTGCTCGGCGAAACGCAGATCCTGGGCCAGATGAAGGATGCGGTACGCACCGCGACGGAAGCCGGCGCGCTCGGCACCTATCTGAACCAGCTGTTCCAGCGCACGTTCGCCGTCGCGAAGGAAGTGCGCGGCACGACCGAGATCGGCGCGCAGTCGGTGTCGATGGCCGCCGCCGCGGTCCGCCTCGCGCAGCGCATCTTCGAAAAAGTGTCGGATCAGCGCGTGCTGTTCATCGGCGCCGGCGAGATGATCGAGCTGTGCGCGACGCACTTCGCCGCGCAGAGCCCGCGCGAGCTCGTCGTCGCGAACCGCACGGCCGAACGCGGCCAGCGGCTCGCCGAACGTTTCAACGGCCGCGCGATGCCGTTGTCGGACCTGCCGGCCCGCATGCACGAGTTCGACATCATCGTGTCGTGCACCGCGTCGACGCTGCCGATCATCGGCCTCGGCGCGGTCGAACGTGCGGTGAAGGCGCGCCGCCACCGGCCGATCTTCATGGTCGACCTCGCGGTGCCGCGCGACATCGAGCCGGAAGTCGGCAAGCTGAAGGACGTGTTCCTCTATACCGTCGACGATCTCGGTGCGATCGTGCGCGAAGGCAACGCATCGCGCCAGGCCGCGGTTGCACAAGCCGAGACGATCATCGAAACCCGCGTGCAGAACTTCATGCAGTGGCTCGACACGCGCAGCGTCGTGCCGGTGATCCGTCACATGCATACGCAGGCCGACGCGCTGCGCCGCGCGGAAGTCGAGAAAGCGCAGAAGCTGCTCGCGCGCGGCGACGATCCGGCCGCCGTCCTCGAAGCGCTGTCGCAGGCGCTCACCAACAAGCTGATCCACGGCCCGACGAGCGCGCTCAACCGCGTGAACGGCACCGACCGCGATTCGCTGATCGACCTGATGCGCGGCTTCTACCAGCACGCGCCGCGCTCGAACGACCAGTCCGGCCACTAGCGCCGGCCGGTTGCCCCTGCCGCCGGCCGCGCGCCGGCCTATCCTTTTCGAATACCCCTTTTGTCCGGGAGCGTCGCTCCACACCATGAAGACGAGCATGCAACGCAAGCTCGACCAGCTGTCTATCCGGCTGGCCGAACTGAACGACCTGCTGAGCCGCGAAAACGTCACGGCCGACCTCGACCAGTACCGCAAGCTGACGCGCGAACACGCGGAGCTCGGCCCGGTCGTCGAGCAGTACGCGCTGTGGCGCCAGTCGCGCAGCGACGAGACGGCCGCGCAGGAGCTGGTCGCCGATGCATCGATGCGCGATTTCGCCGAAGACGAGATTCGCAGCGCGCGGGAACGCATGGTTCGCCTCGAAGGCGAGTTGCAGAAGATGCTGCTGCCGAAGGACCCGAACGACGACCGCAACATCTTCCTCGAAATCCGCGCGGGCACCGGCGGCGACGAATCGGCGCTGTTCGCGGGCGACCTGCTGCGCATGTACCTGCGCTTCGCGGAACGGCAGCGCTGGCAGGTCGAGATGATGTCGGAGAGCCCGTCGGATCTCGGCGGCTACAAGGAAGTGATCGTACGGATCGCCGGCCAGGGCGCTTACTCGCGGCTGAAGTTCGAATCGGGCGGCCATCGCGTGCAGCGCGTGCCGGCGACCGAGACGCAGGGGCGCATCCACACGTCCGCCTGCACGGTCGCGGTGATGCCGGAAGCCGACGAAATCGGCGAGGTCGAGATCAATCCGGCCGACCTGCGGATCGACACGTTCCGCGCGTCGGGTGCGGGCGGCCAGCACATCAACAAGACCGATTCGGCGGTGCGCGTCACGCACATCCCGACCGGGATCGTCGTCGAGTGCCAGGACGACCGCTCGCAGCACAAGAACAAGGATCGTGCGCTGAAGGTGCTCGCCGCGCGCATCAAGGACAAGCAGTATCACGAGCAGCACGCGAAGGAAGCGGCGACGCGCAAGAGCCTGATCGGCTCGGGCGACCGCTCGGAGCGGATCCGCACGTACAACTTCCCGCAGGGCCGGATGACCGATCACCGGATCAACCTCACGCTGTACCGGCTCGAGGCGCTGATGGACGGCGATCTCGACGAACTGATCGGCGCGCTCGTCACCGAACACCAGGCCGAACTGCTCGCGTCGCTCGGCGACACCGACTGAGGTCGCGATGCCCGACACCACCGCCGACGATCTGCTGCGCGCGTCGCCGCTCGACCCGGTCGATGCGCGCGTGCTCCTCGCGTACGCGCTCGGCTGGACCCGCACGCAGCTGATCACGCGCGGCGACGCCCCGCTCGAGCCCGCCGCGATCGCGCGCTACCGCGCGCTCGAAGCGCGCCGCGTGGCGGGCGAGCCGGTCGCGCAGCTCGTCGGGATGCGCGAATTCTTCGGCCGGCCGTTCGATGTGACGCCCGACGTGCTGATCCCGCGCCCCGAAACCGAACTCCTCGTCGAAGCCGCGCTCGACGCGATCGACGGTCGCCCGCATCCGGCCGTGCTCGATCTCGGCACCGGCAGCGGCGCGATCGCCGTGTCGATCGCCGCCGAACGGCCCGACGCACGCGTGTGGGCGCTCGACCGCTCATCGGCCGCGCTCGACGTCGCCCGGCGCAACGCGCACAAGCTGCTCGACGCGCGCCGCCCCGGCGGCCCGCTGCACTGGCTGCAGAGCGACTGGTACGCCGCGCTCGAGCCGACGCTCGCGTTCGACACGATCGTCAGCAATCCGCCATACATCGCGCAGCACGATCCGCACCTCGCGCAGGGCGACCTGCGGTTCGAGCCGCGCGGCGCGCTCACCGACGATGCCGACGGCCTCAGCGCGATCCGCACGATCGTCGCCGGCGCCGGCGCGTACCTGAAACCGGGCGGCACGCTCTGGATCGAGCACGGCTACGACCAGGCCGAAGCCGTGCGTGCCTTGCTCGTGTCACGCGGCTTCGTCGCGGTCGAATCGCTCGCCGATCTCGCCGCGATCGAACGCACCACGGGCGGCCGCCGGCCCGTGACGGCCGGCCCGCCCGGTTGAAATCCGCTATCATTTCGTTCTAACGCCCCGCCAACGCAAGGTCAGTCATGGACACCCAACAACGTATCAAGCAAATCGTCGACGAAAACCAGGTCGTGCTCTTCATGAAGGGCAACGCGCAATTCCCGATGTGCGGCTTTTCGGGCCGCGCCGTGCAGGTGCTGAAAGCCTGCGGCGTCGACCAGTTCAAGACGGTCAACGTGCTCGAGGACGACGAAATCCGCCAGGGCATCAAGGAATTCTCGAACTGGCCGACCATCCCGCAGCTGTACGTGAAGGGCGAATTCATCGGCGGCTCGGACATCATGATGGAGATGTACCAGTCGGGCGAACTGCAGCAACTGTTCGCCGCCGCGTAACGCCCCGTTCCCGATGGCATCTCCCAGCGCGCCGCCACGCCGGCTGATCGTCGCGATCACCGGCGCCACCGGCGCGGTCTACGGCGTGCGGCTGCTCGAATTGCTGCGCGCCGCCGGCGGCGTGGAAACGCATCTACTGGTTTCGAACGCCGGCTGGCTCAATATCCAGCATGAATTGCAGCTGTCGAAGGCCGAAGTCGAAAGCCGGGCGGATGTCGTGCATTCGGTACGCGATGTCGGCGCGACGATCGCGTCCGGTTCGTTCGCAACCGACGGGATGGTGATCGCCCCGTGCTCGATGAAGACGCTCGCGAGCGTCGCGCACGGCCTGTCGGACAACCTGATCACGCGCGCGGCCGACGTCACGCTGAAGGAACGCCGCCGTCTCGTGCTGATGGTGCGCGAAACGCCGTTCAACCTCGCGCATCTGCGCAACATGACCGCCGTGACCGAAATGGGCGGCATCGTGTTTCCGCCGCTGCCCGCGTTCTACGCGATGCCGAAGACGATCGAGGAACTCGTCGACCAGACCGTCACGCGCGTGCTCGACCTGTTCGCGCTCAGCGCACCGATGACGACGCCGTGGGCCGGCATGCGGCCCGCACGGTAAGCCGCTCGACGCGGCGCTTCGGCGCCGTTCTCCACGCATCTTCGTCGATTCGGCCGCCTTCCGGTTCGATCCAGCCGCGCCCAGCCTCCCCGCGCCTGCTCCCGCGCACCCGAATCGGCCGAATTATCAACCATCGCGATTCAATCAAATTCCGGCAAGCCGATTTATCAATGTCCGGTGCGCGCCTATAGTCACAGGCAACCCACTATTGCAGGCTCCCCACCATGAACCGCTTGCCTTCGCTTTACCTGTCACACGGCGCCCCGACGCTGCCGATCGACCCGACGCTGCCGTCCGGCGCATTCACGCACCTCGGCGCCGAATTGCCGCGCCCCCGCGCGGTGCTGATGCTGTCCGCGCACTGGGGCACGCAGCAGCCGGTCGCGAGCGTGGCCGCGCACCCGGAAACGATCCATGACTTCTACGGCTTCCCGCGCGCACTGTACGAGATCCGCTACCCGGCACCGGGCGCGCCCGAGGTCGCCGAGCGGGCGGCCGCGCTGCTGAACGCGGCCGGCATCGCGACCGCGACGACCGAGCACGGCCTCGACCACGGCGCGTGGGTGCCGATGCTGCTGATGTTCCCGGAAGCCGACGTGCCCGTCGCGCAGCTGTCGATCCAGCCGCGTGCGGACGCGGCCCATCACTTCGCACTCGGCCGCGCGCTGCGGCCGCTGCGCGACGAAGGCGTGATGGTGATCGGCTCGGGCCAGATCACGCACAACCTGCGCGCGGCCGATTTCAGCGCGGCGCCCGAGGATGCGGACCCGCGCGTCGCGGAATTCACCGACTGGTTCGAGGCGAAGCTCGCCGCGCGCGACGTCGACGCGCTGCTCGACTATCGCCGGCAGGCGCCGCACGCGGCGCTGATGCATCCGACCGACGAGCACCTGCTGCCGGTGTTCACCGCGCTCGGCGCAGCCGACGACGACTACCAGCTCGGCATCCAGTCGCTCGGCACGTATCAACGCGTGCTCGCGATGACGAACTACGTGTTCGCAAGCGCGGCCGCCTGAATCGCGCGACACGGCGACACAAGCGCCGAGCACAAATAAAAAGCCCGCCCGAGCATCGCTCGGACGGGCTTTTTTGCGCTTTCCGCCACCGCCGATTCCGGTGGCAGGTCAGGCGTCAGGCACCGACCCCTTCAAGGATCTCGTCGTGCGCCTCGCGCTCGTCGAGATACTGGGTCCGGTAACCGGTATTCACGCCCCAGAAGTAGAACACCAGCGAGATTGCCGCGACGATCAGCATGTCCCAGCCGTACGGCAGCACGCCGTAACCGCCGAACTCCTTGCTGCCGACCAGCGACAGCACGGCCATCGTCGGCAGGTAGGCGACCAGCCACCATGCGGCCTTCAGGTCGGCGCCCCAGCCGGTCCAGCCCGACTTCGCCTGGAAGTAGAAATACACCGGCAGCGCGACGATCATCAGCAGGATGATTTCGCCCGTCAGCGGCCACTTCGCCCAGTACAGGATCAGCGACGCGCAGACGAACGCGAACGGTGCGATCAGCTTCATCAGCGGGATCGACAGCGGACGCTCGATGTCGGTCGCCGCGCGACGCAGCGCCATCAGGCTGATCGGGCCGGTCAGGTACGAGATCACCGTTGCGACCGAGATCACTGCCGCGAGCGAGCTCCAGCCGCGGAAGAAGAACAGGAAGATGAACGACACGAGCAGGTTGAACCACATCGCCTGGCGCGGCACACCGTAGATCGGGTGCACGTTGCCGAACATCTTCGGCATCGTGTTGTTGCGCTCCATCGCGTAGATCATGCGCGTGGTCGTCGCCATGTAGGTCGTACCGGTGCCGCTCGGGCTGATGAACGCGTCGACGTACAGCAGGATCGCGAGCCAGTTCAGGTTCAGCGCGATCGCGAGTTCGGCGAACGGCGACGAGAAGTTGAACTGCGACCAGCCCTTCGCGACGTCGGCCGGATTCACCGAACCGATGTACGCCATCTGCAGCAGCACGTAGATCACGAGTGCGATCAGGATCGACGTGATCACCGCGAACGGCACGCTGCGCGACGGATTGCGCGCTTCGCCGGCCAGGTTCACCGGGCTCTGGAAGCCGTTGAACGCGAACACGATACCGCTCGTCGCGACCGCGGTCAGCACGGCCGACCAGCCGTACGGCGCGAAGCTTGCATTCGATGCAGTGCCGAGGTTTTCCGAGTGGAAGCTCGACAGCATCAGGCCGAGGATCGTGAGGCCGGGGATCAGGAACTTGAAGATCGTGATCGCGGTGTTCGCACGTGCGAAGGCCTTGACGCCCCAGTAGTTCAGCAAGAAGTAGATGACGACCAGCACGGCCGACAGCAGCAGGCCGGGTGTCGTCAGCTCGCCGTTCACGAACAGCGCATGCGCCCACGGATACTGCCACGTGCTCATGTACTGGATCGACGCTTCCGCCTCGATCGGGATCACCGATACGATCGCGATCCAGTTCGCCCACGCGCTGATGAAGCCCACCAGCGACCCGTGCGAGTAGCGCGCGTAGCGCACCATGCCGCCCGACTCGGGGAACATCGCACCGAGTTCAGCGTACGTCAGCGCAATCGCGAGAATCACGACCGCGCCGATGATCCATGCGCAAATCGCCGCCGGACCGGCAATCTTCGCAGCCTTCCAGGCGCCGAACAGCCAGCCCGAACCGATAATCGAACCCAGCCCCGTCAGCATCAGTGCAAACGGGCCGATGTTCCGTTGAATAGAACTCTTCACATCCTCTCCTATGTCTCAAAAAGCATGGTCGGCCCGCGGTCCGGGATCGGCTCGGACAGCAGCGCGCATGCAATTTTGGGGGGAAGGATCACCCGATCGGGGCAACCCGTCCACGCGGCGCGTAGTTTAACGGTTGCACCTCCAAGTTGGCGCCAAAATCGTTCGGCCCCTACAAAAAAGTCGCATCGTTTGCAAGGTTTGTAAACCTTAACTCCGCAATAACCCTGAGTGCATGGAAATCCGGTTGACCGCGCGACCGATTACCCGTATAAACAACGTTGCAGGATTTCAAGCGGCGAGTGAATTGGTTCTTTCGTAGTTCGCCCATCAACGGTACTCCGGTTGGTCCCATTACCCCCTTCCTTGATTTTCCGCACCCCATGGGCCTCGGCCCCGTTTTATCTTTTTAGGAACAAGTAACATGGCAACCGGTACCGTCAAGTGGTTCAATGACGCAAAGGGCTTCGGCTTCATCACCCCGGAAGGCGGCGGCGACGATCTGTTCGCGCACTTCTCGGAAATCCGCGTCGAAGGCTTCAAGACGCTGCAAGAAAACCAGAAGGTTGAATTCGAAGTGAAGACGGGCCCGAAGGGTCTGCAAGCTGCGAACATCCGTCCGGTCTAAGTTCGGCGCGATAATTCGTGTAAAAAAGCCCCGCTTCGGCGGGGCTTTTTGTTTTCCGGCGCGGGCAGCCATGCGGCCGCCGCCGATCGAGAATGGCCTCCGGTCAGCCGAACAGCCGCTGCGCGTGAATGCCGAGCCCGGTCGCGACGCTCGCGAGGCGATCGCCGAACACCGGCTGCGCGTCCGGGAATGCGCCGGCGAGCGCACCCGACAGGAACGCGAGCCCGGTCGAGCCGCCGGTGAAATACAGCGCGCCGACATCGCGCGGCGCGACGCCCGCCAGCCGCACCGTTTCGCGCGCGGCATCGACGATGCGCGCGGTGTCGTCGACGCTCGCGTCGACCAGGCGTTCGGCGTCGAACGCGATCTGCAGATCCTCTTCCACGTCGTTCAGGTCGATCATCGTCTCCCCGCCCGCCGCCACGCCGATCTTCGCTTCTTCCGCGCGCGCCATCAGCGCATGCCCGAGCCGCTGCTCGACCACGCGCGTGAGCCGGTCGTACTGCCGCACGTCCTGGTACAGGTGCTTCATCAGCTTCAGCTCGCCCAGCCGCTTCGGCGTGTAGACCGTGTTGATCAGGTGCCAGGTCGCCAGGTCGAAGTAGATCCGGTTCGGCAGCTCGCGTCCCTCGGGATCGAGCGCGCGGTAGCCGAACGCCGGCAGGATCGCCGCCAGCTCGACGCGCCGGTCGTAGTCGGTGCCCGCGACGTGCACGCCGTGGTGCGCGAGCACGTCGTCCTTGCGCTCGAGGCGCGCCATCCGCTCCGGCCCGACGCGCACCAGCGAGAAGTCCGACGTACCGCCGCCGATGTCGGCGACCAGCACGAGCCGCTCGGCCTGCTGGCGCGACTCGTAGTCGAACGCGGCCGCGATCGGTTCGTACTGGAAATGCACGTCCGCGAACCCGACCGACTGCGCGGCCGCTTCGAGCTGGTCCTGCGCGAGACGGTCGGCGCGCGGATCGTCGTCGACGAAGAACACCGGCCGGCCGAGCACCGCGCGGCCGATCGGCGCGCCGGCGCGCGCTTCGGCCTTGCGTTTCAGGTGCGTCAGGAAGCGCGCGATGATCTCCGTGTACGCCATTGCACTACCGTCGCCGAGATCCGTCGTCGTTTCCGCGAGCGGCGAGCCGAGGATGCTCTTCATCGAGCGCATCAGGCGGCCTTCGAAACCGTCGATATAGGACGCGAGCGCCGCCCGGCCGTATTCGACCGTCTGCTCGTCGTTGTTGAAGAAGATCGCGGTGGGCAGCGTCAGGTGGTCGCCCTCGACGGGCGCGAGGCGCATGGCGTCGCCGTCGGGCAGGGCCACGGCGGAATTGGACGTGCCGAAATCGATCGCGCAGTAAGTCATGGGAAGGTGCCGCAGCATGGCCGGCGCGAAAACGGAAAGGACGGGCTTTTTAACATGAAGCCCGCCGGATCACAACCGGGGGCGGCCGCCGGTGCGGTGCAACCGGCCCGGGGCGGAGATCAGGCGCGCCTGCGGCATGCCGGCGACAGGGGCGGACGGGGTGCCCGAGGCGCCCCGCCGCCCGCTTGCAGCGCACCGCCGACAGGTTCGGACAGAGTGCTCGACGCGCCCCGGCACCCGCTTGCGGCACACCGGCGACAGGCGCAGACGGGGTGCCCGACGCGCCCCGCTGCCCGCTTGCGGCGCACCGGCAACCGGTGCGGACAAGGTGCTCGACGCACGCCTGCCCGCTTGCGCGATCAGGCCGCGGCGTCGAAACCCTTCTTCCATGCGCCCGCATACACGACCTCGCCGATCGCATGGCGCGTGCGCGGCGCCTTTTCGCGTTCGCGCAACACCGGGTCGAGCTTGTCGACGTTGCCGTAGTGGCCGAGCGAGATGATCGCCGGAATCGCGACGTCGGCCGGAATCTCGAACGCATCGCGGAACGCCTTCGCATCGAAGCCGCTCATCTGGTGCGCGGCGAGACCCAGCGCGTGCGCCTGTAGCACCAGCGACATCGCGGCCGCGCCCGCATCGTACAGCGCGGTCGGCGCCGGCTCGCCCTTCGGCGTGAGCGTATGCGCGGTCACGGCGATCAGCACCGGCGCCGGCGCGTTCCAGCCCTGGTTGAACGGCACCAGCGTCGCGAATGCGTGCTTGAACGCCGCTTCGTCCTGCGTGCGATCGAACACGATGAAGCGCCACGGTTGCGCGTTGTAGGCGGACGGCGCCCAGCGCGCCGCTTCGAGCACAGCGTGCAGATCGGCGGCGCTGATCGGCTCGTCCGAATACGCGCGCGGGCTCCAGCGGCCGGCGATCAGGTCGTGAATCGAAACAGTGGTGGGAGCAGGTTTGACGGACATGCGGTTCCTCGCTGACATCGATGAAGGGCGCGAACGCCCGGCGAACCGCAAGCATAACCGCTTGAGCCGTCGCGCGCCCGGTCATCCCGCGCAATGCAAATCACCGATCCTGCATTGACCGGCCGCACCCGCGCACGGGCCGGCCGGCGCACCGCGCTCAGGCGGCCTGCGCGGCCGCGCGGGACGGGCCGCGATTGATCCGCAGCACGATCAGCGCACCGACGATGCAGAGCGCGCCCGAGATCATCGACGCGATCGTATAGGTGCCGAGGCTCGCGCGCAGCAGCCCCGCGCCGAGCGCCGCGAACGCCGCGCCCAGTTGGTGGCCGGCGACGATCCAGCCGAACACCACCGGCGCCGCGGCCTTGCCGAACACGTCGGTGGCCAGCCGCACGGTCGGCGGCACGGTCGCGATCCAGTCGAGCCCGTAGAACATCGCGAACAGCGGCAGACCGAAGAAGTCGATGCCGAACGCATGCGGCAGGTAGATCAACGACAGCCCGCGCAGCCCGTAGTACCAGAACAGCAGCACGCGGTTGTCGTAGCGGTCGGACAGCCAGCCCGACAGCGTCGTGCCGAACAGGTCGAACACGCCCATCGCGGCGAGCAGCGACGCGCCCTGCACTTCGGACATCCCGTAGTCGCTGCACATCGCGATCAGGTGCGTGCCGACGTAGCCGTTGGTGCTCGCGCCGCAGATGAAGAAGCTGAAGAACAGCAGCCAGAAGTCGCGCGAGCGGCTCGCCGTCAGCAGCGTGCGGAACGCGACCGCGAGCGGGTTCTCCTTCGTCGCGTCGGGCGCCGCCGGCGCGTCGGCCGGCTCGCCGTACGGACGCAGCTGCACGTCGGCCGGCCGCTCGGGCAACAGGAACGCGACCAGCGGAATCACGATCGCGGCCGCCACCGCGACGACCAGCACGACCGGCCGCCAGCCGTGGCGCTGCGCGATCGCCGCGAGCATCGGCAGGAACACGAGCTGGCCGGTGGCCGTGCTCGCGGTCAGGATGCCCATCACGAGGCCGCGCCGCGCATGGAACCAGCGTGTGACGAAAGTCGCGGACAGCGTCAGCGCGACGACGCCGGTCGAGCAGCCGACCATCAGCCCCCAGATCACGACCATCTGCCAGCTCTGCGTCATCATCGACGACAGCGCGACGCCCGCGCTCATCGTCACGAGCGCGGTCAGGATCGTCGGCCTCAGCCCGAAACGCTGCATCGCCGCGGCCGCGAACGGCCCCGTCAGGCCGTACAGCGCGATGTTCACCGAAATCGCCAGCGAAATCGCCGCGCGGCTCCAGCCGAGTTCGCGCTCGAGCGGCACCATCAGCACGCTCGGCGTCGCACGCGTGCCGGCCGCCGCCAGCAGGATCAGGAAAACCACCGCCGCCGCGAGCCATCCGTAGTGGAAGCGCCCGCCGATTCGTGTCACTGCCCAGTTCATGTTGTCGCTCTCCAGTTGGCGGGCCCGCGCTCGCGCGCCTGCCCCGCCTCACCTCCGGGCCACCTCCGCCGCACGCTGCATCGGCTGACCCGGGCCGATACGTGGCATTTGTCTGTCGATCCGGGCGGCATTGTTACCGCTCGGTCACAAGTGTGTTGCGATCGTAGTGACCAGTCGGTAACATGTCAAGCAATTCACCACGCAGTCGAGGGTCATCATGTCGGGCATCGAGGCCGCCAACAAGCCGCCGGCACGCCGCACGCGCCAGCCGATCGCCGCGGCCGCCGCGCAGGAACACCTGCTGCGCGCCGCGGAGGAACTGTTTTACAAGGAAGGGGTGCGCGCGGTCGGCGTCGAGGCGGTCGTGGAGCGCGCGGGCGTCAACAAGATGAGCCTGTACCGCCAGTTCTCGTCGAAGGACGAGCTGATCCTCGCGTACCTGGAACGGATGGATGCGTGCTTCTTCGAGCGTCTCGATTCGAGCGTCGCGAAGCATCCGGGCCAGCCGAAGGCGCAATTGATCCAGTATTTCGTCGATCTGGCCGAACGCGCGACGCAGAAGGACTATCGCGGCTGTCCGTTCGTCAACGTCGCGGCCGAATTCCCGGATACGTCGCATCCGGCGCGCGAGCGCGTCGCGCAGAACAAGGAACAGCTGATGAAGCGGCTCGTCGAGTTGTGCGAAGGCGCGGGCGCCCGGCAGCCGAAAGCGCTCGCCGATGCGCTCGCGCTCATCGTCGAAGGCATCTACGCGGCCAGCCAGACCTACCGGCACGGCGAAACGCCGATCGGCACCGCGCCCGCGCTGGCCACGCAGCTGATCGAAGCCGCCTGCGCGTGACGGGCGGCGCACGCCCCGCCCCGGCGTGCCCGCTCCGGCTACAATGCGGCCCTCGCTGCCGCTTCGCCCGACCGCCTCCGCCATGACCGATACCCGCCCCGACTCGCACGACGACATTCTCGCCGCCACGCGGCACTGGCTCGCGCGCGCGGTGATCGGGCTCAATCTGTGCCCGTTCGCGAAGAGCGTCTATGTGAAGGACCAGGTACGCTACGCGATCAGCGAAGCGACGACGCTCGAGGACGCACTCGCCGATCTCGAAACCGAGCTGCGCGCGCTCGAAGCAGCGGATCCGCAGCAGGTCGACACGACGCTCGTGATCTATCCGCGCGCGTTCGCGGATTTCGTCGACTACAACGATGCGCTGTTCTTCGCCGAGCGGCTCGTGCGGCAACTGCGACTCGACGGCGTGCTGCAGATCGCGAGCTTCCATCCCGAGTACCGGTTCGAAGGCAGCGAAGCCGACGACATCGAGAACTACACGAACCGCGCGCCGTATCCGATCCTGCACCTGCTGCGCGAGGACAGCATCGCGCGCGCGGTCGATGCGTTCCCGGACGCATCCGCGATCTACGAGAAAAACCAGGAAACGCTGCGCCGCCTCGGCCACGACGGCTGGCGTGAATGGATGCGCCGGCCGGGCGACGACGTCTGACGCGTCGCACGGCGGGTGGCTGGCGCGCGGCAGCCGGGCCGGACGTCGGTCCGCTTCAGTCCGCCTCGATCCGCCTCGGTCCGCCTCGGTCCGCTTCAGTCCGCCTCAGTCCGCCTCAGTCCGCGGACTGCTCGACGGCCTCGCCGGCCGCCGCCGCGGGCGCCGGCGCGAAGAAGCGCTCGTTCAGTTCGGCGAGCCCGAACATGCCGAGGATCTCGTTCAGCCGCTCGCCGGGCTTGCGGCGCGGCAGGTTCTTGTACTGCGCGATGATCAGCTCGTTCTTCATCGAATGCTCCCAGCCGACCAGCTCGGTCACGCTCACCTGGTAGCCGTGCGCCTCGAGCTGCAGGCAGCGCAGCACGTTGGTGATCTGGCTGCCGAATTCGCGCGTATGCAGCGGATGCCGCCACACTTCCGTCAGCGCGTTCGCGAGCGACTTGCCCTTGTTCTTGCGCAGCACGCCCGCGACCTCCGCCTGGCAGCACGGCACCAGCACGATGTGCTGCGCGCGCTTCGCGAGCGCGAACCGGATCGCGTCGTCGGTCGCCGTGTCGCACGCATGCAGCGCGGTGACGACGTCGACCGTTTCGGGCAGCTTCGGCGACGTGATCGAATCGGCGACCGACAGGTTCAGGAACGACATCCCGCCGAATCCGAGCCGCGCGGCGAGTTCGGTGGAGCGCGTGACGAGTTCCTCGCGCGTCTCGATCCCGTACACGTGCGACGCGAACGCCGGCGTGCCGTGCCCCGGCTGCTGCTTGAAGAACAGGTCGTACAGGATGAAGCCGAGATACGACTTGCCGGCGCCGTGATCGACGAGCGTCACGCCGCCCTTGTCGGCCTGCACGCTCGCGAGCAGCGGCTCGATGAACTGGAACAGGTGATAGACCTGCTTCAGCTTGCGGCGGCTGTCCTGGTTCAGCTTGCCGTCGCGGGTCAGGATGTGCAGTTCCTTCAGCAGCTCGACGGACTGCTCCGGACGGATTTCGTAGGTCTTGTTCGACATCGTGAAACGGCGCCGGGCCACGGTCGGTCGACCACGGCCCGGCGGCGGGAATTCGTGAGGAATGGCGACAGTTTACCGAAAATACGCGATCAGGCTCGCGCGCCGAGCCGCCAGAGCGACGTGACCTCGGCGCGGCGCGCGGCGTGCAGCGGGTCGTCCGCGTCGGACGACTTCGGGTGCGCGGGGCGGATGTCTTCGCGGCCGAGCACGACGAGGCCCGCTTCGTCGATCCATTGCAGCAGCGTGTCGCGCGGCCGCAGGCCGAGATGCTCGGCAAAATCGGACAGGATCAGCCAGCCCTCGCCGCCCGGTTCGAGATGGTCGGCAAGCCCCGCGAGGAAACCGCGCAGCATGCGGCTGTCGGGATCGTAGACCGCGTATTCGATCGGCGCGCTCGGACGGGCCGGCACCCACGGCGGGTTGCAGACGACGAGCGGCGCGCGGCCGGCCGGAAACAGGTCGGCTTCGACGACGTCGACGCGCCCGGCATGACCGAGCCGCGCGACGTTCTCGCGGGCGCATGCGAGCGCGCGCGGATCCTGGTCGGTCGCGACGATGCGCTCGACGCCGCGCGACGCGAGCACGGCCGCGAGCACGCCGGTGCCCGTGCCGATGTCGAACGCGAGCGAGGTCGCGGGCAGCGGCGTGCGCGCGACGAGTTCGACGTATTCGCCGCGCACCGGCGAGAACACGCCGTAATGCGGATGGATCGGCGCGCCGCCGAGCGCCGGGATCGGCACGCCCTTCTTGCGCCATTCGTGCGCGCCGACGAGGCCGAGCAATTCGCGCAGCGACACGACCGACGGCGCGCCGCCCGGGCCGTATGCTTCCTCGCATGCGGCGCGCACGTCGGGCGCGCGGCGCAGCGGGATCGTGTAGTCGGCGTCGAGCGGGATCAGCAGCATCCCGAGCGTGCGGGCGCGCTGCGATTGCGCGAGCCGGTGCAGGTTGAACGCGTCGACGCCGACCGCGGCCTTCGCCTTCTTCGGCTTGCGTTCGACGCGGCGCGCCATCGCCTGCACGAGCTGGCGCGCATTCTGGAAATCGCCCTGCCAGACGAGTGCGGTGCCCTCGCACGCGAGGCGGTACGCCGCGTCGGCGGTGACGCGGTCGTCGGCGGGCACGGCGCGCTTCGGCGGCTGCACGCCGGCTTCGGAACGCCAGCGCACGGCATGTTCGGCGCCGTCGGCGTCGGTCCAGTGGAAAACGGGGAAATCGGTCACGCGAGCTCGGCTACGGTTGGCTTCAGACAGGCGGCGCTACCGGACTACCGGAGTGCGCCGCGCGGACCACACCATACCGCGCTTTGCCCGCGCGGCAAAGCGCGGGCGACCGCCCTGGCCGCCACCCGCGCGATGCTCGCGGCGTGTCAGCTCTGGTCGTCGAGCGCCGCGTCCGGCGCGTTCTGCTTCACCGACGCGATGCCGTTCTCGCGGCCGGCTTCAGCCTTGTACAGCTCGCTCGTGCCGATGATCTCGTGATTGCCAGCCTTCAGGTTGAACATGAACTGGCCGTTGCTCGCGGTCTTGCGCTCGTAGCGCGCGTCGTCCGGCGCGTTCTTGCGCACGGACGCGACGCCGTTTTCCGCCGACGCCTTGGTCTTGTACAGCTCGCTGCGCAGAATGATCTCGCCGTTGGCGGCCTTCAGGTGGAACAGGAACTGCCCGTCGTTCGCTTTCTTGATGACGAATTTCGCTGCCATGGTGCCCTCTCCAAAAAGTCGTCCGGCCCTCCGGACCGAGGCAGTCTAAACGCGATTGCAGCGCAAAACGTAAGGCGCACGAAACACGATCGTCAGGAATCGTCAGACGGCGCTGCAATCACGCCGCTTCGTCCGGTCCGGCATCCGGGGCGTCGCGCAGGCATCGTCTAGCCGCCCCACCCCGGCGTCGCCGGCATGCGCAACGTGCCCGCATCGCTGAAACGCACGGTGCCGAGCACGCCGCCGGCGAGCCGGCCGCGCAGCGCGTACGGCAACTCGCCGCTGGCTGCCGCGCCGGGCAGGTTCCACGCCTGCCGCGCGGCGGCGAACGCCGACACCGAAACGGGCACGTCGATCACGGCCTCGCCGAAGCGCGGCACGACGCCCGAGCGATCGCTGACCCCGCTCGCGAAAGGCGTGCCGTTCAGGTCGAGCGCGACCGAAATGCCGTCGTATTCGATCGGCGTGTCATTCGGGTTCTGCACGCGCAGCTTCAGGCTGAAGCGCATCTCGAGGCCCTGTCCGGCCAGCGGGTCGAGCCCGGCGACGGTCACGCTCACGGGCTCGCGCGTCAGGCCCGCGCAACCGCCGAGCACGAAGACGGCGGCGAACAGCAGCAGCATGGCGCGCAGCGGCGCGATACGGAACAGGGCTCGTGGCATGGGCTGGCCTCCTTGCGGCAATCGATCGGCGGGTCGTCGCCGCATTGTACCGAGCGCGCCGCGCCACGCCCTGATTCGTAGTTTTCGCGCGCCGCCGAGATCGTTAATAGATTAAAACTACGGAAACGAATGGCTAAACAGAAAGCGAATTAATGCTTCCCAGCATTCAATGGCGCGCGAAAAATTCAAGAGAAGCACTTTCTAATTTTTTCGTTTCCTTTACCCAAAACCATCAAGTATATTTACGCATCCTTCGAGCAGGCCGACAAACCTTCAAGCCGTATGACGGCGATTTTACGGAACGGCGACACGCCGTCCTTCCGTCCTGCGGCCTGGTACGGCCAGCCCCGTGGGTCGTCGGTTCAAAGGGAATGCACGCCCGCACAGGGCGGGCGGCCCTGTGTCGTGCGCGCGAAATCAATTCAGTACAACCCGCGCCCGGCCATTTTGAACCGGCCAGTTAACCGACATCCGGAAACACAGAGGGGGCAGTAAACCATGATTACCTTCACGTAGTCGGCCGGCCGTCTTTTCGAATAATCCGTCATTGGCATTTCTCGTCGCTGTTGATTAACGGCGAGGGATTTCTTTTGCCGGCGTTTTCGCAGCACTGAACGATTCTTTCAACAATCGAGGTTTCAGTCATGTCGATCAACATTCACAAGATGCGTTACCTGCCGCTGGTTGCCGCACTCGCGCTCGCCGGGTGCGGCGGCGACGACAGCGGCGTCGGCTCGGCTTCCGCACTCAGCGCCGCCGGCGCGCCGCACTCGAGCTCGTCGCCCGCCGCCAACACGCCGCCGTCAGCCTCCAACGTCGACAAGAGCGTGTCGCCCGTCGAGCTGCCGGACACCGTGGTACCGGTCAACTACCGGCTGTGGTTCCGCCCGAACGATGCGCTGAACGCGTTCGACGGGCGCGCCGACGTCGAGATCAAGGTGCTGAAGCCGGTCAACAACATCGTGATCGCCGGCCACCGGATCAAGTTCACGAACGGCCGCATCACGCTGCAGCCGGGCAACATCCAGCTGATCGCGACGCCGCAGGACAAGGGCGACTTCTACCAGCTGCGCCCCGTCGCCGGCACGATCGCGCCGGGCAACTATTCGCTGCACATGGAGTGGTCGGGCATCATCAACTTCAAGTCGTACGACGATCCGGCCACGCAGACGGGCGGCAGCTGCGGCGACGATCCGTATCCGGGCTGCTCGGCCGCCGAAGGCGTGTTCCGCGTCGACCTGAAGGGCACCGACGGCAAGACGAGCGGCGCGATCCTCACGCAGGGCGAAACCAACCTGTCGCGCCAGTGGTTCCCGGGCTGGGACGAGCCGGCCTTCCGGCCGACCTATGAAGTGACGGCCGAAGTGCCGCAGAACTGGCGCGTCGTGTCGAACGCGGCCGAGAAGCCGTCGACCAACGTCGGCGGCGGCTACAAGCTCGTGCAGTTCGAGAAGACGCCGCCGATGCCGTCGTACCTGCTGTTCTTCGGCGGTGGCCTGTTCGATACCTACGAGGACGACTTCTCGAGCCCGCTGCCGGGCGGCAAGGGCGGCCTGCACCTGCGCGTGTTCACGCCGCCGGGCATGAGCGACTGGGCCAAGCCGGCGATGGACCGCACCAAGCAGGCGCTCGATTTCTACTACCGCTACACGGGTATCCCGCTGCCGCTGACGAAGTTCGATACGGTCGCCGCGAACGACGCGTTCAAGGAGCAGAAGGACCTGAACTTCGGCGGGATGGAGAACTGGGGGTCGATCCTCGAGTTCGCCGACGACATCCTGCCGCAACCGGGCCAGCCGATGTCGCGCTACGGTAACGAGGTGCTGACGCACGAAGTCGCGCACCAGTGGTTCGGCGATCTCGTCACGGCCGACTGGTGGGACAACGTCTGGCTCAACGAGTCGTTCGCGACGTTCTTCGAGACGAAGACGACGATCCAGTTCTTCCCCGACGAGTTCAGCTGGCTCGACCAGGTGAAGAACAAGTACCGCGTGATCAATCGCGACATCGGCCCGAACGCGTTCCCGGTCGCGCCGAACTTCAACGACTGGGCATCGAACGACTTCGTGCTGAGCGCGAGCGCGTTCACGTACGACAAGGGCGGCCATGTGCTGAAGACGCTCGAGAACTATCTCGGCGAGCAGACATTGCGCCGCGGCCTGCAGCAGTACCTGGTCGACTACTCGTTCGGCAACGGCACGCCGAAGCGCCTGTGGGATGCGCTGTCGAAGGAAAGCGGCCAGGCGGTCGGCCCGATCGGCGACAGCTACGTGCGCCAGACGGGCGTGCCGCTGATCTCGCTCGACACGCAGTGCGACATGACGAAGAACCAGACGGTCGTCACGCTGAAACAGCAGCCGTTCCCGAACAAGAACGCGTATCCGGGCCTGCAGTGGACGGTACCGATCACGCTCGCGTACGGCCAGGGTCTCGCGAAACGCACGACGCTCGCGCTGAAGGATACGCAGACGCAGACGCGGATCGACGGCTGCACGGGCGTGGTCGCGGATCCGAGCGGTCTCGACTACTACGTCGTGAACTACAGCGACGCCGCGTGGAGCGGCCTGCTCACGCAGGTCAACAGCTCGGTCGATCCGGTGCTGCTCGCGAACCTGAAGAGCGAGGCCGCGCTGCTCGTCGCGAACAACCTCGCGCCGGCTTCGCGCTCGACGTCGATCGGCTCGGTCGCTTCGCCGGCCGCAATGAAGCTGCGCCAGACGCCGAGCTTCGGCGGCATCGCGCCGACGGTGAAGGAACGTCCGTCGCTGCGCTACCAGGGCATGTTCAAGCCGCGCAAGACGCTGGTTCAGTAACGTGATCCGGCCGGCCGGTGCCGCGCGATACGCGGCGCCGGCCGGCGTTCGACGCTTCATGTCCCTTCACGTCCCTTCACCTCCTATCGCAGGCCCCGGATGCGGGGCCTGTTTTTTGTTGCCGCCGCGTGCGGCGCCGCGCCAATGCCGGCCTGGCGCCTGTTCACGCCGATAACGGGCCCTAGCGATCGTCGCGCCGGCGAAACGCCCACCAAGCGGCGAGCGCGGTAAAGCCCGCGACCAGCAGCACCATCAGCCAGAACCCGTGCTTGTTCTCCGAGAACGGCACGCCGCCGACGTTCATCCCGAAGAAGCCCGCGACGATGTTGATCGGCAGCGCGATCACGGTCACGAGCGTCAGCGTGAACAGCGTCCGGTTGTTCTGCTCGTCGAGCCGCGAACCGATCTCTTCCTGCAACAGCTTGATCCGCTCGTTGAGCCCCGACAGATCGGCGAGCACCAGCGAGAACTCTTCGGTCGATTCGCGCAGCTCCTGCACGTCTTCGGCGTGCAGCCACGCGGGCGGTTTCGCGAGCAGCCGGAAAATCGAGCCGGGCTCGGGCGCCAGCATGCGCTGCAGCCGCGTCAGCGTGCGGCGCATCGCGCCGAGCTCGATGCGGTTCGACGTGAGCCGTTGCGACAGGAAGCGATCCTCGATGCGATCGACGTCGATGCTCGTGCGCCGCATGATCTGGATCAGCAGGTCGGCCTGGTCGCGCAGCAGGTGCACGAGCAGTTCGGCCGGCGACCGGAACCGCTCGCCGTCGCGCACGCAGGCGCGCAGCGTATCGACCGAACGCAGCGGCTTGAGCCGCGCGGTGACCATGATGCGCCGCTCGACGTGGACGAACAGCGTCGCGATTTCCGACGGCGTCAGCTCGAGGTTGAACATCACGTCGTTGACGATCGCGCGCAGCGCGCCGTCCTCCTGCTCGATGCGCGTCGAGCGCGACCCTTCGTGGAGGAATTCGAAGAAGCTGTCGGGCAATCCGAGGTGCGTGCGCATCCAGCGCTCGCTCGCGCCGTGCGCGAGATTGAAGTGCAGCCAGACGAAATCGTCCGATGCGGCCGCATCGCGCTCGCGGCACGCGCGCAGCCATGCGGCGGCCGCATCGGCATCGAGCATCGCGCCCGATCCGCCCGGGACGAAGCGGAATCCGCACACCATGCCGGACGTATCGGCGCCGTAAGTCTGTACGATCAGGTCCATCGTGTCGAAGGTCGTGCGGCGCTCGCCGCGCCGCGCATCGCGCATTGCGGCGCCACGCCGGGAAATGGAAGGAAACGTATGCCCGATGCATGCGGCATTTTCGTGACATTGTCACATCCTGCCGTCCGGCGTAAGACGTCCCAAAAACAACGCGCCGCCCGGTGGGCGGCGCAGGTGCGATGTGCAGGCTGGTGTGATGCCGGTTACTGCCGCGTCTCCGACTGCGCGGCGGTCGGGCAGGCCGGATCCTTGCCCCAGTGGCCGTCGCAGACGCGCCAGCGGCACAGCTGATCCTCGAAGAAGCCGCGCTCCGCGCAATCCTTCACGCGCGATGCGAGCGAACCGCCCGTCGCGGCGGCCGTCTTGGTCGGCACGACCTGCCCCTTCTGCGCGGCGACCTTCTTGTCGGCCGGCTTCGTACGGGCGACGAGCGCGGCGAGCAGGTCCGCATCCGGGTCGTCCTTCCCGGACGCCTTCGCGCTCGCGGTACGGGTCGCCGCTTCGCGACGCTTCTTCGCCTGCGCGAGCTCCGCCTGCTGTTCCTTGTGATGCTTGCGAGCCTCCGCCTTCGCATCGGCCTTCGCATCGGCCTTGCTGCGGGCGGCGACCTTGTCGCTCTTCGCGGCGTCGGCCTTCGCGGATTTCGTCGTCGCCGCTGCTGCGGCAGCCGTCGCGGCGACGGCGCCCGCCGTGGCCGCGCCCGATGCATCGTCGGCACCGTTCGCGAGCGCGCGCGACAAGCGGCTGTTGTCCGCGCCCGACGCGCCCGATGCGGACGCAACGACCTGGGACGCGGCATCGTCGTTGACGATCGTCGCCGTTTGCACGACGGGCGCAGCCGACGCGGCATTCTGCGCGACCTGCACGGCGGCGGCGCTGGCCGGCTCGGCCTTCGCCGGTGCCTGCACGGGCGCGGCTGCCACGACGGCCGCCTCGCCGGATTGCTGCTGCCAGCGCCATGCGCCCCAGCCGCCGACGGCGACCACGAGCGCGACGACGGCCGCGATCGGCCCCTTCAGCGAACGGCGCGGCGGTTCGGCCGGCGGCGTGACACGTCCTTCCAGATTCGCGAGAATGCGCGACTGCTGCGGTTCGCCCCCGCCTGCCGGTTTGGTATCGGATAGCAGGCTGGGCGGGGTTTTCGAATTTGAATTTTCCGGCGCACTCATTCAGCGTCTCATTGAATCCTGGTTTAATTCACCGCGATAATATAGCCCGGCCTCTCAAAGCAGCCTGATTCTAAGAGCAAGCATTGCAAAACACAATCAATTCCAATTTCCGGGGATTTCGTTGATTGCCGTCGCACTCGTCGCCTATTTCGCCCTTGCCGTCGCGGTTGCGGCACTGTTGCTTTTACCGGGTATCCGCGCGACCGTTTTCGAATCCGTCGCCCAGTTTCGCGGCCGCCTGACGCGCCGCGCGAACGATCACGCCGCACGTACGCGAAGTCAAATTGTTAAATCGGCAAGCGTTACGCGCGGCGCATTAAGTGACGTGCAAAATTTACTGATCCGGCGGCGCTTGATGATTATGGTGTCGGCAGGTATTCTTGCGACGCCGCCATTGGTGGCCATTGCGTTACGCGGTCGGCAATTATTTCAGTACGACGACACGGCGCGCGTGCCTGACGAGAAGATCGCCGCGCTGCTGCAGGGCGAACAGCTCGTGCCGCCGCCGCCGTTGCCGCCGGAAGTCTTTGCCACGAAGGAAGTCGAACAGGTGCGGCCGGCGCTGAGAGATGCAAGCCGCGACTGGAACCTGCTGGATCCCGATTTCCGTACGCGTTTGCTGCTGGTCTACAAGATCATGCACGAACAATATGGTTACGAGATGGCGCTGCTGGAAGGTTATCGGAGTCCGGAACGACAGAACCGGCTCGCGCAGATGGGCACCAACGTGACCAATGCGGCGGCCTTCCAGAGTTATCACCAGTTCGGGCTCGCGGCCGACAACGCGTTTCTGCGCGACGGCAAGCTGGTCATTTCCGAGAAAGATCCCTGGGCGATGCGCGGCTACCAGTTGTACGGACAGGTCGCCGAGCAAGTCGGCCTGACCTGGGGAGGCCGTTGGAAAATGATGGATCTCGGGCACGTGGAATACCATAAACCCGGTTTTAAACTGGGACGCGGCAGCTAGTCAGGGCTGCCGGACAAGAAATAATGAGGGCGGCATGGGGCTTTTTAATCACCCGGCAGGAAACGATTTGGGCGGTGCAAACGATCGGGCATTCCGTTGCGCGATTTTTTCAGGCAGCCGCTTCCGTTTTAATTCTCACAGCGTCCTTTCATTATTGCGCGCGCCTTCTCCGATGCCGCGGGCGCATTGATGCCAGCCCCCTTCATCCCGTTTGACAGCATGGCGACACATCGCGGCGCCACGCTTGCCGCTCGGCGCGCCTGCGTCGCCTCACCGAATCGCACCGGAACCTGAACGTCCTATGCAACGCATCCTCAACGTGCTGACTCATCCGCGTACGCTCTCGATTGTCGGGATCGTCGCGCTAGCGGCGATTCTCTTCATCGCTGCCGACATGCTGCAGCTGCCGCTCCTGTGGGCGGCGGTCGCCTTCGCGGCGATCCTCGTGCTGTGGCTCGGCGTCGCACTGGTGCGCCGCTGGCGCGTGAAGCGCGCGAACCGGCAGCTCGGCCAGGTGCTCGAAGAGCAGGCGGAAACCGGCAAGATCGCCGCGCCGGCCGCGGCCGCGCTCGCACCCGACACGAAGACCGCCGACCTCGACGTGCTGCGCACGCGCCTGTCCGACGCGGTGAAGACGATCAAGACATCGAAGATCGGCCAGGTGTCGGGCGGCTCCGCGCTGTACGAACTGCCGTGGTACATCGTGATCGGCAACCCGGCCGCCGGCAAGAGCAGCGCCGTGCTGAACTCCGGCCTGCAGTTTCCGTTCGCGGACAAGAACAGCGCGGTGATCCACGGCATCGGCGGCACGCGCAACTGCGACTGGTTCTTCACGACCGAAGGGATCCTGCTCGACACGGCCGGCCGCTACTCGGTGCACGAGGAAGACCGCAGCGAATGGCTCGGCTTTCTCGGCCTGCTGAAGCGCTATCGTCCGAAGGCGCCGATCAACGGCATCATCGTCACCGCGAGCATCGCCGAACTCACCGGCAACCGCCCCGAATTCGCGATCAACCTCGCGAAGAACCTTCGTCAGCGCGTTCAGGAGCTGACGGAGAAGCTCGAGGTGTTCGCGCCGGTCTACGTGATGTTCACGAAGGCCGACCTGATCACCGGCTTCACCGAATTCTTCAGCAGCAGCGACAAGCACGAATACGACCGCGTGTGGGGCGCCACCCTGCCCTACGAGCCCGATGACAAGCGCGACGTGGTCGCGCAGTTCGACACGCACTTCGAGGAACTCTACGAAGGGCTGAAGGAAATCAGCGTCGCGCAGCTGTCGCTGTCGCGCGGCAACCAGCTGTCGCCGGGCCAGCTGAGCTTCCCGCTCGAATTCTCGACGATCAAGCCGTCGCTGCGCGCATTCCTCGCGACGCTGTTCGAGAACAACCCGTTCCAGTACAAGCCTATTTTCCGCGGCTTCTACTTCACCAGCGCGCTGCAGGAAGGCGAAACCAACAGCGCCGCCGCGCAGCGCATCGCGCACCGCTTCGGCCTCGACGCGAGCGCGCTGCCCAAGCCGCACAGCGCGTTCTCGAAGAACGGCTTCTTCCTGCGCGACCTGTTCTCGAAGGTGATCTTCGCGGACCGCCAGACCGTGCGCCAGTTCGCGAGCCCGACCAAGACCCGGCTGCGCTACGCGACCTTCTTCGGCTTCGTCGCGGCGCTCGCACTCGCGCTCGGCGGCTGGACCTGGTCGACGATCGGCAACCAGCAGCTCGTCGCGAACGTGCAGGCCGACCTCGACAACGTCACGCGCCTGCAGCAGGGCCGCAACGACCTGCAGTCGCGCCTGCAGGCGATGGACATCCTGGAAGACCGCATCGAACAGCTCGAACAGTTCCGCCGCGACAAGCCGGTGTCGGTGTCGCTCGGGCTGTACCAGGGCGACCGTCTCGAACAGCACCTGCTGACCGAGTACTACAACGGCGTGCGCCAGATCCTGCTGGCGCCGGTCTCGCAGAACCTCGCGTCGTTCATGAAGGACGTGAACGCGCATCCCGAACAGCTCGTGCCGATGACGCGCCCGCCGGAATCGGGGGCCGTGCAGGGCGGCGCGATTCCCGTGTCGACGAACCCGCCGGGCGCCACGCCGCTCGCCGGCGCCGCGCAAGGCGCATCCGCGGCGGCGGCCGCCGCGCCGCAACAGCCGGCCGCGCCGCAAGGCGGCCTCTACAGCGACGCGTCGCCGACCAACGTGCAGGACGCGTACAACGCGCTGAAGACCTACCTGATGCTGTCCGACAAGCGTCACGTCGAACAGGCGCACCTGACCGACCAGCTCGCCCGCTTCTGGCGTGGCTGGCTCGAGACGAATCGCGGCAACATGCCGCGCGACGAGATGATCAAGAGCGCCGAGCGCATGATCTCGTTCTATCTCGCCCGCGTGAACGACAACGACTGGCCGATGATCGACGCGAACCTCGCGCTCGTCGACCAGACCCGCGAGAACCTGCGCCGCGTCGTGCGCGGCATGCCGGCCCGCCAGCGCGTCTACGAGGAAATCAAGGCGCGCGCGTCGACCCGCTTCGCGCCGATGACCATCGCGCGCATCGTCGGCGACGGCAACCAGGGGCTGGTCGCCGGCAGCTATGCGATTCCGGGCACGTTCACGCGCGAAGCGTGGTTCGACTACGTGCAGCCGGCAATCCGCGACGCGGCGACCAAGGAACTGCAGGCGAAGGACTGGGTGCTGAACACGTCGACGCAGGACGACCTGACGCTGGAAGGCAGCCCCGAGCAGATCCAGAAGACGCTCGTCGGGATGTACAAGACCGAGTACGCGCAGCACTGGCAGAAGTTCATGCAGGGCATCGCGGTGCAGGGCTTCAGCAGCTTCGGCCAGGCCGTCGACGGGATGAACCGCCTCGGCGACCCGCAGGATTCGCCGATCCGCAAGATCCTCGAGACCGCGTACGACCAGACGTCGTGGGACAACCCGTCGCTGGCGAACGTCGCGATCAAGAAGGCGCAGACCGGCGTCGTGAACTGGGTCAAGCAGCTGTTCACGCGCTCGCAGGCCGGCCAGGTGGCGGCCGCGAACATCGACATCAACGGCAATCCGGCCGAGGTGCCGATGGGTCCGATCGGCCAGGAGTTCATCGGGCTCGCGCGGATCGTCGCGACGCACGACGGCACGTCGATGCTCAAGGGCTATATGGACTCGCTGTCGAAGGTCCGTACGCGCTTCAACGTGATCAAGAACCAGGGCGACCCCGGCCCCGGCGCGCGCCAGCTGATGCAGCAGACGCTCGACGGCAACGGCTCGGAACTCGCCGATTCGCTGAAGTTCGTCGACGAGCAGATGCTGACCGGCCTCACCGATTCGCAACGCAAGTCGCTGCGTCCGCTGCTGGTGCGGCCGCTGATGCAGGCGTTCTCGGTGGTGATCCAGCCGGCCAGCGCGGAAGTCAACAAGGTATGGAACGCGCAGGTCTACCAGCCGTTCCAGAGCTCGCTCGCGACCAAGTACCCGTTCGCGGCGAACGCGAAGGTCGAGGCCGGCGCCGGTGAAATCGCGCAGGTGTTCGGTCCGGACGGTGCGATCGCGAAGTTCGTCGGCACGACGCTGGGCCCGCTCGCGGTGCGCCGCGGCGACACGCTCGCCGCCCGCACGTGGGGCGACATGGGCATCGGCCTCACGCCCGACTTCACGAACGGCTTCGCGCGCTGGGTCGCCCCGCTCGCCGGCGGCGCCGCGGGCGGCGCGGCCGCGGCGGCCGAACCGCAGACCGTGTTCCAGATCCTGCCGCAGCCGAGCACGGGCACGACGGAATACACGATCGCGATCGACGGCCAGCAGCTGCGCTACCGCAACACGCCGCCGCAGTGGACCAACTTCGTGTGGCCGAACCCGCAGGGCTCGCCGGGCGCGACGCTGTCCGCGACGACCTTCGACGGCCGCACGGTGCAGCTCGTCAACGAACCGGGCCGCTACGGTCTCGAGAAGCTGATCAACTCGGCGCAGCGCAAGCGCCGTCCGGACGGCACCTTCGACCTCACGTGGGTCCAGGGCAGCGTGAACGTGTCGGTGACGATGCGCATCATCAGCACGTCGCAGCCGACCAGCGGCGGCGGCGACCAGCCGCAGCAGCAGAGCCTGCGCGGCCTGCAGCTGCCGTCGTCGGTCGCCGACGCGAGCGCGGGTGCCGCGCAGAACGCGACGCAGGCCGGCTCGGGCGCGCCGGCGGCCGCACCGGCCGTCGCGGCCGCCACCGCAACGAACGCACAGGGGGCGCAATGACGCAAACCGTTCAGGCGCAGATCGCCTACTTCGGCAAGATTCCGTCGCGCGGCGACTTCGTGAAGAGCCCGCACAATCCGCAGTTGCTGCAGACGCTCGATCGCTGGATCGCGCAAGCACTCGAACTGCTCGCGGAGGATCCGCGCTGGAAGATCGTCTACGAGGATGCGAAGCCGATGCATTTCGCGTTCCTCGGCTCGCGCAGCAAGCTCGCCATCGCGGGCCACATGGTCGCGAGCCACGACGTGTCGATGCGCCGTTTCCCGTTCCTCGGCGCGACCGCGCTCGAGGTCGACCGGCCGCTCGCGTTCCTCGCGCGCAGCCCGCTCGCGTTCGCGCGGCTGTGGTCGCGCGTCGCCGCGCAGATGCCGGCGCTGCTCGCGAAGGAGGAGCCGCCCGGCGCGCTGCAGGCGCTCGGCGATACGCAGGTGCCGATCGACGTCGGCGGCCCCGGCACGTCGCATGACGGCACCTTCAACGACTTCATCGAACACCAGTCGCTGTACGGCCTGCAGCAGATGCTGCTCGAAAGCGGCCATCCGGTGCGACTGCGCGGCGCGATGCTCGCGCTCGGTTCGCTGTTGCGGCCCGTGATGCAGAGCGGCTCGTCGCACATCGAGCGCGGCCTCACGCTGCCGCTGCCGGTCGACCCGTTCTATCGCAGCCTCGTCGCCGCGTTCTGGCTCGAACTGATCGCACCGTTCGTCGCGCAGGCCGACTTCGAGCTCGCGATCTTCATCGGCACGATCGCCGAACGCGAACGGCTGATCATCGGCTTCAACGGCGCGTCGTCGAAGACGCTGCTGAGCGTCGTCGATCCGCAGACCTACGCCGCCCACAACATCGACATCGACGATCCCGAGTGGATCGACGCCCATGCGCAAAACGATCATCAGATCAGCAAGCTCGTCAGCTACCTCGACCAACCGCAACTCTCGCTGCGCGTCGCCATCGACGCCTTCCGCGAAGCGTTCATCGGAGGCTGACGGGATGCAACGCACGATTCAGGTCCGGCGCACGCGCTTGTCGCCCTTCGTATCCGCTCTCGCCGCCGCGGGCCTCGTCGCCTGCGGCGCGGCCCATGCGCAGAACACGGGCGGCGCGACCGTCACGCCGGTCGGCAACGGCACGGTCGCGACCGCCGCCCTGCCCGCGAACGCCAACCCCGGCGCCGCGCCGGCCACGGCGTCCGGCACGGTGGTGCGCGGCACGGCCGGCACGATCGCACCGCCGCCCGCGAACGCGTCGCCCGGCCAGGTGGTGGTCGGCGGCAAGGTGCCCGACGAGGCGACCAAGGCCGCCGTGCTGCAGAAGCTGCGCGACACCTACGGCGCGGCGAACGTGGTCGACCAGATCGAGGTCGGCGACGTCGCGACGCCGCCGAACTGGAGCGCGAACGTGCAGAAGCTGCTCGGCGCGCAGTTGAAGCAGATCAGCAAAGGCCAGCTGAAGATCAACGGCACGCAGATCGAGATGAAGGGCGAGGTGCACAACGAGGCGCAGCGCCAGCAGCTCGCGAGCGACATGGCCAATACGCTGAATCCGACTTATACGATCAAGAACGGGCTGCGCGTGTCGGCGTCCGAGCAGGGGCTGCTCGACCAGACGCTCGCGAATCGCACGATCGAGTTCGAAACGGGCAGTGCGACGCTCACACCGCAAGGCAGGCAGATTCTCGATCAGATGGCGGCCGCGCTCGCGAAGATGCAGAACCGCACGGTCGACATCATCGGGCATACCGACAACTCGGGGAACCGGACGTCGAACATCGCGCTGAGCCAGGCGCGTGCGGATGCGGTGAAGGGGTATCTGATCACGAAGAGCATTCAGCCGCAGCAGATGACGACGACAGGGGTCGGGCCGGATCAGCCTATTGCGCCGAATGATACGGCCGAGGGGCGCGCGAGGAATCGGCGGATCGAGTTCCGGGTGGGGCAGTAAGCGCCGATTCGGAGATATCGCGCGCCGGGACCGGATAGCGGCAGACTCGTCCCTCGGATTGCGCACGCCCAATCTGCTCGCGCATGGTCAACAAGCCGGTCACCTCACCGCCCCACTACTAAATCCAGCGATTCCAGTGAAATACGCGATCCGCTGCTTGTGGTCGGCCATTCTTCTGTTCGTTGGTGGGCTCTTCGTACTGGTGGGTATAGATGGCACGATCAATTCCGCCATCCTCGTTCGCGCTCGTGCGTGGCCTCACGTCCCCGCCATTGTCGAGCGATGCGAGTTGTCTCTGCGATACGGAAAATCCGATGCGACATGGGAGGCGCGCGCCCTGTTCCGCTATGGCGCGGGACAGGCGCAGCAGTACGATACGACGTGGCAGCCTGCCGGGTCGCCGGTGTATTCGCGTTCGGCCGCCGAGAACATCAGCCGCGAACAATTCGCCGCGTTCACGAAGAAGTATTGCAGCGCCGCAGCGAACGATGACCTGCGCGTTTCGCCGATGTTTCCGGGTATTGCGCGGCGCAACGAAGCGGTTGTGGGCGGGGAATGGGTACGAGAAATCGGATTCGGTCTGTTTGCTCTGGTCGCCGGGTTGATGCTGTCTGCGGCAAGCATTTCGCTGCTGCCGTGGATCGAGGATCGCAAAAAAAGCGCGGCGAAGCGGAAAGCGCGGCGTGCACGGAATCGCGTCAGCGGTTCGTGATGCGGATGTGCATGGCGGGTTCGGATCGCGCTGGTCACGATCGTTCATGCGAGGCGCCGATCGCCGTTGTCGGTAGCTGAGGACCGGCCGTTCACTGATCGTGCGCGTGTTTAAGGTAATCCAAGCGTCTTCATTCGTTGCTCCGTCAATTCGGTCAAACACTGCGGATGCATTTCCCCAAAGCCGGTCTCGAACATGCTCGGATAGGGCACCATTCCGATCAGTGTTCCGGCTCCCTCTGACATGACGGGCGAAACGGCATCGAGCAGTCCGACGAGCTCCGCCTGGATCGACACGCCTTCAACCAGGCTGAACCCACGGACATGTCGGGTTATTTCCTTCTATTGTGAACTGCCACGAGCTTTCCGTTCGCGAAAGCAAACCACTTCCCCCCCACACTAAGCAGTACGCGGCCAGGCAGCCATCGGACATCGTCAATATCCAACTTGTCGCTAACCGACCAGACTGCGGCGGGTTTTTGGCGGAAATCGTACAGGGAGACCGCCGGTGGATCCGAAAAACCGCCGCTGAAGTCTTCGACGATCAACCGCGAGACGGCCTTATCCTGTTCTTTCGAATCCGGATAGTACACATAGCGTGAACCGTAAAGGTGATCGAATTGCTTGCCATCGAGCTCGACATTAAATGTAACGCCATCGCTTCCCGGTTGGACGATCTTTGATATCTGCAATGTGCCCGCAACGGTACGGATCGTATCGTGATCTCCCCCGGATGTCTGCGCCTTGACACTGATGCAACAGATCGCCATCAACATTACAACAAACGACTTCAACAAACTCGCCTCCTAAAAAGTGGGGTTCGTACCACCGACGACAGTCACAAGATCCAGCAGCGGACGAACATCTTCAAGTTTCGAAGGGTCACATGCGAAGTTCTTGAAGTTGACACCTGTGTCGACGAGATGGCTCAACCACAGGCGGTGAGCCTTGACATAGTTCCCACCGTTCTCTTCCGCACGCTTCGCTGCTGCCGCGCTTCCCACCTGCGCCGTCAAAAGCGTCTTGGCCCCGCGGGCAATGAGTCTGGGAGGATGGTGCGGCTTTGCTTCGGTGTACGTATCCTCCGCAGCAATTGTTCCGGCCAAGTACCGTTTTGCATCGCCTGCTCCTAAGTGGTGAGACAAGTACAGCATCTTCGCGCGCTCCCCATCATTCAATTTCGAGAAATCGTAGCCACCACCTTCGAGTGCCTTGAAATTCGACATACCGTAATCCACCGCCGCCATGATCGCCGCCTCGGCATTCATCCGCAACTCCAGAAGTTCGGCCTTGTGCTCAGGAACCACGCTGAATCGCCCGGCTGCGTCCTTCTTCACCCACCCGTTTGCTTCGGCCTTTTGGTTGATAAAAGTTCCAGGCCTGATCGCCTCGCCCAGCCATGTACCCGCGAGAAATTGCGTGAGCCCTCTCGCTGTCGACTTCGACGCTGCCGAATTGGGATCCCATTCGCCAGTGGAAACGCGCACCTTTTTCGTCTTTTCCTTACCTTTGACCTTGATTTTTTTTCAACAACAACTGAAAGCTTCGCTGCCTCGATATTCACAACCGACGCGACGGCCTGCGGCTTGAAATTACTTTTCTTGCTCGCGGCAAGGATGTAGTCGCGAAACTTGCTGTTCGGCCCCAAACGCAGATTGTCCTTATTAGGACATTCGACACCTGCATTTACGACCGGATTTCCTGAACTGTCGCGATTGTGTTGCACCTCTCCTGGAGGCAGGGGCAACGGCGCCTTCTCTTGATGATCACTGCCACCTGTGTGGACACGCAGCGGGATCTGCGCCTTCAGCTTTGGGCTTTGTAACGTCGCCTGATGCACGCCTGCAGGCGGTTTAAGTTCAGCTACCTTCTTTCTCCCTCCATCGATCTTCGCCACATATACGTGAATCTTTTCGTCAGCCTTTCGCGTTCTCACGGGCGGCACGACCCCGTGTTCATCGGTAGCATGCTTGTGCCGACCTGCAGCTGTCACGATCGTCGTCTTCAGGTTTTGAATTGGCAAGCCTTTTGCGTCCGTGACGCGAATCCACAATTCGGCAAAGAACGCTTCGACAGGGTCCGCAGCGGGAGAGGAAAGGACAAGCTTTTGTCCTGGATAGATCAAGCGGGAGTTCTCGATCCGATTCAATTTGACGAGATCATCGACTGTCGTTCCGTGAGTGTGCGCAATGGCACTCAGGGTATCGCCGGGGCGGACGACATATTCGTTTTTAGTCTCCATTTTCATGCAACTCCAGCATCGCCTTCTTGTACGAAATCTGTCATCGATTCGTCGTTTTCCCGATCGATATTGAAGTCGTATATTGCACCCCACTCGCCTTGACCGTAAAGCACTGTCAGATGTTCGGTCTCAGCAGGGTTAACTCTTCGCTCAGAACCCTCGTCAGCAGACACCCCCATGACGATACGCCGCGCCGCTTCCGGCGACACGGCGAACATCGAGTACTTTACTTGACTGACAGACTGACCATCGTCTATCGATCTGAACAAAACTCTCTGACTGAATTTTGTGGGCGACGATTGAGGCAAGTCGGGTAATGGATAACTTAAACGCGCCGGACCAGCAAAACTATGTTGGCTTCCCTTTACATCGACACGACCAGGTGCATGAATTTCGATATCTCCGCCAGCAATTCGGATATACGCACCCCCGGACGTTAACAAAATCTCCCGCGCCGCCGCGATTTCCGTGTTCTCGGTCGCAGAGAGAATTTTCACCGTCTTCTGCGCGGTGATTTCGATATTGTCCTCATGCGCCTGCACCTCGACCTTGCCTTTCCCGGCAAAGAGCTTCATGCCCGCGTTCTGCGCGAACAGGCTGAGCTTCTCCTTGACGCTCGCCACCAGCGATTTGCCGCTGACGAGATGCGTGCTCTGACCACTCACCACGTTCACGTACCGGTCCGCAGCCAGGTGCGTACTTTGTTGCGACGCCACCCCGATCCCCGCCGGGCTCGCGAACAACATCACCGGCTCCTTGAACGCATTCGCATTCCCCGTCCCGCCGCCTGCAGTCCTGCCGCCGCCCGAAGCCGCCCCCGCCACGCTGCTCTGCGTCGCCTCGACGAATTGCTTGAGCGCATCGCGACCGGTGCCGAGACTCTCCGCCTGATGCATCTCGCTGACCTGCGACATCGATTCGATCAGCCCCTCAGCATTGCCAAGCTGCTGCTTCGCCTCACTCACGTCGAGCGGCTGGCTGTTCGCCTGCTTCGGATGCGTCGTCACGTACAGGCCCTGCCCGGCCCGCATCGCGCCGTACGCATCCGTGCGCAGGTCGAAGCCTGAGCCGAGATACGCACCGCGCGTGTTCCCGTTCTGCTCGATCAGATAGCCGAGATGAAGCAACGAATTCGCACTGCTGCTGAACAGGCGCGCGCGGTTCTGCCCGGTCGCGTCGTCGAGCACCATCTCGTTGTGCCCCGATCCCGCATACTCCTTCGACCGGAAGCCCGACAGGATCCCGTTGCTATGCCACTGCGGCCTGGTCGCACCGTTGTACACGCGATGCATGACGATCGGCCGGTCGCAGTCGCCGCCGATGTAGCCGATCAGCACTTCCTCGCCGACCCGCGGAATATGCACGCCGCCGTACCCGCCGCCGGTATCGGACTGCACGACACGCATCCAGCACGACGCGTTCTCGCGGCCTTCGCTCTGGCGGTCCCAGACGAACATGACCTTGATCCGGTTCAGCTCGTCCGTATAAACCTCTTCGCCCTTCGGCCCGACGACGATCGCCGTCTCGAGCTGCATCGCGGGCTTGCGATGCTCGAACGGGCTGCGGTACGGCACGCTCGCGCGCTGCGCTTCGACCTCGACGAGATAGAACCCGGCGGAGCCGTCGTCATGCCCAACTTCGAACGCCGCCGCTTCCCCGTGACCGGCCTTCACCTGCGCCAGCTGGTCCTGCAGGCTATGCGGAAAACTCGCTTCGTGGTCCGAAACCGGCAGATTGTTCTCGATGTACCGCGTGACGCCGATGGCCGCGAACTCGCGATCGCCCGCCGAATCGCGATCGTGCTCGGGATGACCGCTCAGCGTGAAGCGCCGGCCGGCATCGATCGCGCGCACGCCGCCCACGCCGAAGAAGCGCTTCGCGCGCGACTCCCATTCCTCGAGACGAATCTTCGACAGGTGTTCGCCGCGGTCCTGGCCCGGATACGTGTACGCGCCTGTGTATTCGTAGATTTCCGCCTGGCCCGGCAGGTCGCCCTGGCCGGCCTTGGTCGGCAGCGACGTGCCGTTCGGATTGCCCGCCGACGACGGCGCTTTGTAGTCGAACGTGCGCGTCGTGTGCAGCGTGCTTTGCAACGTCCGCGATGCGGTCCATTGCGTAAACCCGGCGGTTTCGGTGCCGCTGCCGGAACGATCGAACGTAACGACATTCGGGGACAGCGCATCGACCGCATGCACGTCGTCGGTGATGACGAGCGTATGCGCGTTCCCGTCTTCGCTGTGCCGCCAGAACCCGAACAGCCCTTCGTCCTCCATCAGCCGGTGCACGAAGTTCCAGTCGGTTTCGCTCTGGCGACAGTACGACCGGGACGGCAACGGTTTCGACAACGCGAACTGGTATTGGCCCCTGGCCTGCGGATGCGTATCGAACACGTCGGAGAGAATCGCGTCGACCGGCTGGTCCTGCCAGTACCGCATGTCGCTGCGGAACTTGAGGAAATGCATCCACGACGCGAAGCGCAGCTGGTAACTCGACAGGCTGCCGTCGGCGCCGAGCCGTCGCGCCGTGTGGACATAGCCGTTGATCGGCAGATACGACTTGTCCGGCTGCTGGATCCACAGCGTGATCGGCTGCGCGATCAGCGTCTTGAGCTCGACGTCGCTCGCGATGGACACCAGGTCGAGCGCCACGCTGAAATCGCGGCCGAGCGCCGAACGGGTCACGGCGCGGCGCGGCACGAGCGCATTGTTCGGCAGCGACGGGATGTCCGTCTTCAGCAGCCGATCCTGCTGGATCAGGCCACCACGAATCGCCTGTGCCAGTTCGGTCACGTTCATGCGTCACCCTTCTTCTCGTTCATCGCGAGCCCGCCGGGCCCGCGCTCTCAGGTCAACAAGCGGCGGCTCACGACTGCTCGTCGGGCCTCACCCCCAGCAGCTCGCGGATGTGCGACAGCGACCCGTCGTCCTTCACGACGCTCTCGAGCCACTTGTGCAGCGGCATGTCGGCCCATTCGGCGGCCTTGTCCGCGAGATACGCGACCGGGCTGTGCGGCTCGGTCTGGCGAAAGTAGCGCGCGACCGCACGCAGCTGGTCGACGGCCTGCGCACGGTTCTGGATGCCGGCGATCATTTGCGTCACCGGCGGACGCGGAGCGGTCTGCGACTGCACATGGGTCTCCTCGGTGTGGAACGCGTCGCCGAAGCTCGGCTCGATGCGCTCGGGCTGCGCCTGCGGCGCCGACGGCGCATGCGGCGCGCTGCCCGTATAGCCCTGCTCGCGCGCGAAGCGCTCGACGAGCCGGTACACGGTCTCGAACGCGTCGCGCGTCTGCCGGAAGCTCGGCGCCGAATCGCCGGCGCGTTCGACGAGCCGCTCCTCGAACGCGTCGAGCGCGATTTCGAACGCCTTCAGGTTCGCGAGCAGCGTCGTGTAGAACGCGATCGACGTCACGCGCCGCGACGCATCGACCTGCTCGACCGACGGCTTGCCGCGCGCGATGTCGTCCGCGTGTTCCGGATCGCGCTTCACGGCCTGCGCCACATGCTGCGCGACTTCCCAGTCGAGCGTGGTGAACGCGTTCGATGCGCCGTCCGTCACTGGAATGCCGCGCAGCAGCTCGGCCGTGCGGCCGGACAGCCACGCGACGTTGCCGAGCCGGTATTCGACGTCGTCGCCTTCCGGCAGCGGATGCACGGTGTCCCAGTAGTCGCGGCACAGGCCTTCCAGCAGCGCATAGCCTTCGGTGAGGCCGGTGATGCCGTCCTCCAGCGCGAGCGCCTCGGTCAGCCACACGGCGAGCCGCAGGTCCTTGGTGCGCGTGCGCAGCAGCGCGCCCGCGTGATCGACGACGAAGCCCCAGTCGGCCTCCTTGATCTCGGTCACCCACTCGCCCTGGTCGAGCGTCGGATCGTCGTAGCGCCGCGCGTCCTGGATCGCGTCGAATTCGTTCGAGAACAGCAGGTCGTCGCCGCTGGGCGATGCATCGCTGATCGGCGTCAGCAGCTCGGGGAGATTGATCGGCATGGTTCAGTGAATCCGTTGATGCATGAGATGTCGCGTGCGGAGGCTCATTCGACCGTATAGGCGAATTCGCCGGCCTCGTCCGCGCGCACGGCGATGCGCGCGATGGCCGCGCCGTCGGCGATCCGGCCGAGCACGTGGCCCGCGATCTCCGGCAGCAGCGTGCCGTTCAAAATGTGGTCGACGTTGCGGGCACCCGAATCGACCTCCGTGCAGCGCGCGAGCACCGCGTCGACGAGCGATTCGTCCCACTCGAACGCGGCCTTGTGGTTCGCTTCGATGCGGCGGCGGATCCGTTCGAGCTTCAGCTCGATGATCTCGGCCAGCACGTCGTCGGAAATCGGGTAGTACGGCACGACCTTCATCCGGCCGAGGAACGCCGGCTTGAACGTCTTGTACAGCTGCGGGCGCAGCGCCTCGGCGAGCGCGTCCGGATCGGGCAGCTCGTCGGCCGGCTTGTTCAGGCACGCCTGCATCACCGCGGCCGATCCGACGTTCGACGTCAGGATGATCAGCGTATTGCGGAAGTCGATCTCGCGCCCTTCGGCGTCGTCCATCGTGCCCTTGTCGAACACCTGGAAGAACATCTCGAGCACGTCCGGATGCGCCTTCTCGACCTCGTCGAGCAGCACGACGGAATACGGGTTGCGGCGCACGGCCTCGGTCAGCACGCCGCCCTCGCCGTAGCCGACGTAGCCCGGCGGCGAGCCCTTCAGGCCCGACACGCTGTGCGCTTCCTGGTACTCGCTCATGTTGATCGTGACCATCTTGCGCTCGCCGCCGTACAGGATGTCGGCCAGCGCGAGCGCCGTCTCGGTCTTGCCGACGCCCGACGGCCCGACGAACATGAACACGCCGCGCGGCTTGTTCGGATCCTCGAGGTTCGCGGTCGCCGTGCGTACGCGCTGCGCGATCGCGTCGAGCGCATGGTCCTGGCCAATCACGCGCGCGGTCAGCAGCGGCTGCAGGTTCAGCACGGTGTCGATCTCGTCCTTCACCATCCGGCCGAGCGGAATGCCGGTCCACGCGGCGACGATCTCGGCGACGACGTGACCGTCGACCTGCAGCGGCACCATCGGCTCGCCGCCCTGCAGCGCGTGCAGCGCCGCGACGCGTTCGGCCAGCTTCTCGCGCGTGGCCGGCACGTCGACCGGCTCGCCGTCTTCCGACGGACCGCGCGCCCGGTCGAGCGTGTCGCGCAGTTCGGTGATCTCGGCGACGATCGCGCGCTCGGCTGCATAGCGCGCTTCGTCCTCGGTCAATTGTGCGAGCGCCGTGTCGCGCGCGCCGCGCAGCTCGCCCAGGCGCTCGTCGTGCGCGGCGCCGCCCGCCGCTTCGCGCTCCAGCGACGCAATTTCCGCGTCGATGCGCTCGATGCGCTTCTTCGTGTCGTCGATCGCCGCGGGCGTCGCGCTGTGCGCGAGCGCGACCTTCGCGCACGCGGTGTCGAGCACGCTGATCGCCTTGTCCGGCAGCTGGCGGCCGCTGATGTAGCGATGCGACAGGCGCACGGCCTCGGTGATCGCATCGTCGAGAATCCGTACGTTGAAGTGCTTCTCCATCAACCCGGACATCCCGCGCAGCATCGCGGCCGCGAGCGGCTCGCTCGGCTCCTCGACCTTCACGACCTGGAAGCGCCGCGCGAGCGCCGCATCCTTCTCGAAGTACTTCTTGTATTCGCTCCAGGTCGTCGCGGCGATCGTGCGCAGCTCGCCGCGCGCGAGCGCCGGTTTCAGCAGGTTCGCCGCGTCGTTCTGGCCGGCCTGGCCGCCCGCGCCGATGATCGTGTGCGCCTCGTCGATGAACAGGATGATCGGGTGCGCGCTCTTCTTCACCTCGTCGATCACGCTCTTCAGGCGGTTCTCGAACTCGCCCTTCACGCTCGCGCCGGCCTGCAGCAGACCCATGTCCAGCACGTGCAGTGCGACTCCGCGCAGCGGCGGCGGCACGTCGTCGGCCGCGATCCGCAGCGCGAGACCCTCGACGACCGCCGTTTTGCCGACGCCGGCCTCGCCGGTCATGATCGGGTTGTTCTGGCGACGACGCATCAGGATGTCGATCGCCTGGCGAATCTCGGCTTCGCGGCCGATCACCGGGTCGATCTTGCCGTCACGCGCGCGCTGCGTGAGGTTGGTCGTGTACGTGTCGAGCGCGGGCGTCTTCGACGGGCCGGCCGCGGGCGCGGCGCCGTCGGCGGCCGGCGCGACGTCGCTGCCTTCCGCATCCGCCTGGCGCGGCTCGGCCTCGCTCGAACCGGCCATGATCTCGTCGAACTTGTGCTTCAGGTCCGTCACGTTCATTTCCGCGAACTGCGACGACATGCGCTGCGCGAACTGCGCGAGATCGGGCGCGGTCAGCAGCGCGAGCAGCAGGTGCCCCGAACGGATGCGGCCGAGCTGCGAATCGAGCGACGCGATCAACCAGGCCTGTTCGAACAGCGCGATCAGGTGCACGGAAAACACCGGCGTGCGCGTGTTGCCCGTCTTCAGGCGCGTGAGTTCGCGCTCGAGATCGGCGCGCAGCGCATGCGGATCGACGCGGCTCGCACGCAACGCGAGCGGCAGGTCGCCCGTCGCCTGGTCGAGCAGCGCGAGAAACAGATGCTCCAGATCGACCTCGTAATGGCCGCGCGCCAGGCACGCGCTCGCCGCGCGCTCGGTCGCGTGCCGGCACAGCGGGTTCAGTTTCGTGATCAGGGTCTTCAGAGGCGTGCTCATGGCGTCGATCTCAGGTTCGATTGTTTGTTGTCGTTCGGAATCAGTGAATCACGTGCAGTTCATAGCGGGCGTCCGAGCGGTCGTCGGCTGCGTCGCGGGTGCAGAGGAACGCGTCCCAGCCGAGCCGCGAGCCCGCGCCGAGCACGCTCGCGCCGACCTCGGTGCGTTTCAGCACGAGCTTCACCTCGTATTCGAGCGTGACGCCGGCGAGCAGCGTCAGCATCCGCTCGAGCGCGACGGCCTGCGCGCCGCCGGGCAGGAACGCCTCGTAGTCGCGCTTGGACAGCGGGCCGACGACGATCCGCGCGCGCATGTCGCGCTGCCATACGCGTTCGCCGACGAGCGCCGTCGCGCCGAGCACCGCGTTGACCTCGCCGAGCACGCTCAGCTGGTCGGGCGGCACGTCGTACCACTTGCCGACGAACTGGTCGATCTTCACCGGCACGCGGAAGTAATCGGACAGCGTGCGCTGCAGGTAGGCGGCCGACATCGGCCGGTGCCGCGCGGCGAGCGCGTAGCCGGCGACGGCCTCGTCGAGCACGCCGCCCGCGCCGGCCGCGAGGCTGTCGCGCACCTCGTCGCTCGGCACGCCGGCGATCGCGAGCAGGAGCGGCAGGTAGCGCTCGTCGCGGTCGAGTTCGTAATGGAACGGCAGCCGGTATTTCTTCCACGCCGCGTAGAACAGCGCGGTCGCGCGGTTCGAGAACACGTCGAAGAAGGCGCGTGCCGCGTGGTCGCGCTTCAGGTGCTCGCGCGCGACGATCTGCTCGGTGTAGTGCAGCGGCAGCGCGCCCTGCCCGCCGAGCAGCCCGAAGAATGCGGGTGTCAGTTCGACGTGACCGAGCTCGCCGGCCGCGAGCGCGGCGCCGCGATCCTCGCCCGAGTCGAGCAGCGTGCCGTCGTCGTCGAACGAGCGGGCGCCTTCGATCTCGCTCGGCGGAAAGCCGAGCGACAGCGTGTTGCGGAATTCGATGCGCTGCGCGACGACGTCGCCCTGCCGCCACGCGCCGGGGGCATCGGACGCCTGCCGCGCGAACAGCCCTTCGAGCACGCGCACCGCCTGGAAGAACTCGAAGCGGTGCGGCTCGTCGAGCAGCGCGTCGACTACGCCAGGATCGATTCGCCGGTGCGGGGCTTGCATCGAATGATCTCCTCGCCGGTGCGCTTCGACACCACGACTAGTTGAACGAAACTGTTGAGATGGACGTACAGCCCGAAGAAGCTGTCGAGCACGCGCACGAACGACGCGAGGCTCGCGCCGACGAAGTGCTCCTCGTCGATCGTCAGTCGGATCTCGATGCCGCGCACGAAGGTCGCGAACGGCTTGCCGGGCAGCCACTGCACGGCGCCGCGCTGCTCGACGCCGGCGAGACCGTCGATCTGGCGCATCGACACGGCGGTGCGCCGCAGGTCGTACAGCGTCAGCATTTCCTTGAGCGGCGCGAGCCCGTGCGCGACCAGCGACACGTGGTTCAGCGCGAGATGCGACACGAGCCGCCAGTGCGCGGCGCGGCCGCGCTCGAAGCGCACGCTCTGCGTCGGGCGCCGCAGCATCGAGATGCCGCTCGTCTGCGCGCCGCCTTCCTGGAACAGGTCGCCGCCTTCGAGGCCGAATGCGAGCATCGCCGGCAGGTCGCGGTTCGTGCAGGTGAGGTCGAGGCTCAGCGTGTCGGTCTGCGGCGAGGTCGGCTCGAAGTCGATGTCGACGATCGAGATCTCGGTCTCGTAGCCGGGGCTTTTCTGCGCGACCCAGTCGTTGCGGCGCGCGAACCAGTAGTGGCCGATCCGTGCCGATTCGCCGTGATGCAGCGAATAGAACGGCCGGAACTCGATCACCGATTCCTCATGCGCCTGCTGCCGGACGAGCTTCACCGAATCGATCGAGTACACCTCGTACGCGAACGCGCGGCGCGCTTCGGCGATCACCGGGTACGACACCGCGCGGTGCGTGATGCGGATCGGCTCGCCGTGCTGGCGGAACAGGTTGACGATCGGCGTGCAGAACAGCCGGAAATGGCTGGCCGTCAGCAGCTCGAGCAGCCGCGCGACGTGCGAATCGCTGCGCACGTCCTGCAGCACCAGATGCAGCGTCGCGCGCTGGCAGCGGCCCGACGCGCGCGCGATCGCCGCAAGATCGAAATCGACGAAATCGAACTTGTCGGGGAACGCGAAGTATTCGGTGAGCAGGCGATACGCGGGGTGCGACTTCGCCGGGTAGTCGATCAGCGCGTCGTCCTCGTCGAAGCCGGCGTGCGCGATCGGCAGCTTGCGCAGCGCGGTCCAGCGGCCGTTGCGCTCGGGCTCGACGTACGCGCCGAGCACGTTGACGAACAGGCAGTCGGTCAGCGCGGCGACGAACGACTGCTCGCCGTGCAGGTGCGCGCGCAGCGTCGGCAGCTTCAGCGCGCCGAGATCGAGCTGCGCGGCGAGCGATTCGAACGTGATCGAGATCACGCCGGTCGCGTTGGACGGCAGCACCGTCGCGCTCGGTGCGAGCGCGACCGGCGTGTAGCGCGCCTCCGAGATGCGGATCGGCGCGAGCGTCACGTCGTACGCGGTGCGGAACCGACACTGCACGCCGCGGATCGGGCGGCTCTTCAGCTCGGTGCCGCGGTCGATCACGACCGGTTCGGTCTGCTGGCCGGGCGACGCCGGCGTGAACTGCGCGATCGAGCACGACGGGAACGGCCGCAGGTAGTGCGGATACAGCACTTCCAGCAGCGCTTCGGTGAATTCCGGGTAGTCGTCGTCGAGCTTCTTGTTGATGCGCGCGCCGAGCAGCGCGAACGACTCGATCATCCGCTCGACGTGCGGATCCTCGCAGTGCTCGCCGGACAACGCGAGCCGCGCGGCGATCTTCGGATAGCGCTCGGCGAAATCTCGCGAATAGCGCCGCAAAAACGATAATTCGCGCTCGTAATACGGCAGCAATTCTTCCATCGACGACCCCGAACCTCAATATTTCCTGCCGGACCCTGATCCACCACCGGGCGGTCCGGCCCGCTCGGCAGCTCGATTCACAGCATTCTGGCCGCGCGTGCGCGCGTGACCGAATACTGCAGCGTCGACGGCTGCAGCATCGCATCGAAACTCACCGGCTCCTCGGCCGGGTGCACGACGAGCAGCGCCTGGATCGCGAAGTAAAGCGCGTTGGTCGACTGCTCGTTCAGCTCGAACGTCACCTGCACCTGCTGCAGCCGCGGCTCGTGGCGCGCGATGGCCTGCTGGATCGACTTGCAGATGAACGCGCGGTCGTAGTGACTCGCGAGGCTCAGCCCCGCGAAATCGTTCAGCCCGTAGGTCAGCACCGACTTCTGGCACTCCGGCAGCGCGGCCAGCTCGATTTCGGTGTGCGCGATACGGGTGTTGAGAATCGCCTCGACGTCGCGGGCGACCGTGTTCTTGAGCTCGTCCAGCGACAATTGCCGCATCGCGGCCGAGGCCGGCAGATGCGGTTCGTCGTCGAACAGCTTGTCGAGAAAACTGGGTTCGAATCTTTTCATCGGCCGGCGTGCACAGCGAAAACGGCAACGGGACGCCGAGCGCCCCGTTGCCGCAACCGACCTTAGACCGCGTAGGTCTTGTCGTTCTTCGTCAGGCTCCAGGCGCCTTGCGTGTTGCCGCCCTGGTTGCCGCCGATCTTCTGCTGGGTCTGCTTCCACTGCACGGCCGCGTACTTCAGCGAGAACGTCTCGAGCGGCAGACCTTCTTCGCGAACGCTCGGTGCGATGCTCGAGATGATCACGTACTTGAGCTTCACTTCCAGATACTGCACGCGCTTGCCTTCACCGTCCGCGCGCGAGAAATGGACCGTCACTTCATCGAACGTGGTGCCGCCCGACGCGTGCTGATACAGCAGCGGGCTCGACGAATCGATTTCCTTCGTGAAAATCATGTCGCCGTGCTCGCAGCGCGTCATCGTGTGACCGCCTGCGGTCGATGCCGTTGCCGAACGCGGCTGAACGATCGAGTGATCCCACGATTTCAGCTCGATCCAGCCTTGATGGTCCTTGTCCGCGGATTCGCCCTTCACCGCCGGACTACCAAACTGCAAGTGCATATGTAACATGGCCCTTCGACTCCCCAAAGAGGTGGTTTTAACGTCCTACCCAGGCGGCCCGCCCGGGCGATTTACTCGCTTATGAATTTGCCGGTTTGGGCAGATCAGCGACAAGTCGCAGAGAAATCGAGAGTTCGTCGAGCTGAAAGTGCGGACGCAGGAACGCGACCGAACGATACGAGCCCGGCTTGCCCGGAATCTCCGACACTTGTATGGATGCCTCGCGCAGCGGAAATTGCGCCTTCTGTTCCTGCGACGCGTTGTCGTCGAGCAGGACGTACTGCGAAATCCACCGGTTGAGGAAAGTCTCTACGTTCTGCGCCGATGCGAAGCTGCCGATCTTGTCCCGCATCATCGCCTTCAGGTAGTGCGCGACGCGCGATACCGAGAAGATGTACTGAAGCTGGGCGGACAGGACGGCGTTCGCATTCGCGCTGTCGGTGCTGTATTTTTTCGGTTTCTGCACCGATTGCGCGGCGAAGAACGCAGCGTAATCCGAGTTCTTGCAATGCACGAGCGGGATGAAGCCGAGGTCGCTCAGCTCCTTCTCGCGGCGATCGGTGATCGCGATTTCGGTCGGGCACTTCAGCGCGACTTCACCGTCGTCGGTCTTGAACGTGTGCGTCGGCAGGTCCTCGACGAGACCGCCGCCCTCGACGCCGCGGATCGCCGCGCACCAGCCGAAGTCGTCGAATGCGGCCGTCAGGCGTGCCGCGAAGGCCCACGCCGCGTTGCACCACAGGTACTTGTCGTGCTCGGTGCCGTCGACGTCCTCGACGAAGTTGAAGTTCTCCGCCGTCTGGCCGTCCTTCGGATTAAACGGCAGGCGGCCGAGGAAGCGCGGCAGCGTGAGGCCGACGTAGCGCGAGTCTTCCGAATCGCGGAACGACTTCCACTTCGCGTATTCGACCGTGTCGAACACCTTGCCGAGATCGCGCGGCTTGCCGAGGTCGGAGAACGACTCGAGGCCGAGCAGCTCGGGCGACGCCGACGCGATGAACGGCGCGTGCGCGGCCGCCGCGACGTGCGACATCTGCTCGATGAAGTACATGTCTTCCGGCTGGCGCGAGATCTCGTAATCGCCGATCAGCGCACCGAACGGCGAGCCGCCGAACGTGCCGAACTCTTCTTCGTAGACCTTCTTGAACAGCGCGCTCTGGTCGAACTCGCTCGCGCCCTTGAAGTCGCGCACGAGGTCGCGCTTCGGTGCGTGCAGCGCCTTGATCTTGATCGTCTGGCCGGTGTTGCTTTCCTTGACCAGGTAATCCATCCCGCGCCACGTGCTTTCGAGGCGCTGGAATTCCGGCGCGTGCATCACCGCGGACAGCTGCGTGGAGATCAGGCGATCGAGTTCCGCGACGCGCGCGTCGATCGTCGCCGACAGGTTGTCCGACACGATCACCGTGCCGTCGAGCACCTGGTGCACGAGTTCGCCGATCAGGTCCTTCGCACGTGCATGCTCGGAATCGGATTTCGCGACCTTGCTCTTCTCGACGATGTCGTCGAGCAGCGAAGTCCCGGCGGCGTATTCCGCGCCGCTCGCTTGGGCCGCAGCCGTTTGCTGGTTCATCTCAACACTCCGTCGTCATTCGCCGTCTTTGTCGCCGCCGGTGCCCTTCGCGAGCTCCTGCAGCTGCTGCGTGTTCTTCAGCACTTCGGACAGCAGGTCCTCGAGCTTGTCGTTGCCGGCGAGCTTGTTGCGCAGGTCGGCGAGCTTCGAGCGCGCCTCGAGCAGGCGGCGCAGCGGCTCGACCTGTTCGACGACTTCGTCCGGGTTGAAATCCGACAGCGAACGGAACTTCAGGTCGACCGCGAACTTGCCGCCTTCCGGGCTCAGGCGGTTTTCCACCTGGAACGCGGCACGCGGTTCGATCGCCTTCATCACGTCGTCGAAGTTGTCACGGTCGATGTTGACGAACTTGCGGTCGCGCAGCTTCGGCTGCTCGACTTCCGACTGGCCCGCCAGATCGCCGACGACCCCGACGACGAACGGCAGTTCCTTTACCTCGATCGCGTCGCCCTTCTCGACCTCGTAGGTCAGCTGGACGCGCGGCGGCCGTATTTTCTGCAAGCTTTTCTGAATGCTTTCTTTCTTGGCCATCTCGACGGCTCCCAGGTTAGTTGTGGTTATCGCGTCAGTTGCGGTCAGTTGCGCAGTGCGCTGAACGGATCGGCGCCGCCCTTCTGCGGCGCGGTGTTGCCCGACGCCGTCGGCGTGGTGGCAGCACCGGCGGCGACCTCGGTTGCAGCGCCGGCGCCGGCCTTCGGACGGTGAATCTGGCGACGCACGACCTTGCGCGTTTGCGCCTTCTGCTCCGGCGGGAACAGCGCCGATTCGCCGAGCGTGTCGCGCAGCTGCTTCGCGAGCGCCTGCGCGTCCGACTTCGCGTCGCCCGCGAGCGACGAATCCTGGCGCAGTTCGCCGAGCGACTGCGTCGCGATCCGCAGCCCCGCGACCGCGAGCACGCTCTTCGCCTGACGGTCGGTCGCATCGCGCTGCAGTGCTTCCTGCGCGGCGACGATCGCCTGGCCGTAGTGGTTCTGGGCAAACTGGATCTGCGCGATGCGCGACCACGGCTCCTCGCGCGTCGGATCCGACTTCGCGAGCTGCTGGTACAGGCCGAGCGCCTTGTCCTGGTCACCCGATTTCGCGACGGCGTCCGCATCGGCCAGCGACTTGTTGAACACCTCGGCAGACGGCGGCGCCGGCGGCTGGCTCGCACAACCGGCGATCACGCCGCAAGCCAGCACTACCCCAGAAAGTTTTGCGAAGAGACGGTCTTTCATCGTTATATCCACCGGCGCGTGAGTATTAAAATCGTTGAGAATCTGGTTCTTTTGCTTTGCAAGAAGCGCGCGGGTATAGTACCGATCAATTTTTCATAATTCAATCGCTGCGTGCAGAGTAATTCCTTTTAAAATCGTGCGCTACCCCCTCGAAACGCCTCTGGCAGCGGCTCGCCGACGGCTTTCGCATCGACCGGAATGCGCAAGTTTTACTTGGCCCGCAACGCTTTGCGCGAACGACGGAAAAAATTTCCGAAGGCACGCTGCCGGGCGCGTGTGCTTAATAGTTGAACGGCCGATACGCCGGGGATTCGCGGCGAACGCGGAAATACCCGGCAGTTTTGACAGGGGAGTTAAAGGCGGCACGCCGGAAACACGATGAGATCGTCCATGATTCGCTATGCGCTGCCGCTGATTGCCTGCGCGCTCCTGGCCGGATGCGCGGCCGCCCCGCTGCTCGGCTCCGCCGCGAGCGCCGTCATGCAGGCCGCCGGCGTCGGCAAGCCCGACGTGCCGGATGCCCAGAAACCGCCGCGCAACATCGGGCTCACGCTCGCCGCCGCGCCGAACCTCAATGCCGCGAACGATCACAAGCCGCTCGCGTTAGTGGTCAGGCTCTACGCGCTGAAGGATCCGACTTCGTTCCAGCAGGCGCCGTTCGACGCATTCACCGATCCGACCAAGGAAAAGGCCGCGCTGGGCGCCGATCTGCTGAACGTGCGTGAAATCACGCTGATTCCGGGCCAGCGCTATACGGCAACCGAAAAGCTATCGCGCGAAGCGCAGGCATTCGGCATCGTCGCGCTGTTCCGCGATCCCGCAATCCAGCGATGGAAACTGACGTTCGACCCGGCAAAGTCGGAGAAATCCGGCATAATCATCGGCCTGCATAATTGCGCGATGACGGTCACCGACGGCTCTGTCATCGCACCGCAACAGGGTGCGCCTTCGCAACCGCTGAATTTGCTTTCGTCGGTGACCTGCGGTTAAACATGACGCACGAATGTCATTTAACAAGAGTTAACAAAATGGCGATTAATTCGGGCACGAACAAATCGATTACATCGCAACGCGACATTAACCGGATTTGACATGAGTTATTCGGCCAAGGTGCTGTGGGGGGAAGGGCTGTTCCTCCGGCCTCAACACTTTCAGCGGCAGGACGCGTACCACGAGGCGCGCCTGTTCGAATCCATCCAGGCGATCCAGCCGTACAACTGGGGCGTGCGCTCGGTGCGCATCGACCGCGATGCGCTCGGCAGCAACGTGCTGCGCGTGGCCGAGCTCGCGCTCGTGTTTCCGGACGGTGCGCTTTACGCCGCGCCGCAGGCCGACGACCTGCCGCCGCCGATCGCGCTCGACACGCTGCCGCAAGGCATCAACGAATTCGTGTTCTACCTCGCGCTGCACCCGCTGCGCGAGAACGGCACCAACTACAGCGACGATCCGGCCGCCGGCTTCATGACACGCTTCGTCAGCGAGCAGACGAGCGTCGCCGACAACTTCACCGACGCCGCCGAAGCCGACATCACGTTCCTGAAGACGCAGGTCAAGCTGATCGCGCACAGCGAGCCGCGCGACCAGCTTCTGTCGGTGCCGCTCGTGCGCGTGCGCCGCACAGCGACGTCCGGCTTCGAGATGGACGACAACTTCGTGCCGCCGTGCCTCGCGATCGACGCGTCGCCGATCCTGCACCAGCGGCTGCGCCAGCTCGTCGACGCGCTGCAGGCGAAGGTGAACGCGCTGTACGGTTTTCACCGCGAACCGTCGAAGAACATCATCGAATTCCGCTCGGGCGACATCGCGTCGTTCTGGCTGCTGCACACGGCGAATGCCGCGTTCGCGACGCTCGCGCACCTGCACCAGCACGCGGCGCTGCATCCGGAGCGGCTGTTCCAGGAACTGCTGCGCCTCGCGGGGCAGCTGATGACGTTTTCGAAGGGCTACACGCTCGCCGACCTGCCCGTGTATCGCCATGACGATCCGGGCCCGAGCTTTGCGCGTCTCGACCTGATGCTGCGCGAGCTGCTCGACACCGTGATCTCGACGCGCTACTTCGCGATCACGCTCGACGAGGTGCGTCCGTCGTTCCATCTCGGCCGCCTCGATTCGGGCAAGATCGACGACAAGACCGAGTTCTATCTCGCGGTGTCAGCGGACATGCCGAACGTCGAGCTCATCGATGCGGTGCCGGCGCGCTTCAAGGTCGGCGCGCCCGACGACGTCGACAAGCTCGTGCTGTCGGCGATGCCCGGCGTGCGGCTGTCGTACATGCCGCAGGTGCCGCCCGCGATTCCGGTGCGGCCCGGTGCATGCTATTTCCAGCTCGACTCGCGCGGCGCGTTGTACGAGCGCATGCTGCAGGCCCAGTCCGCGATGATCTACGCGCCGACTGGCATCAATGACCTGAAATTCGAACTGATCGCGGTCACATCATGAGCTACGCGCCTTCCCTGTTCGGCGACAACGCGCCGGCCCCGCTGCATACCCCGGCGTCGACCGACGCCGCGTTCCAGGCCCGTTCGCTGCTCGACCTGCTGTACGACGGGTTCTTCATGCTGTTCCTGCTCAAGAACGGCCGCGAGCCGGACAGCGCGAGCGAGTTCAGCACGAAGATCCAGGAGTTTCTGGCGGATTTCGAGCGTGGCGCGAAGAAGCTGAACATCCCGGCCGAGGACGTGTATGGCGCGAAGTTCGCGTATTGCGCGGCGGTCGATGAAATGGTGCTGTCGTCGCAGTTCAAGATCCGCACCGACTGGGAACGCCGGCCGCTGCAGCTCGTGCTGTTCGGCGAGCAGCTCGCGGGGGAGAAGTTCTTTCAGTATCTCGAGGAATGTCGCGCGCAAGGCGCGGCGCGGTTGCAGTCGCTCGAGGTGTTTCATATGTGCCTGCTGCTCGGGTTCCAGGGCAAGTATCTGCTCGAGGGGCCGGAGAAGCTCGCTTACCTCACCGCGCGGCTGGGGGATGAGATCGCGCATATGAAGGGCAAGCGGGCGGCGTTTGCGCCGCATTGGCCGCTGCCGGATCAGATCGCGCATCGGCTGAAGCGGGAGGTGCCGGTTTGGGCGATCGGGGCGGTGTTTGCGCTGGTGGCCCTGCTCGGGTATCTCGGGCTCAATACCTATCTCAAGGACAAGACGTTGCAGGCGTTGGCGCCTTATTCGCAGGTGATCAAGGTCGGGCCGGAGTCGGCGAATTTGACGATTTCGTTGCCTTGAGGGGCAGGCTTTTCGTTCGGATGTTGACGCTTCGTGAAGAAAGGACCGCTCGGCGGTCCTTTTTTACTGTGGTGCGTGGGGCGCGTCGTCGTGCGTCGTGCGTCGTGCGTCGTCAGAGCAGAATGAATTCCTCGTTGTCGACGTAGAACACGAACGCGTCGAACAATTGCGCGACGCTCGGTTCGTCGACCTGGTCATGCGCGTTGATCACGATGTCCTCGATCGTCGCGCTATTCAGCGTGACGCGCCAGCCGGGTTGCGGTGCGGTAGCGGGCGGCGTGGCGGCTTCGGGGTCGTTGGCGTCTTCAGTGAATGCGCCCTCTGTATCGAGCGTCCAGGGCATCGGCGGCAGGCAGAGCCAACCGGAGAAATCGCCGGGGCGTTCGAGAATGTGTTTCAGCGACGCGGTGGTCGCGGTGATGGTCGACATGGGTATTGCGGTGGTAACGGGACTGGAGTCAATACGCCCAAGCCAAGATGCGGCGGTTGCACAAGTGTGTCTGCGCAGCGGCGCTCGTGTCGAGCAAGGCGTGATTATGCCAAGTTCGTATGCGCGAGGTCGGCTCGCAACCCGCGCCGACAGCAAGCGATTGAACTCGTCCCACTCGTATTCCTGCTCCCCCGCCGGCGTGCGCTTGCGCACCAGATTCCCGCGCGCGTCGTACTCGAAGTGCATCCCCGCATACGCCTTCAGCAGGTTGCCCAACACCTTCGACACCTCGACCGGCAACGTGCTTTCCGGCCGCACCGGGCTCGAACGGGAGGCCGGCGTTTCGGTGGACCGCACCGGATCGATGATGTTGCTCGCCGGGTCGAACGCAAATCGCTCCTTCGCGACCGGACTGGTGGCCTCGATCAGCCGCCCGACCGGATCGTATCGATAGTCCGTCCCGCCCTTGCGACTGTCCTCGATCCGCGACAATTGCCCGGCCGCGTCATAGCGATATCGCTCCTCGGCGAGCGGCGCGGGCAATGTCGATCGTCGAACAAATCTTAGACGTGGTGTCCGCGCACCAGATTGCCGCAGAGCGCTATCAGCAAAGAGTCAACTACGCGCGTGCCCAAAGTGTCGCTGGGCCGGCTGTGATTCGATCTAACTCGCCGGACGACCCATAATGGAAGTCCCACCGAGACTCGCCCGTCCATCCTTTCGAGAACGCTAGCGCAGTTTTCGGCTTTTCATCCACCGAGTATTCAAAAAGATAAATCAAAAATGCCCCACCCTCACCAACAGCGACGTAAACCTTGAGAGATTCACCAAGCGGTTTCATTCTAGCAATACCCGTCACGCGAGACGTGACCTTCTCCGGATTATCAATCCCCTTATGCGTGATACTACACACATCGATTACACCATCGTCTTCGCTGTACAAATCTGCACCGAGCGCTCGAATGGTCTTTTGACCTGGCATGACTGTCACGACATGCCGTCCATTTCGGAAGCCTGCGCTGTACTTTCCTAGCCAACGTGCTTCGTCGACGCTCTCATAGCGTTTCTTGAGCAACTTTGGCGCGGAGAAACCCTGTCGCTGCTCTTCATATGGAAGACATGAAAAATAGTCACCGGACGAAAATTTCCAATCGCCTATCGAATCCCTGATTTCAAGATATTGAGAGTAGAGATTCGTCGTGTCGTACGACTCGAATTTCTCACGAAGCGCGGTCAATATATTCTCGACCACTGGCTCTTCCAATAACATTTCTCCGACCTCCTAGGCACAACAGCAATTGAACGCCCCCTTCCCTGGCGATGTCACCAGTAGACCCAGCTAGATACTGATCGACTGCTGATGGAGTCACAGATTGCACTCTCCATTTTTTGAGGCGTTCACCTCTGCCATGCGATCCTGCCGGTCAATGGGGAAATCCGATCTAAATTCTTTCAACGCATTTCTAGAATAATCGCCACTCAACAATCTAATTGGCCGAGCAAACAAACAGCCTGCCGCAACGCCAGCGGCGTCAGCTGGCTGTCCAGCAGATGCAAATCGAGCCTGACTGAGACCGGACGACGCTGGCTGATGACATATGTATCGCTCGGCCTCGTGGAGATTACTCAATCATCGACTTCAGGTGGGCAGCCTAGAGCTCACCTCTCCCCAAGCGTCAAGCCTTTGAGACTCACCAACACCGGTTATAGTGCAGCCCCGTCTATAAGTCGCGCTCCTTCACTCTCCCGATCGAAAAGCACGGTGCCTGGGCGCAGAACACCACCCGCGTCGTAGTCGCATTGCGCCAATCGCTAGGTGCCAGCCCGCCTTTGGCTGCGGGGCGTTGAGTAATTTCCTCAATGTGACGCGATCCGTAAACCCACCTCATCGTATTCATAGCGCATCATCATGCCGTCGCCCCCGTTTGCTCGGTCAAATGGTCGATTCCGTCGTACTTGATTTCCATCTCCCCCAACCTCGACATCCAACATATATACCGGGAGCCGCTCGAGCAGCCTTTCGTTTCTACGCTTCTGACAAGTACGCCTTCAACATTTCTAGAAGCTCAGTCTTTGAATAGACGAACTCCTCTCCCGCACTCATCCCACCAATCGTGTCGAGCAGCGTGTCGAGCCTCTTATCACCATAGCGATATGCCCTAGCATCAAGCGACTTGAGATAGACATATCGAGCACAGATTTCCGGATCATAGGTTTGCGCTTCGATGAACTCCATTATTTTCGTGACCAATTTCAGTTTTTCATCGCGTTGATTCATCGTCAGCACCTGCATGACTCTGCCGCGACGCCTCCGCAACGCGTGCCGACAGCAAGCGATTGAATTCGCCCACTCGTATTCCTGCTCACTTGCACTTCTATTTACACCATTTTTTTACATCTATCAATTTAAGCCCATTCATCTCAAAAAAATCGAAATCAACAACCAATGACATGTCAGTCGATATAAAAACAAGATCATTCAATATCCCACCTCCAAACTCGACCACCACATTCAGAATTTCTATCGCCCCCACCTTCAGCAAGCCGCAATATTTCCAGTCCTCGTCGACCAAAACATAAAAACCGCCCCCGAAATTCCGAATATCTGCCAATTGAGAATGAAGCTCTCCCGCAGGAATCCGGATTTTTTCTTGCCGAAGATCAGCACAAGTTATTCTTAATCTATCCAAAATTGAATCCGTCTCCTCAAGGGATAGCAATTCTGGACGAGCAAGAGATGGAAATAACACCGCCACCTTGGAAAGGTACGTGCCTAAAATCTTCTTTCCGTTGGCCCTCCTGAAAAGAAGCTCCTTCCGGTACTCACTCACATGGTTCTCGCTCATTGGCACCCCCCGTAATAAGCCTTTCCTTTCGGATTAGCTATTTTAGGTCGACCATAGTCATTCATCCGCGTGTCGCCGCTGATTGGATCGATCTTTACCTTGCCCGCCTCCCAGTGGGGATCGTCAAGGTGGCTCACATCCATCGTTTGTTGCTGGACAGTGGCCTGAATTTTTCCTCCACCTCCTTGTGGAATTTCATAACGATACTCCCGGCCAGATGCGTTCTTTGATTGACTGATTGGTTGTTGGCTCGTCGGAATACCTGCCTGCCGCATTGCTTCGCGACGAGCTGCTCTCGAGGTTAGACAACGAGCCAATCCAAGTGGATCGATCCATCCCGTCGAGTTCGGTGCGTATTGATAGCAATTGTCGCCTCCCGCGAGACCGATCGGGTCCTTTGACACGAAGCGACCTGAATTCGGATCGTAGTACCTGTGTCGGTTATAGGTGAGCCCCGTCTCCTCATCAACCTGCTGCCCCTGAAACCGCAACGGGTTCTTCGGTACGACACCCGCAGCCTTCGACACTCGCGCAATCACCTCCCGCGCTTCGCCCCAAGCCTTATACGACGCTTCCCACACGACGTCTCCGTCGTCATCCGTCAGCAACTGAGGCGTCCCGATCTGATCGCAGTGGTAATAGAACAGCGCCGCGTCACCCCGCCGCTCCGGCATCTTCTGAAGCGGATCATCCTCCGGCACGTAGCGGTCGGTACTCTTCCACTCCGGCGTCGAGATTCCCTCAACCGGTTCCGCCACATACTGCGCCAGCGGCACAAACGTTCCCGGCTCGTACAGATAGTGCGTGCCGCGCTCGCCATCGCTCTCGTACGCCAGCGTGTCGCCATCCCATCCGAACACCGTCCGCTCGTCATTCACCTCCTTCGCGATCCGACGACCGAACGCATCATAGAAATACCGTGACTGACTCTGCCGCGACGCCTCCGCGACCCGCGCCGACAGCAAGCGATTGAACTCATCCCACTCGTATTCCTGCTCCCCCGCCGGCGTGCGCTTGAGCACCAGATTCCCGCGCGCGTCGTACTCGAAGTGCATCCCCGCATACGCCTTCAGCAGATTGCCCAACACCTTCGGCACCTCGACCGGCAACGTGCTTTCCGGCCGCACCGGGCTCGACCGGTAGACCGGTGTTTCGGTAGACCGCACCGGATCGATGATGTTGCTCGCCGGGTCGAATGCAAACCGCTCCTTCGCGACCGGACTGATCGCCTCGATCAGCCGCCCGACCGGATCGTATCGATAGTCCGTCCCGCCCTTGCGACTATCCTCGATCCGCGACAACTGCCCGACCGCGTCATAGCGATACCGCCGCTCGGCGAGCGGCGCGGGCGAGGTCGACCGCTGGATCGTCTGCTGCAGCACGCGTCCTGCCGGGTCGTAATGCGTGCGCTGTCCGACCTTGCTCGACAACATGCGTACCGTCTCGCGATGCAGGTCATCGCGCTCGAATTGCACACGCTCCTCGCCATCGAGCAGCATCCCGTGCACATGCCCCGAGCCATACATAAGCCAGTCAACCGCATGCCCATCCGGCCGCACGGTACGTCGTCGGTTGCCGAGCTCGTCGTATTCGTGGTGCCAGACGTAGCTACGCCGCTCGCCGAACAAATCGTACGCGTGATGTTCGCGCACCAGATTGCCGACCGGATCGAAGAAGAACTGCACGCGGCTGTAGCGGTTCACCGCGTCGATCAGCCTGCCGCTCGGGTCGTAGGCGAACCGTTCCTCGCTTTCCCCCGCCACACGCTTCATCAGGCGACCGTTTGCGTCGACGTCGATCGACGTCACGCAACCCGCTTCATCAACCGAAACAAGGCTGCCGCTGTCCGGGTCGTATTGATAACGCGTCGACTTGCCGTCAAAACCGATTTCCTCGATCAACCGCCCCGCCGGATCGTAGCGGAACTGGTACGTCGCAAGGTTCGCATCGGTCAGCGCGGTCAAGCGGCCGATACGGTCGTAGCGATACGCAATCGTCTGCCCGAGCGCGTCCGCGCGGCTCGCAATACGACCCACTGCATCGTAGCCGTATCGGGTCGATCGATTGAGTTGATCCGTATGCCGCAACAACCGGCCTTCAGCATCGTATTGCACGTGCTCGACACCGGCCGGCGAACGCGTCTCCGTCAATTGGCCGTTCGGGCCATAACCATAGGCAACCACGCCACCGGACGCGTCCTTTGTCTCGATCACGCGGCCGATATCGTCGTACCGCCACTCCGTCTTCTTTCCGGAGCAGTCCGTGTAGCTCGTCAATTGCCCGGCGTCGTTGTATCCAAGCGCCTTCGAGCCGCCCTTCGCATCCGTGATCTGCGTAGGCAGCCCCTTGTCGTTGTAGGCGTACTTCGTCACATGCTCGAGCGGATCGATTTCCTCGACGAGATTGCCCGCATCGTCGTACTTGCGCTGCCACACGTGGCCGTTCGGATCGACGAGCCGGATCATCTGATCCTTGCCGTCGTATGCCATCTCGACGATGCTGCCGTCCGCGCGCTCGTGCCAGGTCCGGTTGCCACGTGCGTCATAACGCATCTGCTCGATGCTGCCGTCCTGCAGAATGTGCAGCGTCAGATTGTTATGCTCGTCGCGCCGGAACCATTCCTCGCTGCCGTCCGGATAGGCGATTCGATAAACGTATCCCTTGATGTTGAAGTAGTAGCGTGACATCTGACCGAGCGCATCGGTCACGTAGGTCAGCCGAATGTTCGGATGCCATGCAAGGCGGATATCGAGGCTGCCGTCGTCCGCGTACTCGCGCACGCATTTCGCGTTCGCGTTGTCTTCAGCGTCCGCGCCGTCCCATTCGAGCGTCATCCCGCGGCCGGTGCGATCGGTATAGCGCGTCACGAGATGACGGTGGTACTGATAGCTCCATGCGTTGCCGTACCGGTCGGTTGCGCGCACGAGATCGCCTGCTTCGTCATAGGCGTAACTCGCAAGCGTACGGCGCTTTCCATCGTCGAGCACCTGCTCGATCAGCACGATCCGGCCTTGCTTGTCGTGCTCGAACGACAGCACGTTGCCGCTCGCATCGATCAGGCGTGCCACGCGGTCGAGTGCGTCGTAATCGAGCGTGATCGTATTGCCCGCACGGTCCTTCTGCATCGCCAGCCGGAACGCATTGCCGCGCCGTTCATACACGTGAAGCTCGTCGTGGCCGTATGCAATCGTGACCCACGTCTCGTCCAGACGCGTCAGCGTCAGGTTTTCCGCGAGATCGTCATGCACACCTCCGGCTGCAAGCGCTCGATATTCGATGCTGCGCCCGCTGGCATCGCGAAAGAACCATCTATCGCCTTCGACATCGATGCGCGTCGTGTATGGCGTGAGCCACCGCGCGCCAAGTTCCCCGTTGTCGTATGCGGAGAGGCGCGACCGGTACGTGCGCGCCCAGACGAGCGGCAGTGCGCCGGGCAGTTCAAAGTCCGTGTGAGTGAAAGTCTCATCGCCGAAGGCAAAATCGATCGACCCGGTCGACGCGCCAATTCCGCAACTTTTACAAGGACTCTGGCCGGCACCTTCCGCATGCGCCTGCTGTCCGATCGCACCCGCCGGCTCCTGAGGACGATCGTGCTGCGCCCGCCCCTTGCCGCCGGGCGGCACGTCGGCGGTCTTTTCGTGAAGCTTCCCGCGTGCGCGCACCCTTGCCACGGCCTCGATCACTTGCGCGATCAGCCACAGCATCTTGCCTTCTTCGCTGCCGTTCAGATCGCGGATCGCCTTCGCGACTTTCGGCGCCTCGTCCTTCAGGAACGCGACGATATCGCGGAACGGTTGCAGCCACGAATCCGGAGCAAGCTTCGCAGCAGTCCCGACCGTCGCGTTCCCGGCTTCCTTCCCCAACGCGATCGAACCTTCGTAACCGTACTCGATCGCATCAACCACCAGCATCGGGTTGTACCAGGATCGCTTGTCCATCTTCCGGGCGATCTGCGCAGTACGCCGCACGTTGGCGCTGCTGTCGAAAATTTGCCCTTTGAGGGCGAGTTCCAGCCCGGTAGCAATACCGAGCATCAACTCCTGCGCCTTATGCGCGCAGTCGTTCAGCAGTTCGACAAGAACGTCCTGCAGGGTCTTCAGGAAGTTCTCGATTTCGGTCGCGGCCGCGGCGTTGACATGCGTGACGAGCACCGAAATGAGCGCCGCGCCGAGATTGCCGCGAGACACCAGCAATTGATTGCGCACGAGCGCCAGCAGCGGCCGTGCCGACAGTCGAAACGATGCCAGCGGCGGCGGAACCGGAATGACGCCGATCAGGTTGATCGCAAGCCCGAGGTAATCGAGCAGATTGGCGTGGCGCTTCTCGACGATCATCACGATGTCGCACACCGCATCGTAAAACGCCATCAGGTTGCCGATGATCGGCACCGCGCTTGCGAAGGTCTTGAGATCCTCGAACGAAATGTGATTGCCGCTGATCTTGAGCAGCCACTTGTTGAAACGGTCGCCTCCCGCCGCTACATCTTTCGGCGAAATATCGCTGAGCCAGGAAACGGCCTGTTCCTTCTCGGCGCCCGGTGGAAGTTGTTGTGCCATGTCGTTGTTCGTTCAATTCGTTTTTTCAAGACGGCTGACAAGCCGCCCTCTCAGGATTTCAGCGGTCCGCCGAACCCGCTCGTCGGAAGCTTCATGCCGGTCGCACCGGCGGCCGACACCACCGTCGTAGCGCCCTTTCCGGCGACACCAGGTAGCGCGCCCTGCAGCGCACCGGATGCCGCCTTCGCAGCCGGCGTGGCCAGCGCCGCGAGCCCGCCTTGGCGAGCTGCCTGCACCATCCCGGCCACCTGCTTCGCGGCACTGCCCAGGCTCGATGCCGTCTGTAGCGCGGAAACAGCGCCTGCCCCACCCAGCGCACTTGCGGCAGCCGGCAATGCGGAACTCGCCAGTCCGCCCAACGCAGCACCGGCTCCACCTCCGCTCGCAAGCCCCATCGCAGCCGTCGTCGCCGCAGGCGCCATCCCCTTCAACTGGCTCGCGAGTTGGTCCGTCGCCGCGGCTTGCGCCGCCTGCGGCGACGGCTCGACGGGCTCGACCGGCCACTGCGCCTGCTTGAAGTAATTTGCGGGTTGAGCCGACTCGCGCGGATCCTTCCCGAACTCGACACGCACCGCCCCCGGCGGCAAACCGCTCACCGCCGTATAGCCGCTGTTGTCGAGCGCCCCTTTCTTCAGCACGGCGCCGTTCACGTCTCTCACCGTGAACAGGCCGCCCTTCACCGCCTCGCCGTTCACGTACTTGTGAAACAGCTCCAACTGCCCCGGCTGGTCCGGCCGCGGGCTCGGCAGCGGATATCCCATGCTCGCCGGCCCCGCGAACGTATGCGACGCGCCCTTCACATCGACCGCACCCGGCGTATGAATCTCGATGTTGCCGTCCTTGATGCGGATATACCCGCCGCCGCTCGTCAGCAGAATCCCCTGGTCGGCCGCGATCTCGATCCGGTCGGTTGCGGACACAACCTTCACCGCCTTCTGCGCGGTCACCTCGACGTTGTCCGACTGCGCCTGTATCTCTACCTTGCCCTTGCCGGCGAACAGCTTCATCCCCGCGTTCTGCACGAACAGGCTCAGCTTCTGCCCGATGCTGCCGATCAGCGACTTGCCCGCGGCGACGTGCACGCTCTGTCCGCTCGCGACGTTCACGTGATCGTTCGCGACCACGTGCAGCGACTGCTGTGTCGACATCCCGATCCCCGACGGGCTGCCGAACAGCATCACCGGCTCCTTGAACGCATTCGCGCTGCCCGTGCCGCCGCCTGCCGTGCGTCCGCCTGACGCGTTGCCCGACGCGCTGTCCTGCGTCGCGTCGGTGAACGCGCGCATCGTGTCGTGGGCTTCCTTGAGGCTTTCCGCCTGATGCTGCTCGCTCACGCCCGACATCGCCTCGACCAGGCTTTCGCCCGTCACCAGTTGCTGCTGCGCTTCCTTCACGTCGAGCGGCTGGCTGTTCGGCGCCTTCGGGTGCGTGGTCACGTACAGGCCCTGGCTCGCCCGCACCGCGCCATATGCATCCGAACGCAGGTCGAAGCCACTGCCCAGATACGACCCGCGCGAATTGCCGTTCTGGTCGATCAGGTAGCCGAGATGCAGCAGGCTGTTCGCGCTGCTGCTCATCAGCTGCACGCGGTTCTGCCCGGTCGCGTCGTCCATCACGAGGTGGTTGTAGCCGCTGCCCGAATACTCCTTCGACCGATAGCCGGACAGAATCCCGTCGCTATGCCACTGCGGCTGGTTCGCGCCGTTGTACACGCGCCCGACTGCCAAAGGCCGGTCGCAATCGCCACCCACGTAGTCGATCAGCACTTCCTCGCCGATGCGCGGCACGTGCACGCCACCGTAACCGCCGCCGGTATCCGACTGCACGACGCGCACCCAGCACGACGCGTTCTCGTTGCCCGGGTTCAGACGATCCCATACGAACTGCACACGAATCCGATTCAGCTCGTCCGTATAGACTTCCTCGCCCTGCGGCCCGACGACGATGGCCGTCTCGAGATGCATCTTCGGCTTCTCGTGCTCGAACGGGCTGCGATACGGCACGCTCACGCGCTGCGCTTCGACCTCGACGAGATAGAAGCCGACCGAACCGTCGTCATGCGGCACGCGAAACGCGGCGTCGGCACCGTAGCCCTCCTGCGCTTGCGTCAACGCGTCGCGCAGGCTGTACGGAAAGTCCGCGCTGCTGCTCGCGACGGGCAGGTTGTTCTCGATCCACCATTCGACGCCGATCGCCGCGAACTCGCGCTGGTCGGCCGGATCGCGATCGTGTTCGGGATGATCCGCCAGCGTAAAACGACGGCCGGCATCGATCGCGCGCACGCCGCCCGCGCCGTGGAAGCGCTTCGCTTGCGACTCCCATTCCTCCATCCGCAGCTTCGTCAGATGGTCGCCGCGCGTCTGCTCCAGATACGTGTACGCACCGGTGTACTCGTAGACTTCGAGCTGGTCGGGCAATTCGCCCTGGCCGCCCATCGTCGGCAGCGTCGTGCCCTTCGGGTTCGACGGTTGCGACGGATTCTTGTAGTCGAACGTGCGCGTCGTCCGGGTCACGCTCTGCAGCGTGCGCGAGCCCGACCATTGCGTGAACGCGTCGGCTTCGCTCGCCGCGCCGCCCCGATAGAAGCGCACGGTCTCCGGCGACAGCGGCGCGAACGCCTGCAGGTTGTCGGTGATCACGAGCGTATGCGACTTGCCGTCGTCGGCCTGCTGCCATGTGCTGTAGAGGCCTTCGCTCTCCATCAGCCGATGCACGAAATGCCAGTCGGTTTCGTGCTGACGCGTGTATGAACGGCTCGGCAGCGGTTTCGACAGCGCGAAGCGGAAATGCCCCTGCGCCTGCGGATGCTGGTTCAGCACGTCGCTGATGATCTGGTCGACGGTCGTGTCGTTCCAGAGCCGCTGGTCTCGGCGAAACTTCAGGAAATGGGTGAAATCGGCGAACGTGAGCTGATAGGTCGTGAGCCCGCCGTCGGCGCCGAGGCGGCGCGCGGTGTGCACGTACCCGTTGATCGGCCGGTAGCTGCGATCGCCTTGCTGGATCCACAACGTGACCGGCTGCGCGATCAGCTTTTTGAGTTCCAGATCGCTGTCGGTCGACAGCACATCGAGCGTGAATTCGTACGCGCGCCCGATGCGCGACCGGCCGACGGCCCGCTGCACGGTCAGCACGTTGGCGCCCAATGGCGTATCGAGCTTCAGCAGCCGGTCCTGCTGAAGCAACCCGCCGCGCAATGCGGCAACAGTGTTCTGCATGTTCATGGCAACGGCCTTTTCTTCTTTTGACGCGCCCTCGGATGGCGCGTGATGCGATTTTCGCTCGCGCGATTTTACAGACAAATTACTAGCCGACTCGGAAAATGACCTGGTTTAAAAGAGTATTTTTAATCGTTGGTCCGAGCGTCCACGGCAAACCTTTCTAACGCTCGTCCAGCGCTCACGTGCCACGTCGTCACACCGCGCTGCCACCCCGCCGCCCGCTGAAATCGATTGCAATCAGGGCCAATTCGACTTCCGGCGCCGCCCGGTTGCGAGTAGTGTCTACGTGCCCGTCATTCGGCCCGGCCCGGGCACGATCGATGCCCGGTGCGCCCTCACCACACTGAACACTGGAGATCCACGATGAAACGTTCGAAGTTCCTGCTATCTGGCCTGCTGCTCGCGTCGGCCCTCGGTTTCACGGCCGTCGCCGCGCACGCGGAAGACCTGCTCGACTCGGTGAAGAAAGCCGGTGTGCTGCGCGTCGGCCTCGAAGGCACATATCCGCCGTTCAACTCGCGCGGCACGTCGGGTCAGCTCGAGGGCTTCGACGTCGACGTCGCGAATGCGGTTGCCGGCAAGCTCGGCGTGAAGACGCAGTTCGTCCCGACCGAATGGAGCGGCATCATCGCGGGGCTGCAGGCCGGCAAGTTCGACGTGATCGTCAACCAGGTCACGATCACGCCGCAGCGCAAGGAAGCGCTCGACTTCAGCGAGCCGTACACGTACTCGGCCGCGCAGCTGATCCAGCGCAAGGACGACACGCGCAACTTCAAGTCGCTCGAGGACTTCAAGGGCAAGAAGCTCGGCGTGACGCTCGGCACCAACTACGACCAGATGGCGCGCAGCGTGCCGGGCATCGAGGTGCAGACGTATCCTGGCGCACCGGAAAAGCTGCGTGATCTCGCGGCAGGCCGGATCGAGGCGACGCTCGACGACCGCCTGATGCTGCCGTACATGATCAAGACGTCGAACCTGCCGCTGCGCTCGGGCGCGGTGCTGAACGGCGGCAAGCAGGAGATGGCGATCCCGTTCCGCAAGGGCAATCCGAAGTTCGAGAAGGCGATCAACGACGCGCTGGAGTCGCTGCGCAAGGAAGGCACGTTGAAGAAGATCTCGATGCACTGGTTCGGCAGCGACGTGACGGTGCCGGTCGCACAGTAAGCGGTTCGCCGCGCTTGCATTGCGTCACGTCACTCGCTACGGCGAAGGCGTGACGCCTCTTCTCTCCCGCTCTCTTCGCTCTTCCCTTCGCTCAGGCCGCTTCGTCGAAGCGCGCGAGCAGCATCTGGCCGATCGGCGTCAGCGCCGGGCGCGCAGCCACCTCGTTCACGCGTACCTGCGTATCGTCGACGAGCCGCTTTTCGACGAGCACGGCGAACGCGGGGTTCGCCAGGTCGACGCTGTCCGGTGCGCGGGCTATGCGCAGCAGCATCGAGAATTCATGCGGACTCAACATGGTCCTTGTCTCCTGATCGTCCGCGATCCGGTTCGAACCGGCGTCGATCGTGTTTTCGAATGGAATGGTGCGAGGCAGAGTCGATGCGCCGCCGGGAGCGAGACCCCGGTTGACCGTTGCGCAACGCGGGCACGGCGTCGCGTGCGGGTCACGCACGCCCGGATCGCGACGGTGGTGCCGCGACGGGAACGTGCAACGTTAGGGGCGCAGCGTGACGCGGGCGTGACAGGGAAAGGAGGGCGCAACGATGTGCGATGCGCGCTCGGATTGCCAGCGCAGCGCACGTCGTGCGGATCGGGGCGGGAGCGCAGGCATCTTCAGCCTCGAGGGCGATGCCTGTGGCCGAGCTGGATTGACGTGCCATGCGGTCGAAACGTTAGCCTCCATTGCCCATGCGCCTCAAAATTCTCCGCTTCAAACTTCTAGCACTCCAACCAATATCGGCACGATTCCGCTGACGCGATACGCAACGTTCGTCGCTCGAAATCGAACCGTCTCTCGCAGCGCCCCCCGCCCCAGGAATCTTCGCCTCACCTCGTCTGCCGTTTGGTCAGGGTTTCTATACCGAACGGCCAATTTGCACTCAAAGCAATTGAAACCGCCTACATTGAACGGACACCAAAGTATTTTTCTCTCCGCTCTTCACCGAGATTGTGAAAGGTCGTGTCGACGGCGAATGCGCTTCATGAGCACTGCATAGCCGCCACCGCCGCCCCCACTGTTGCGAATATCCGCACATCAAGGGATGGGCGTCGATGCAATCCCCGTGGATTGCATGCAGTGGGCCACTCACTCACCCGATATAGCAAAAAAGCGATAAACTGACGACCTGGCATGTTGAGTTGATACCCGAGGCAACGGCCGAATTGCTGGCATTGCCTCCCGATATGCGCGCCCGCTTCCTCCATATCGCGGAGATGCTGGCGGAGTTCGGCCCGCAACGCGTCGGGATGCCCCATGTGCGCGCGCTGACGGGAAAGCTTTGGGAAATCCGCATGACCGGGCGTGATGGCATCGCGCGGGCGATCTACGTCGCGCGGACGAAGCAACGCCTGATCGTGCTGCACGTGTTCGTGAAGAAGACGCAGAGAACACCGCGTCGCGCTATCGAAATGGCGTGCGCCCGGATAAGGAGGATTGAGCGATGACCAGCCTTGCAACGTTGAAGAAGCGCCTGTTGGCCGATCCGGCCACGCAGGCCGAGTATGACGCGCAGGCACCGGAGTTCGCCGTTGCCCGCGAACTTGTCGCCGCACGCGTGCGCGCCGGATTGACGCAGGAACAGGTCGCCGAGCGGATGCAGACCACTCAATCGACCATCGCGCGGATGGAGAGCGGTCGCACGATGCCGTCGCTGCGCACGCTGGCGCGCTATGCGAAGGCGACGGGAAGTCGTGCCGTGGTACGTCTGGAAGCGATGAAGTAGTTCGATTGCCGCGCGAAGGCCCGGGGCGTCGCGCGGGCGACGGAATCCGCGGGCCGACGCCCGTCCCGGCGAATTGGCGATAAAGCACAGTCGGGAAACCATTGCCCGGATGTGCAGCGCGCACGCCGGTGATCGCTACGAACGAAAAAAAGGGGTTACGGAAAACTCCGTAACCCCTTTTCGGATATGGTGCCGGCTGCAGGACTCGAACCCGCCACCTGATGATTACAAATCAACTGCTCTACCAGATGAGCTAAGCCGGCGTAAGCGCGAGATTCTACCTCATTTCACGATCTTGAGGCGAGGTCTGCTGCCGCCTTTCGAGCCATCCCCGTCGGTTTTCGGCGGTTCGTCGGCGCCTTCGGACGGTTCTTCGTTCGCACCTTGATCGGCAACCGGCGCCAGCACGACAGGCGACTCGTCGCGCCGCACCTCATCGGCCTGCTCGGCATCGTCCTCGAACGCGCCCGAATCCGCGCCCTCGCCCGCCACCGCATCGACCTGGAACGCCATCCCCTGGCCGTTCTCGCGCGCGTAGATCGCGAGCACGTTGGCCACCGGAATCTCGATCTTGTGCGCCTTCCCGGAGAACCGGGCGGTGAACTCGATCCACTCGTTACCCATCTGCAGCTGGCTCGTCGCCTCGAAGCTGATGTTGAGCACGATCTCGCCGTCACGCACGAACTGACGCGGCACGCGCGTCGAGTTGTCGACCCTCACCGCGATATGCGGCGTGTAACCGTTATCGGTGCACCACTCGTACAGCGCGCGCAGCAGATAAGGCTTCGTTGAAATCTCTTGCATCACAATCCTCGAACCCGGAGCGAGCACTCGGCACGCCGCGCCGCCCGCTCCGTCTTGCCCTCATTGCATCATCAACGACGCATGACCTTTTCGGACGGCGTCAGTGCTTCGATATAGGCCGGACGGCTGAAGATCCGCTCGGCATACTTCATCAGCGGCGCGGCGTTCTTCGACAGTTCGATGCCGTAGTGATCCAGACGCCACAGCAGCGGCGCGATCGCGACGTCGAGCATCGAGAACTCCTCGCCGAGCATGTACTTGTTCTTCACGAAGATCGGCGCGAGTTGCGTCAGGCGATCGCGGATCGCGAGGCGTGCCTTCTCGTGGTTCTTCTCCGCTGCCTTGCCCTTCTCGTTCTCGAGCGTGCTGACGTGAACGAACAGCTCCTTCTCGAAGTTGAGCAGGAACAGGCGTGCACGGGCGCGCTGCACCGGGTCGGCCGGCATCAGTTGCGGGTGCGGGAAGCGCTCGTCGATGTATTCGTTGATGATGTTCGATTCGTACAGGATCAGGTCGCGTTCGACCAGAATCGGCACCTGACCGTACGGGTTCATCACCGAGATGTCTTCCGGCTTGTTGAACAGGTCGACGTCACGGATCTCGAAATCCATCCCCTTCTCGAACAGCACCAGCCGGCAACGCTGGGAGAACGGGCAAGTTGTGCCGGAATACAGAACCATCATATTTGCGTTTCCTCAAAAAAGCCGAGGGCCGGCACGCGGCGCAACCCCTTTCACGGGTTCCGCCTTGCGCCGGCCCCACGCCGGTCAGGCGTGTTTACTTGATATCTTTCCAGTACGCGGCATTGAGCCGCCAGGCCAGGAAAGTCAGGACACCGAGAAAGACCAGCACCCACACGCCGAGGCGTTTGCGGGTCTGCTGGGCCGGCTCGGACATCCATGTCATATAGGCCACCAGGTCGGCCACCGCAGCATCATAGTCCGGCGGCGACAACGTCCCCGGCGTGACCTGCTGGAAGCCGACGAGCGTGTGGACCTTCTCGCCCGTCTCCTCGTCCGTCTTGTCTTCGAATTTGGCAGTGCGCTGCCCCTGCAGTTGCCACAATACATGGGGCATGCCGACGTTCTCGAACACCGCGTTGTTCCAGCCGCTCGGCCGCGTATCGTCGCGGTAGAAACTCCGCAGATACGTGTACAGCCAGTCGCGACCGCGCGCCCGTTCCTCGACCGACAGGTCGGGCGGCGTCGTGCCGAGCCAGTTCTTCGCGTCTTCGGGCCGCATCGCGACGGACATCGTGTTCCCGACCTTGTCGGTCGTGAACAGGAGATTCGTTTCGATCTCCTTCTGGGATATGCCCAGATCCGTCAGACGGTTGTAGCGCATCAGGTTCGCGCTGTGGCAGTTCAGGCAATAGTTTACAAACAATTGCGCGCCGTGCTGAAGCGAAACGAGATTTTCCGTGTTATCGGGCGCCCGGTCGAGCGGAAAATTACCCTCCGCGCGCACGGCCGGCGCCGCCAGCAGCGCGACGGCCGTCGCCCCGATCAGCGCGAGCGTCGAAAGCAGTTTCTTCATGTCGTTCTCTCCTCGCTCTCGTTAATGGGGCTTGAAGCGCACCCGCTCCGGCGGCTGCTTGAACGTGCCAAGCGGCGTCCAGACGGGCATGCCGAGGAAGAACGCGAAGTAGATCAGCGCACAGCCCTGCGCGATCAGCGTCGAGACCGGCGATGGCGGCCGCGTGCCGAGGAACGCGAGGATCAGGAACGCCGCGACGAAGATCCCGAGGAACACCTTGTGGAACAGCGGCCGGTAGCGGATCGACTTCACCGGGCTGCGGTCGAGCCACGGCAGGAAGAACAGCGTGATCACCGCCGAGCCCATCACGACGACGCCCCAGAACTTCGATTCCGTCAGGAACATGAACACGACGATCGCCGCGGCCAGCACCGGCAGCCCGACCTTCCACTTGCCGCGCGCACGGATCAGCGCGAGCACGCCGAGCAGCGCGATCACGATCATCAGCACGATCTTGAACGGGTCGGTGGTCGCGCGCAGCATCGCGTAGAACGCGGTGAAGTACCACACCGGCGCGATTTCCGGCGGCGTCTGCAGCGGATTCGCCGGGACGAAGTTGTTCGACTCGAGGAAGTAGCCGCCCATCTCCGGCGAGAAGAACACGATCAGCGCGAACACCATCAGGAACACGCAGACGCCGAAGAAATCGTGCACCGAGTAGTACGGGTGGAACGGGATGCCGTCGAGCGGAATGCCGTCCGCGTCCTTCTTCGCCTTGATCTCGATGCCGTCCGGGTTGTTCGACCCCACTTCGTGGAGCGCGACGAGGTGCGCGATCACGAGGCCGACCAGCACGAGCGGAATCGCGATCACGTGGAACGCGAAGAAGCGGTTCAGCGTGACGTCGGACACGACGTAGTCGCCGCGGATCCACAACGACAGGTCCGGGCCGACGAACGGAATCGCCGAGAACAGGTTCACGATCACCTGCGCGCCCCAGAACGACATCTGGCCCCACGGCAGCAGGTAGCCGAAGAACGCCTCGGCCATCAGGCACAGGAAGATCGCGCAGCCGAAGATCCACACGAGTTCGCGCGGCTTGCGGTACGACCCGTACATCAGCCCGCGGAACATGTGCAGGTACACGACGACGAAGAACATCGACGCACCGGTCGAGTGCATGTAGCGGATCAGCCAGCCCCACGGCACCTCGCGCATGATGTACTCGACCGATGCGAACGCGAGCGTCGAATCGGGCTTGTAGTTCATCGTCAGGAAGATGCCCGTGACGATCTGGTTGACGAGCACCAGCAGCGCGAGTGAGCCGAAGAAGTACCAGAAGTTGAAGTTCTTCGGCGCGTAGTACTCGGAAACGTGCTTCTTCCAGGTGGACGTGAGCGGGAAGCGCTGGTCGACCCAGCCGGTGAGACCTGTCGTGGAGACTTCCTTGTTGTCGGCCATCACGCTTCTCCTTTCTCGTCCTTGCCGATCACGAGGGTCGTCGCCGACGTGAACATGTAGGGCGGGATGTCGAGATTCTGGGGCGCCGGCTTGTTCCTGAACACGCGGCCGGCGAGGTCGTAGGTCGAACCGTGGCACGGGCACAGGAAGCCGCCCGGCCAGTCGTCCGGCAGGTTCGGCTGCGGACCCGGCGTGAAGCGTTGGCTAGGCGTGCAGCCGAGGTGCGTACACACGGCCATCACGACGAGAATGTTCTTGCGATCGGCCCGCGAGCGATATTCGTTTGCGCAATACGCGGGCAACGGCATCGAATACGGGGATTTCGAGGTCGGATCGGCCACTTCCTTGTCGGCCTTGACGACGTCGGCCAGCATCGAATCGGTGCGATTCAGGATCCAGACGGGTTTGCCGCGCCACGGCACCGTGACCATTTCGCCGGGCTTCAGGCCGCTGATGTCGACCTCGACCGGGGCTCCGGCCGCTTTCGCTTTCGCGGACGGCGCAAGCGACGCCGCGAAAGGTATGACGGTGGCTACGCCTCCCACGCCACCTGCTACGGATGTCGCAATCAGCCAGGTACGGCGGCCGCTGTCGACGCGTTTCTCTTCCTTGTCTCGCATCACACGCCCCACTTCTGAGTTGGATTTTCCGTCACGACTTTTCATTCCGCCGCTAGTTTGCGCGAATGGAGTCGCCATTTACAAGGCCCGGAGACGAAAATCCCTTCGAAGTAATTGATAGTTAAGGGTTTTCCCCCACTATCGGAGCGATTAAATCATTTCACTTTTAAGCATGCGCTACATTGCGAAATTTCGATGCACCGCCGCAAATCCGGCGTTCAGACCGGATTATGAATATCGATAAAAAGGTGTTCGAGATCGAATTCTTCGGACAAGTGGGCGCCGAGCGCCTGGATTCCGTAGCGCTCGGTCGCGTGGTGCCCTGCCGCAACGAACGCGACGCCGCTCTCGGCCGACGCGTGCGTGACGGATTCCGACACCTCGCCGGTCAGGAACACGTCGGCGCCCGCGTCGATCGCCGCGTCGAAATAGCTTTGCGCGGCGCCCGTACACCATGCGATGCGGCGCAACTGCATCTCCGGATCGCCGAGCACGAGCGGCGTGCGGCCGAGCGTGCGCTCGACCTTCGCGACGAAGTGCTCGAGCGAGACGGGCATCGGCAGCGTGGCCATCCAGCCGAGGTCGCCGTCGCCGAAACGCTGCTCGCCGAGCAGCCCGAGCTTCTCGCCGAGCTGCGCGTTGTTGCCGAACTCGGGGTGCGCGTCGAGCGGCAGGTGGAATGCGAACAGGTTCAGGTCGTTCGCGAGCAGCAGCTTCAGCCGCTGGTACTTGCGGCCGGTGATCTGCGGCGCCTCATTGCGCCAGAAATAGCCGTGATGGACGAGCACCGCATCCGCGCCCCATTCGAGCGCGGCTTCGAGGAACGCGACCGACGCCGTCACGCCGGTAGCGATCTTCTCGATCTTGCGGCGCCCCTCGACCTGGAGGCCGTTCGGGCAATAGTCCTTGAAGCGCGCGATTTCAAGGGTATTGTTCAAGTACAATTCAAGTTCGATCCGATCCATATAAACCTCTAATCCTTTCAGATGCTTAGACGCTTCTGGCTGTTCTTCGCGCAGGCGGTGACCGTACTGCTCGCGCTGATGTTCATCGTCGTGACGCTCAAGCCGCAATGGCTGCAACGGCAAGGACAGCTCGGCAAGCAGCTCGCCACGCCGATCGTCGCGCTGCGCGAAGTCGCACCGGGCATCGGCGGCGCCCCCGCGACCACGTCGTACGCCGAGGCCGCGCAAAAGGCGATGCCCGCCGTCGTCAACGTCTTCTCCAGCAAGGACGGCTCGCTGCCGCCCGATCCGCGCGCGAAGGATCCGCTGTTCCGCTACTTCTTCGGCGACCGCAATGCGCGCAAGCAGCACGACGAGCCGGCCGCCAACCTGGGCTCGGGCGTTATCGTGAGCCCTGAAGGTTACATTCTAACGAACCAGCACGTCGTGGACGGCGCCGACCAGATCGAAGTCGCGCTCGCCGACGGCCGCACGGGCACCGCGAAGGTGATCGGCAGCGACCCGGAAACCGACCTCGCCGTGCTGAAGATCAACATGACGAACCTGCCGACGATCACGCTCGGCCGTTCCGACCAGTCGCGGGTCGGCGACGTCGTGCTCGCGATCGGCAACCCGTTCGGCGTCGGCCAGACGGTCACGATGGGGATCATCAGCGCGCTCGGCCGCAATCACCTCGGCATCAACACGTTCGAGAACTTCATCCAGACCGACGCGCCGATCAACCCGGGCAACTCGGGCGGCGCGCTGGTCGACGTCAACGGCAACCTGCTCGGCATCAACACGGCGATCTACTCGCGCTCGGGCGGCTCGCTCGGCATCGGCTTCGCGATCCCCGTGTCGACCGCGCGCACCGTGCTCGAAAGCATCATCACGACGGGCTCGGTCACGCGCGGCTGGATCGGCGTCGAGCCGCAGGACGTCACGCCGGAAATCGCCGAATCATTCGGGCTCCAGCAGAAGTCGGGCGCGATCGTCGCGGGCGTGCTGCAGGGCGGGCCGGCCGACAAGGCCGGCATCAAGCCGGGCGACATCCTCGTGAGCGTGAACGGCGACGACATCACCGACACGACGAAGCTGCTGAACACCGTCGCGCAGATCAAGCCGGGCACCCCGACCAAGGTGCACGTCGTGCGCAAGGGCAAGGAGTTCGACGTGAAGGTCGTGATCGGCAAGCGCCCGCCGCCGCCGAAGCAGGCGCTCGACGAACAGGACAGCGACAGCGAATGACCTCCGGCGGGCGGCGTACCGGCGCCGCTTGCCAGCCAAGGACGGAAACAAAAAAGGGCAGCCTGATCGGCTGCCCTGTTACTTTGGTCCGGCGGCGTTGCTCCGGCATGCCTTCTTCATGGTGAAGAGCTGCGGGCGCCCTCGCGATCTGCGCCATCCGGTCGGCGCGCGCGGCTTCAACGCTGTCGAGGGGCCGTATCGACGACCGCGATCATGCCGGCCGCCGCGCACCGGTCCCGCATCAACTCGCGGCGCCGTTCTCCGCCTCGGGTTCTTCCGTCGGCTTCGGTACGAAGAATCGCGCGGCCAGCAGCCCGATCTCGAACAGCACGACGAGCGGCAACGCGAGCATCAGCTGCGAGAACACGTCCGGCGGCGTGACGACCGCCGCGACGACGAACGCGCCGACGATCACGTACGGCCGCATCTCCTTCAGCTTCTTCAGCGTCAGCACGCCCATCCGGACGAGCAGCACGACGACGATCGGCACCTCGAACGTGACGCCGAACGCGATGAACATCCCGAGCACGAAGCTCAGGTAGTTGTCGATATCGGTCGACATCTCCGCGCCGAGCGGCGCGTTGTAGTGCGCCATCACGCGGAAGATCGTCGGGAACACGAGGAAGTACGCGAACGCCATCCCGCACAGGAACAGGACATAGCTGCTGCCGACGAGCGGCGCGACGAGCTTCTTCTCGTGCTGGTACAGCCCCGGCGCGACGAACGCCCAGATCTGGTACAGCACGATCGGCAGCGCGATCACGAGCGCGACGAGCATCGTGACCTTCATCGGCACGAAGAACGAACCGGTGACGTCGGTCACGATCATCCTGCCGCCCTTCGGCAGATTTTCCATCAGCGGCCGCGCGAGCAGCCGGAAGATGTCGGGCGCCCAGTACACGAGCCCGAGGAACACGACGATCACGGCCAGCCCCGCGCGAATGATGCGGTCGCGAAGCTCGACGAGATGGGAAATGAAGGTTTCTTCCGGGGCGTCGCCCGGGTTCTGCTGGGGGTCGCTCACACCGGCCCTCGGTAGGATTGACGAGCGAGCATGCGCTCGGCTCAGAAGAAGCGCGTCGGCCGGCGCAGGCTGGCCGGCTGGTGGCGCGCGACACGCGCGGCGCCCGACTGCACGTGCGTGCGGCGGGTCGTCGCGCGCTTGTACCAGACAGGCGTCGCCGCCTGTTTCACACGCCAGTTGCGACGCTTCGGCGCGAGTGCGGCCGTGCTGCCGCGCCACGACGGCGCCGCGGGCGTGTCGGAGCCGTACGTACCGGCATCGACCGAGCCTTCGTTAAGGCCGCCGACCGCGGAGTTCCACGTGTCGTTCAGCTCCTTCTCGTGCTCGCGCAGGTTGTCGTGAATCGTCGTCTCGACATTGCGCGCGGCCGTCTCGAAATCGGTCTTCATCGTCCGCAACGCGTCGAGTTCGATTTCGCGCGAGACCTCGGCCTTCACGTCGTTGATGTACCGCTGCGCGCGGCCGAACAGTGCGCCGGCCGTACGCGCGACGCGCGGCAGGCGCTCGGGGCCGAGCACCACGAGCGCGACGACGCCGATCAGCGCCATCTTCGAAAGACCGAGATCCAGCATCGCGAATGCCTGTCAGCGTGCCGGCGTTACGCCTTGTTCGAGTCGGAACGCGTCGTTTCCTTCGCGTTGACGTCGACCGAGCCGTTGCGCGGCAGCTGCTGCGCGTCCGCCGGCGTCTCGCCGTCCTTCATGCCGTCCTTGAAACCCTTCACGGCGCTGCCGAGGTCGTTGCCGATGTTGCGCAACTTCTTCGTACCGAAAACCAGCGCGACGATCAGCAGCACGATCAGCCAGTGCCAAATGCTCAATCCACCCATGATGAAACCTCTCCTCAACCACGCCGCGTCGCGGCGCAAATCGCCGGCGGCACGCCGGCTTCGACTATCGATGCGGGGAAACGCCCCGCGACGTCAACCCATCCGCAGCCAGGGGCGCGGGCCGGCCAGAATGTGCGCGTGCAGGTGGTAAACCTCCTGCCCGCCGCCGGGGCCCGTGTTGATCACCGTGCGAAAACCGGTTTCGCCACCCGTGTACGCGACGCCGAGCTGGTCGGCCAGACGCGCGACCAGCAGCATCAGGCGGCCGAGCATCGGCGCGTCGGCCTCGCTCGCCGCCGACAGCGTCGGCACGTGCCGGCGCGGAATCACGAGCACATGCGTCTCGGCCGCGGGGCGGATGTCGCGGAACGCGACGAATTCGTCGTCCTCGTGCACCTTCGTGCTCGGGATCTCGCCCGCCGCGATCTTGCAGAACAGGCAATTCGGATCGTGACTCATGTTGCTCCTGCGAAACGCCCGCGCGCCGGTCAGAACCAGGCCTGCGGATCGAGCGTCTTGTTGTCGTTCAGGTACAGCCAACCTTTGATGATACGGTACAGCGTCCAAATCCACGTGACAAACATGATGACGAATCCCACGCCCACGAACATCAGCGCGAAGCCGATCACGTAGGCGATCAGCGCACGCCAGAACGTGCGGATCTGCCACTCGAAATGGTCGGCGTACGGCGTGCCGGCCACGTCGCCGCGCTTCACGTAGTTGATGATGATCGCGATGATGCCGGTGACGCCGCCCGTCAGCCAATGAATCGCGTAGAGGCCGTACAGCACGTGCGTCAACGTGCGCAAACCGTTCAGCCGCTCGGCGTCCGCTGCACCCGGCACCGACGGCGTCGGAAGCTGGCTCGGCGTATCGGTCATGATGCTACCCCCGTTGGATGACAATTCTTACAGCTTACCGCACTGTCGCCGGCGCGGCAGGCCGCGAGCCGTCAACCGCCGTTTTCCTCGCGCTCGCGGCGCTTGCGCAGCGCCTTTTCCTCGATGCCCGACAATCCTTCGCGGCGCTCGAGTTCGGCGATCACGTCGGCCGGGCTCAGGTCGAAATGCGACAGCATCACGAGGCAGTGGAACCACAAATCGGCCACCTCGCCGACCAGCGCCGTCGGCGCGCCGCCCTGGCGCACGTCCTTCGCGGCCAGCACGACTTCGGTCGCCTCTTCGCCGATCTTCTTCAGCACCGCGTCGTCGCCCTTGTGGAACAGGCGCGATACGTACGATTGTTCGGGGTCGCCGCCCTTGCGGCTATCGATCACGGCCGCGAGGCGCAGCAGCGTGTCTTCGGTCGATTGCGTCATTTGTAGATGTGTTCGGGGTCTTTCAGCACCGGATCGACCGCGACCCAGTCGCCGCTGTCCACCGTACCTTCGAATTTCTGGAAGAAGCACGAATGCCGGCCGGTGTGGCAGGCGATGCCCGACACCTGCTCGACCTTCAGCAGCACGACGTCCTCGTCGCAATCGAGCCGCACCTCGTGCACGTGCTGCACGTGGCCCGACTCCTCGCCCTTGAACCACAGGCGCTTGCGCGAGCGCGAATAGTAGACCGCGCGCTGCGTCTCGATCGTCTTCGCCAGTGCCTCGCGGTTCATCCACGCGAACATCAGCACGTCGTTCGTCGACGCTTCCTGCGCGATCACCGGCACGAGGCCGTTGTCGTCCCAGCGGACCTTGTCGAGCCACGCGGGCAGGGATTTCGTTTGCGTATTCATCACAGCCTCACCGCGATGCCCTGCTCGGCCATGAAGCGCTTCGCCTCGCCGACCGTGTGCTCGCCGTAGTGGAAGATGCTGGCGGCCAGCACCGCGTCGGCGCGGCCGTCCTTGATGCCGTCCGCGAGATCCTGCAGGCAGCCGACACCGCCCGACGCGATCACCGGCACCGGCACCGCGTCCGACACGCCGCGCGTGAGCGCGAGGTCGAAGCCCGACTTCGTGCCGTCGCGGTCCATGCTCGTGAGCAGGATCTCGCCCGCGCCGAGTTCGGCCATCTTGCGCGCCCATTCGATCGCATCCAGGCCCGTGCCCTTGCGGCCGCCGTGCGTGAAGACTTCCCAGCGCGGCGCCTCGCCGTCGGCCGACACGCGCTTCGCGTCGATCGCGACGACGATGCACTGCGAGCCGTACTTGTCGGCCGCGTCGCGCACGAGCTGCGGGTTCGCGACCGCCGACGAATTCATGCTGACCTTGTCCGCGCCGGCGTTCAACAGGCGCCGCACGTCCTCGACGGCGCGCACGCCGCCGCCGACGGTCAGCGGAATGAAGACCTGCGACGCGACGGCTTCGATGATCGGCAGGATCAGGTCGCGCTGGTCGGAGGTCGCGGTGATGTCGAGGAACGTCAGTTCGTCGGCGCCCTGGTCGTCGTAGCGGCGGGCGATTTCGACGGGGTCGCCGGCATCGCGCAGCTCGACGAAGTTGACGCCCTTGACGACACGCCCGGCAGTCACGTCCAGGCAGGGGATGATGCGTTTAGCTAGAGCCATGATGTACGCCATAGGCCGCGGTGGAACGGCCGGTTGCGGAAGCCTCGCGCGAGGCTTCCGGTCGGGGCCGCCTGCGGGCAGCCCCGGCGAACGGGACACCGCGGTTACGCGTTGTCGAGTTCGCCGTTCAGTTCGTCCGCGCGCTTTTGCGCGGCCGCGAAATCGAGATCGCCGGAGTAGATCGCACGGCCGCAGATCACGCCTTCGACACCGTGCTCTTCCACTTCGCACAGGTTCTCGATGTCCGTGAGGTTCGACAGGCCGCCGCTGGCGATCACCGGAATGCCGACCGCCTGCGCGAGCTTCACGGTCGCCTCGATGTTGATGCCCTGCAGCATCCCGTCGCGGCCGATGTCCGTGTAGACGATCGACTCGACGCCGTAGTCCTCGAACTTCTGCGCGAGATCGATCACCTCATGGCCCGTCAGCTTGCTCCAGCCGTCGGTCGCGACCTTGCCGTCCTTCGCGTCCAGGCCGACGATGATGTTGCCCGCGAACGCGGTGCACGCGTCCTGCAGGAAGCCCGGATCCTTCACGGCCGCGGTGCCGATGATCACGTAGGACAGGCCCGCGTCGAGATACTTCTCGATCGTCTCGAGGCTGCGGATGCCGCCGCCGAGCTGAACGGGGATTTCGTCGCCGACTTCGTCGAGGATCGCTTCGATCGCCTCGAGATTCTTCGGCTTGCCGGCGAATGCGCCGTTCAGGTCGACCAGATGCAGCCGCCGGGCGCCGAGATCGACCCACTTGCGGGCCATCGCCGCCGGGTCCTCGGAGAAAATCGTGGCCTGGTCCATATCGCCCTGTTTGAGGCGCACACACTGACCGTCTTTGAGATCGATGGCCGGAATCAGCAACATAGCAATCGGGTGTCGTCGTGGAAAATGAAAAGAATCCGGCGCGCACCGGCCAAACCGGTGCCGCGCCGTCTCGCTAGTTTAGTACAACTCTTTCGGTGCTTAAGCGTGCGAGCCCCGCACGACAGGCGTTTGCGCCCTGTCAACTGTGGCTCGCGCACCACGTTCACGGCTTCCAGTGTACGAAGTTGCGATACAGACGCAACCCGACTTCCGCGCTTTTCTCGGGGTGGAATTGGGTCGCGAAGAGATTGTCCCGCGCGACCGCTGACGTAAACGGCGCGCCGTAGGCCGTTTCGCCGACCGTGTGCGCCGGGTTGTCCGGGCTCACGTAATAGCTGTGAACGAAGTAGAAATACGCGTCGTCGGGCACGCCGTCCCACAGCGGGTGCGGCTGCGACTGGCGCACGCGGTTCCAGCCCATCTGCGGCACCTTGAAGCGCGAGCCGTCGTCCTGCAGCCGGCCGTCGAGCTCGAAGCGCACGACTTTGCCGGGCAGCAGGCCCAGGCCCTTCGTGTCGCCTTCCGCGCTCCAGTCGAACAGCATCTGCTCGCCGACGCACACGCCGAGCAGCGGCTTCGTGCGCGACGCCTCGATCACCGCTTCCTGCAGCCCCGATTCGCCGAGGCAGCGCATGCAGTCGGGCATCGCGCCCTGGCCGGGCAGCACGACGCGGTCGGCCGCGCGAATCGCGGCCGGCGTGTCGACGATCGCCACGTCGGCGGCCGGTTCGGCCTTCTTGAGCGCCTGCGCGACCGAGCGCAGGTTGCCCATCCCATAATCCACAATCGCAATCGAAGTTTTCATCTCAGTGCAGGCAGTAGCGCCCTCAGTCCATTGACGATGAATTCCACCGCCAGCGCCGACAGCATCAAACCCATCAGCCGCGTGGCGATGTTGATGCCGGTGCGGCCGATCCAGTTCGCGATCGGCTCGGCGAGCCGCATCGCAAAGAAACACAGCAGAGCCAGCGCCGCGCCGATCGCGACGAGCCCGGCTCGCTCATACCAGTGATGCGAGTTCGCCGCATAGATGATCACCGTGCTGATCGAGCCGGGGCCCGTGAGCAGCGGAATCGCCAGCGGCACGACCGCGATGTTGTCCTTCTGCTCGGCTTCGTGGCGCTCCTCCGGCGTCGAGCGGGTGTTGCCGGCCTGAGCGTTCAGCATGCTGATCGCCATCAGCAGCATGATGATCCCGCCGCCCACTTCGAGCGAGCCGACCGATATGCCGAAGAAGTCGATGATCTGCTGCCCGAGCAGCGTCGTCACCGTCATCACGCAGAACACCGACACCGACGCGATCCGGATCGTGCGGCGCCGCTCGTCGTCCGTCTGCTGCGCCGTCAGGCTCAGGAAGAACGGCACCGCGCCGACCGGATTGATCAGCGCGAGCAGTGAAATGAACGATTTGAGCAGATCCATCGCAAGCCGGCGCGCCGCGCCGAAGCCGTGAGGTTGTCCGTGGCGTCCTGTCCGTTCGAAAGTTAGAGGCTGCCCTTCGTCGACGGAATCTGCCCCGCCGCGCGCTCGTCGAGCTCCACCGCCGCACGCAGCGCCCGGCCGAAGGCCTTGAACACCGTTTCGAGCTGGTGATGCGCGTTGATCCCGCGCAGGTTGTCGATGTGCAGCGTGACGCCCGCGTGGTTCACGAACCCGCGGAAGAATTCGATCGACAGGTCGACGTCGAACGTGCCGATCCGCGCGCGCGTGAACGGCACGTGGAATTCGAGACCCGGCCGGCCCGAGAAGTCGATCACGACGCGCGACAGCGCCTCGTCGAGCGGCACGTACGAATGGCCGTAGCGGCGGATGCCCTTCTTGTCGCCGATCGCCTTCGCGACGGCCTGACCGAGCGTGATGCCGACGTCCTCGACCGTATGGTGGTCGTCGATATGCGTATCGCCATGCGCTTCGACCTCGAGATCGATCAGACCATGTCGCGCGATCTGATCGAGCATATGGTCGAGAAACGGCACGCCGGTGGCCAGCTTCTGCCGGCCCGTACCGTCGAGATCGAGCTTCACACGGATCTGCGTTTCGCTGGTATTGCGAACGACTTCCGCCACACGCATGGCAATTCCTTGAATGAGTCTGATGTAAATGGGGATTGATCGTCGCGCGCCGCCGCGCCCTGGGGTCAACCGGGCAGCGCGAGTTTCAAGGCAGCCAGCAGGCGCGCGTTTTCGTCGGGAGAACCGACGGTCAGCCGCACGCATTCGGCCAGCAACGGATGCATTTTACTCACGTTTTTGACCAGCACCCGCTCGGTGAGCAACGCATCGAACACGGCCGCCGCGTCCGGCACGCGCACCAGCAGGAAATTGCCGGCGCTCGGGAACACCGTCGCGCCCGGCAGCGCGGCCACGGCCTGCGCGAGGCGCGTGCGTTCCGCACGCAGTTCGGCCGCCTGCGCGTCGAGCACGTCGAGGTGGTCGAGCAGGAAATCGGCGGTCGCCTGGGTCAGCACGTTGATGTTGTACGGCGGGCGCACCTTGTCGAACTCGGTCAGCCACGTCGGCAGCCCGGCGAGATAGCCGAGGCGGATTCCCGCGAGGCCGAGCTTCGACACCGTGCGCATCACGACGACGTTGTCGAACTCGGCGGCGCGCGGCAGCCACGAGCGCTCCGCGAACGGCTGGTACGCCTCGTCGATCACGATCAGGCTGTGCCGCGCGGCCGCGATGATCCGCTCGACGTCGGCTTCGTCGTACAGCGTGCCGGTCGGGTTGTTCGGGTACGCGAGATAGACGATCGCAGGCCGGTGCTCGGCGATCGCCGCGATCATCGCGTCGGCGTCGAGCGTCAGATCGGCCTTGAGCGGCACGCCGACGAATTCGAGCTGCGCGAACTTCGCGGACAGCTCGTACATCACGAAGCCCGGCACCGGCGCGAGCACCTTCGCGCCCGGCTTCGCGCAGGCCACCGACATCATGCTGATGATTTCGTCCGAACCGTTGCCGAGCAGCACGTCGCACGCGGCCGGCACGCCCATCGCACGGCGCAGCTTGTCGAGCAGCGCGCCCGGGCGCGGCGCCGGGTAGCGGTTCAGCGCGACCTGCGCGAGGCGCTCGCCGAGCGCCGCCGCGAGCGGCGCCGGCAGCGAATACGGGTTCTCCATCGCATCCAGCTTCACGAACCCGCTCGCGTCGGGCACCGGGTAGCTCGTCATTGCGAGCACGTCGCGGCGGATGATGTCTTGTGGCGTCGTCATGGTCTCAAGCCGGCGTGCGTCGCGCCGGCGTCAAATTGGTCGGCAGGGCGGCGGCTGCCGCCCTGCGCTTGGTCTCCTCGTCGTCCGGAGTCGATGCGTCGGCATCGGCTCCGGCGCGCGGTTCACCCCTTCATCCGGAGCTCGGCGCTGCGCGCGTGCGCCTGCAGCCCTTCGCCGTATGCGAGTTCGGAAGCAATCTCGCCCAGCGTCTGCGCACCTTCGGCGCTGACTTCGATCAGGCTCGAGCGCTTGATGAAGTCGTACACGCCGAGCGGCGACGAGAAGCGCGCGGTGCGCGAGGTCGGCAACACGTGGTTCGGGCCGGCGCAGTAGTCGCCGAGGCTTTCGCTCGTGTAGCGGCCGAGGAAGATCGCGCCGGCGTGGCGGATCTGCTGGCCCCATTGCTGCGGCTCCAGCGCGGAAATCTCGAGGTGCTCGGGCGCGATGTCGTTCGCGATCCGGCACGCTTCGGCCATGTCGCGCACCTTGATCAGCGCGCCGCGGCCTTCGAGCGACGCGCGGATCACGTCCTGGCGCGGCATCGTCGGCAGCAGCTCGTCGATCGCCTTCTCGACGCGCTCGAGGAACGCGGCGTCCGGGCACAGCAGGATCGACTGCGCGAGTTCGTCGTGTTCGGCCTGCGAGAACAGGTCCATCGCGACCCAGCTCGGATCGGTCGTGCCGTCGCACAGCACGAGGATTTCCGACGGTCCGGCGATCATGTCGATGCCGACCGTGCCGAACACGCGGCGCTTGGCCGACGCGACGTACGCGTTGCCCGGCCCGCAGATCTTGTCGACCGCCGGCACCGTGGCCGTGCCGTACGCGAGCGCGCCGACCGCCTGCGCGCCGCCGATCGTGAACACGCGATCGACGCCGCCGAGCAGCGCCGCGGCGAGCACGAGGTCGTTCTTCACGCCGTCCGGGGTCGGCACGACCATCACGATCTCGCCGACGCCCGCGACCCGCGCGGGAATCGCGTTCATCAGCACCGACGACGGATAGGCGGCCTTGCCGCCCGGCACGTACAGGCCGACGCGGTCGAGCGGCGTGACCTTCTGGCCGAGCACCGTGCCGTCGCTTTCCGTGTACTGCCAGCTATGGGTGCCGCACTCGATCTTCTGTTTCTCGTGGTACGCCCGCACGCGTGCGGCGGCGGCTTCCAGCGCCGCGCGCGCCTTCGGCGCGAGGCCGTCGAGCGCCGTCTGCAGCGCGTCCTGCGGCAGTTCGAGCGCGGCGACGCTGCTGGCGTCCAGCCGGTCGAAGCGGTTCGTGTACTCGAGCACCGCGGCGTCGCCGCGCGACTTCACGTCGGCGAGAATCTGCGCGACCGACTGCTCGATCGCTTCGTCCTCGCTCGCCTCGAACGCGAGCACCGCACGCAGCGCGGCGTCGAAGCCGTCGCTGGTCGAATCGAGTTTGCGGATGGTGATGGCCATGGAAGTTCCGTTACGGTGATGCGCTCAATTGCCATTCTGCGACGCGCGTTCGAACGCGTCGAGAATCGGCTTGAGCGCCGCGCGCTTCAACTTCAGCGCAGCCTGGTTCACGACGAGGCGCGACGAGATCGCCATGATCTCCTCGACCTCGACCAGATTGTTCGCCTTCAGCGTGCCGCCCGAGCTGACGAGGTCGACGATCGCGTCGGCCAGCCCGACGAGCGGCGCCAGTTCCATCGAGCCGTACAGCTTGATCAGGTCGACGTGCACGCCCTTCGCGGCGAAGTGTTCGCGTGCCGTTTCGACGTACTTGGTCGCGACCCGCAGGCGCGCGCCCTGGCGCACCGCGTTCGCGTAGTCGAAACCGGCCGGCACGGCCACCGACATCCGGCAGCGTGCAATGTTCAGATCGATCGGCTGGTAGAGGCCCGAGCCGCCGTGCTCGACCAGCACGTCCTTGCCGGCCACGCCGAAGTCGGCCGCGCCGTATTCGACATAGGTCGGCACGTCGCTCGCGCGCACGATGATCACGCGCAGGTTCGGATCGGTCGTCGGCAGGATCAGCTTGCGCGACGTTTCCGGATCCTCGGCCACCTGCACGCCGGCGGCCGCCAGCAGCGGCAGGGTTTCCTCGAAAATCCGGCCCTTCGACAGGGCGAGGGTCAGCGGCGCGGTCATGCTTGGCTCCCGGAGAGGCGGCGCACGTTCGCGCCGACGGCGGTCAGTTTGGTTTCCATGCGGTCGTAGCCGCGGTCCAGGTGATAGATGCGGTCGACGAGCGTTTCGCCTTCGGCGCGCAGCCCGGCGATCACGAGGCTCGCCGACGCGCGCAGGTCGGTCGCCATCACGTTCGCGCCGGACAGCTTGTCGACGCCCGTCACGAGCGCCGTGTTGCCGTCGATCGTGATGTTCGCGCCGAGCCGGTTCAGCTCCTGCACGTGCATGAAGCGGTTCTCGAAGATGGTCTCGACGACCTGCGCGGTGCCCGTCGCGACCGAATTGAGGGCCATGAACTGCGCCTGCATGTCGGTCGGGAACGCCGGGTATTCCGACGTGCGGATCGTCACCGCCTGCGGGCGGCGGTCCATCTTCACGCGCAGCCAGCTGTCGCCTTCCTCGATCGACACGCCGGCCTCGCGCAGCTTGTCGATCACCGCGTCGAGGATGTGCGGGCGCACGCCCGTCAGCATCACGTCGCCGCCCGCCGCCGCGACCGCGCACAGGAACGTGCCGGCCTCGATGCGGTCGGGAATCACCGAATGGCGTGCGCCGTGCAGCCGCTCGACGCCCTGGATCACGAGGCGGTCGGTGCCGATGCCGTCGATTTTCGCGCCCATCGCGACCAGCAAGTGTGCGAGATCGCTCACTTCCGGCTCGCGCGCCGCGTTCTCGATCACCGTCTCGCCGTCGGCCAGCGTCGCGGCCATCAGCAGGTTTTCCGTCCCCGTCACCGTGATCATGTCGGTCACGATGCGCGCGCCCTTCAGGCGCTTCGCGCGTGCCTCGATGAAGCCGTGCTCGATGCTGATCTCGGCGCCCATCGCCTGCAGGCCCTTGATGTGCTGGTCGACCGGCCGCGCACCGATCGCGCAGCCGCCCGGCAGCGACACCTTGGCCTCGCCGAAGCGCGCGAGCAGCGGCCCGAGCACGAGGATCGACGCGCGCATCGTCTTGACGAGCTCGTACGGCGCGACGAGGTTGTCGACGCGCGATGCGTCGAGCTGCACGCGGCAGCCGTCCGTTGCGCTCTTCACGCCCATCTGGTTCAGCACCTTCAGCGTGGTGCGCACGTCCTTCAGGTTCGGCACGTTGTCGAGTTCGACCGGCTCGGCGCTGAGCAGCCCCGCGCACAGGATCGGCAGCGCGGCGTTCTTCGCGCCCGACACGACGATCTCGCCCGACAACCGGCGACCGCCTTCGATCACCAGCTTGTCCATCCCATGTCCCTGCGATTCCCCGTTGGCGGCCGGGTGTGCCGTGGCGACGCTCTGGACGGCGTCGCGCTCGTTGACGGTGACTTGCACTCAGTGGTTCCGGTTTATGCGTTCTGCCATTCGGCGGGCGTCAGCGTCTTCATGCTGAGCGCGTGGATTTCCTGCTTCATGCGATCGCCGAGCGCCGCATAGACGAGCTGGTGCCGCTGGATCGGCCGCTTGCCTTCGAAGGCCGCCGACACGATCGTCGCGAAGAAATGCTGGCCGTCGCCTTCGACTTCCAGATGAGTGCAGGCGAGACCGCCGGCGATGTATTGCTTGACCTGTTCGGGAGTCGGCAACATGAGGGGCTCCTGTCGGCGCGCGCCGCCCGTGGCGGCCGCCGCCGTCGATATCAATGACGCAGTTTGTAGCCGGTCGCGAGCAGCCGCATCGCGAACATCGCGAGCAGCACGAAGAAACCGGTGACGATCGCGAGGCTTGCGAGCGGGTTGATGTCGGACGCGCCGAAGAACCCGAAACGGAAGCCGTCGATCATGTAGAAAAACGGGTTGAGACGCGAGATCTCGCGCCACACGGGCGGCAGCGAGTGCGTCGAATAGAACACGCCGGACAGGAACGTCAGCGGCATGATCAGGAAGTTCTGGAACGCGGCGAGCTGGTCGAACTTCTCGGCCCAGATCCCGGCGATCAGCCCGAGCGTGCCGAGGATCGCCGAGCCGAGCAGCGCGAACGCGATGATGAACAGCGGCGCCGCGAAATGCATCGGGATAAACCAGATCGTCACGACGAACACGCCCGCGCCGACCGCGAGCCCGCGCACGACGGACGCGAGCACGTACGCGCCGAACATGTCCCGGTAGGACAGCGGCGGCAGCAGCACGAACACGAGGTTGCCGGTGATCTTCGACTGGATCAGCGACGACGAGCTGTTCGCGAATGCGTTCTGCAGCACGCTCATCATCACGAGGCCGGGGACCAGGAAGCTCACGTACTCGACGCCCGGATACACCTCGACGCGGCCCGACAGCGCGTGGCCGAAGATCGTCAGGTACAGCAGCGCCGTCACGATCGGTGCGCACACCGTCTGGAACGACACCTTCCAGAAACGCAGGAGTTCCTTGTAGAACAGCGTTTGAAAACCGCTCATGCCAATCCCTCGACGACTTCTGCCCCGTTCATCACCTGGACGAACACATCCTCGAGGTCGGCCTTGCGGACCTCGATCTCGTCGAACGTGCAGCCCGCCGCGCGACACTGCGCGAGAATCCGCTCGACATCGTCGTAGCTCGTCAGACGCAGCAAATGCTCGCCCGGCGCGCGTGCGGCCGGATCGGTCTCCAGCCCGCGCAGCTCGGCGGGCAGCGCGCCCGTTGCCAGCCGCAGGTACAGCTGCAAGCCCGCGAAGCGGCGCAGCAGCGCGTCGGTGCGGTCGAGCGCGACGACTTCCCCGCGACGCAGCATCGCGATGCGGTCGCACAGCGACTCGGCTTCCTCGAGGTAATGCGTGGTCAGGACGATCGTGTGGCCTTCGCGGTTCAGCCGCGAGATGAATTTCCACAGCGTCTGGCGCAGCTCGACGTCGACGCCGGCCGTCGGCTCGTCGAGCACGATCACGGGCGGCCGGTGCACGAGCGCCTGTGCGACCAGCACGCGGCGCTTCATGCCGCCCGACAGCGCGCGCATGTTCGCGTCGGCCTTCTCGGTGAGGTCGAGATTGGCCATCACTTCGTCGATCCAGTCGTCGTTGCGGCGCAGCCCGAAATAGCCGGACTGGATCCGCAGCGTCTCGCGGACGGTGAAGAACGGGTCGAACACGAGTTCCTGCGGCACGACGCCGAGCGCGCGGCGCGCACCGCGGAAGTCCTTGACGACGTCGTGGCCGCGCACCGAGATACTGCCTTCATCGGCCCGGGCGAGCCCGGCGACGATACTGATGAGCGTGGTCTTGCCTGCGCCGTTCGGGCCGAGCAGACCGAAAAACTCGCCCTCCTCGACCGACAGGCTGACGCCCTTGAGCGCCTGAAGCGATTTGTAGCGCTTCTTGACGTGACGGATTTCTATGGCTGACATGACTGTGCGCGGCGCAGGGGCCGCGACGCCTATTCTGTGCTTGCTGCGAAAGAAAATGGGGGCCGGACGCCGATTGGCTGCCCCGCAAAACGCTTGATTATAGGGCAAACCGGCTGGTGGAGCCGGCGCCTAAGGCGCGCGGCCCGAAGCGTGCGCGCGCCGGCTGGCGCGGCAGGCTTCGGTCGGACAGGGTCAATGTCGCCCGGTGCCGTCGATGAGCGCGTCGACGCCGTAGGCGCGCGCGAGGCTGGCGAGCTTCGAGGGGAGATTGAGGATGTCGAGGGTCGCGCCGCGCGCTTTGGCGGCACGTTGCCATGCGAGCAGCACGGCGAGCGCGGACGAGTCGAACTGCGTCAGCGCCGCGCAGTCGACGGCGGTTTCGCCCGCGTCGATGCGCGCGAGACCGTCCGCGAGCGCGGACTTCGCGCTCGCGACGGTCAGCGAGGAGCCGGCCGCGAAGCCGCTCACGACGCCTGCTTGCCGGCGGCAAGTTCCTGGTTGCGCTGCGTCAGGAACTTGATCAGGCCGTCCACGCCGCTTTGCTGGATCTTCTCGTTGAACTGCTGCTGGTACGTCTGGATCAGCCATGCGCCCAGCACGTTCAGGTCATACACCTTCCAGCCGTTGGCCGTCTTGTACAGGCGGTAATCGATCTGGACCGGCTGGCCGTTGTTCATCGCGACCGTCTTCACGACGACGTCGGTGTCGGCCGGATCGGCACGGAACGGCGGGTACTGGATCTGCTGGTCCGGCTTCAGCTGCGCAAGCGCGCCCGAATACGTGCGGATCAGCAGCAGCTTGAACTGCTCCTGAACCTGTTGCTGCTGCTCGGCCGACGCCGTGCGCCAGTTGCGGCCCATCGCGAGCTGCGTGGTGCGGCGGAAATCGGTGTACGGCAGGATGTCCTTGTTGACGATCGTAATGATGCGGTTGGTGTCGCCCTGCTTGATCGTCTGCTGCTTGACCTCGTCGAGCACCTGCTGCGTCGCCGTCTTGATCAGCGCCTGCGGGTTCGACTGGTCGACTTGCGCGTGAGCTGCGCTGCCGAACGAGAACAGCGCCGCGAAAACGGGAATCAGGAACAGTTTTTTCATCATGGAGACCTGCATGAAGAGTCGATGCGAAGGTTGGAGCCGGTAGATTACGCGAAGGTTCGCGTGCGCTACCGACTGAATCGTTTCCGGCTGTAACGAATGTAAGCGCGTCAGTGCAGCCGGATGCTCGGGAAGCGGAATCCGCCCGGCGACGGCGGCGCCACCTGCATCGGCGGCACGGTCGTCGCGCTGGCCGGGTTCGGCGCCTGGGCGGCACCCGACGCCGGTGCGGCAACGGCCGCGCCCGATGCGCCGGCCGGCGCCGTCGCGCCACCGACTGCCGCGGCGCCCGCCGTCCCGGCCGCACCGGCTGCCGCCGGTGCCGCGCCGTCGTCCGGCAGGTCGTACTTCGGCAGCGCATCGTTGCTCGAGGTCGTCGAGGCCTCGCCGCGCGCGTTGTCGATCAGCATCTGGCGGCGTTGCAGGTACGCGTTGCGCACGAACGAATACTTGTCGAGCGCCGCGGCATCCAGCACGTCGCCCGCGCCGAGCAGGTTCGCACGCGTGTTGACGAGGTTCACGCCGAACAGGCCCCAGCTCAGGCCGTCCGGCTTCACGTAGGTGAGCGGGTTGCCGACGTAGTCGACGCCGAGGCCGGCCGTGTCGCGCAGCGTGCTCGGGCCGAGCAGCGGCAGCACGAGATACGGACCCGACGGCATGCCGTAGCGACCCATCGTGATCCCGAAGTCGGCCGTGTGCTTCGGCAGTTTCGCGATCGTCGCGACGTCGAACAGGCCGCCGACGCCGAACACCGTGTTGATCACGACGCGCATGATGTCGCCGACGCCGTCCGCGATCCGCAGCTGCACGATGTTGTTCGCCGCGATGTAGACGTCGCCGATGTTCGAGAAGAAGTTCGTCACGCTGTCGCGCACCGGCTGCGGCACCACGTACTGGTAGCCCTTCGCGACCGGTTTCAGCGCGTACGTGTCGACCGTGTCGTTGAACTTGTACATCGACCGGTTGAAGCCTTCGAGCGGATCGCCCTTGGTCGGCGTCTGCACGGTCGCGCAACCGCTCAACGCGGCGACTGCCGCCACCGCGAGCGCGGCGTGCCTGATGCGGATCGTCTGCATGGTCATTACCCTCTGGTCTTTCTCTCGTGTGGTTATTGGGCGGCCGAACCGGACACCGCGGAGGCCGGCACCGCGACCGGTGCGGGCGCCGCCGGTGCAGCCGAGGCGCCGGATGCCGGCTTCGCGCCACCCGCGTCGGCTGCCTTGCTGTACAGGAACTGGCCGATCAGATTCTCGAGCACGATCGCCGACTGCGTCATCGTGATCGTATCGCCCGCCTTCAGCATTTCGGTGTCGCCGCCCGGATCGAGGCCGATGTACTGCTCGCCGAGCAGGCCCGACGTCAGGATCTTCGCGGACGAATCCTTCGGGAACGGATACTGGCCGTCGATATCGATCGTCACCAGCGCCTGGTAGGTGTTGGGATCGAAGCCGATCGCCTTCACGCGGCCGACCACGACACCCGCGCTCTTCACGGCCGCGCGCGGCTTCAGCCCGCCGATGTTGTCGAATTTCATCCGCACCGAGTAGGTCGGCTGAAACGACAGCGAGCTCATGTTGCCGACCTTGAGCGCCAGGAACAGCACCGCAAGGAAGCCCACCACCACGAACAGGCCGACCCAGAAGTCGAGAGCAGTCTTTTTCATCGTCATCCCAAAATTTGGCTTGGCTGAGGCTTAGCTGAACATCAGCGCGGTCAGCAGGAAATCGAGGCCGAGTACGGCGAGCGACGCGAACACGACCGTCTTGGTCGTCGCGCGCGACACGCCCTCGGGCGTGGGCTTCGCTTCATACCCTTGAAACAGCGCAATGAAGGTCACGGCGAACCCGAACACGATGCTCTTGATCACCCCGTTGCCGACGTCGGCCCATACCTGGACCCCGCCCTGCATCTGCGACCAGAACGCGCCCGGATCGACGCCGATCAGCACGACCCCGACGAAATAGCCGCCGAGCACGCCGACCGCGTTGAAGATCGCGGCGAGCAGCGGCATCGCGATGATGCCCGCCCACAGGCGCGGCGCGATCACCGTCTTGACCGGGTCGACGGCCATCATCTCGAGCGCGGTGAGCTGCTCGCCGGCCTTCATCAGGCCGATCTCGGCCGTCAGCGACGTGCCCGCGCGGCCCGCGAACAGCAGCGCGGTCACGACCGGGCCGAGTTCGCGCACGAGCGACAGCGCGACCAGCAGGCCGAGCGCCTGCTCGGACCCGTAGCGATTCAGCGTGTAGTAGCCCTGCAGGCCGAGCACGAAGCCGACGAACAGGCCCGACACGGCGATGATCACGAACGAATAGTTGCCGAGGAAGTGGATCTGCTTCGTGACCAGTCGCGGCCGGCGCAACAGCGGGAAGAATTCCAGCACGAGGCGCACGAACAGCCGCGTGCCGTAGCCCGCGCACTCGAGGCCGCCGATGACGTAACGTCCGATCGCGCTGATCATGCGCGCCCTCCGCCGAGCCCGAAATCCGCTGCCAGCGGCGGGCTCGTGTAATGAAATTTGAACGGGCCGTCCGGCGCGCCGTCGATGAACTGGCGCACGCTCGGGTCGGTCGATGCGCGCAGCTCGTCGGGCGTACCCTGCGCGAGCACGCCGCCGTTGGCCAGAAAATACACGTAGTCGGCGATCGCGAACGATTCCGGCACGTCGTGCGTGACGAGGATCGACGTCGCGCCGAGCGCCTCGTTCAGCGTGCGGATCAGGTTCGCGGTGATGCCGAGCGAGATCGGATCGAGGCCGGCGAACGGTTCGTCGTACATGATGAGCTGCGGGTCGAGCGCGATCGCGCGCGCGAGCGCGATGCGGCGCGCCATCCCGCCCGACACCTCGGACGGCATCAGGTCTCGCGCGCCGCGCAGGCCGACCGCATTGAGCTTCATCAGCACCAGATCGCGGATCAGGTCGTCGGGCAGGTCGGTGTGTTCGCGCAGCGCGAACGCGACGTTCTCGAACACGGACATGTCGGTAAACAGCGCGCCGAACTGGAACAGCATGCCCATCTTGCGGCGCAGCGCGTACAGGCCGTCGCGCGTCTGCGCGCCGACGTCGGCGCCGTCGAACAGCACCTGGCCGCGGCGTGCGCGCACCAGCCCGCCGATCAGGCGCAGCACGGTCGTCTTGCCGCAACCCGACCCGCCCATGACGGCGACGACCTGGCCGCGCCCGAAGCGCATGTTCAGGTTCGACAGGACGAGGCGGTCGCCGTAGCCAAAGTCGACGTCGCGAAGTTCCAGCAGGGTCTCGGTAGGAGTGGGGCTCACGGAGCTGACAGTCCTTTTACGCAGAACGCCGAATTATAGGGCCTGCATTGGAATGATGTCGTGACGCCGTTCCGGGCCCTGCGGTCAATGATTGTCAAATTGTCGGGCAAAGCATTGCTGCAATGCAACAATCGCCGCCCGATAATCGATCGCGCCCGTTACCGCACTGACGACCGCGACGCTGCCGACGCCCGTCGCCAGCACGTCCGGCAACGCGTCGAGCCCCACGCCGCCGATCGCGACGAGCGGCGCCCGCGCCCCCGCGAAGCGAGCATAGCGGACAATTCTCGCCAGGCCCTGCGGCGGCGCCGCGACTGCCTTGGTCGCGGTCGCGTAGACGGGACCGAGCGCCAGATAGCTCGGGCGCTCGTGCAAGGCCCGCAACATCTCGTAATAACCGTGGCTCGACAGCCCGAGCCGCAGGCCGGCGCGCGCGATCGCGGCCAGATCGGCCGTTTCCAGATCCTCCTGGCCCAGATGTACGCCGTACGCACCCTCTTCTACTGCGATCTGCCAGTGATCGTTGATGAACACGCGCGCATCGGGATAGCGGCGCCCTGCCGCGACCGCGCGCGCGATCTCCCGGCGCAATGCGTCCGGCTCCGCGCCTTTCACGCGCAGCTGCACGGTCCGCGCGCCGCAATCCAGCACGCGCTCGACCCATTCGGCATCCGGGACGACCGGATACAGGCCCAGTTGCGCGGGGCACGGCGGGAATGCCGGCTCCGGTGCGGCGGCCAGGCCGGCGACACGCGGAAACCGTGCGGCGTCGACCGGCCACGCATCGGCATCGCGCGTTTCGTCGCCGTCGCGCCACGCCAGCGCGAGCACCAGCGCGTCGATCGGCGCGAAACCGCAGTCGAGGAACGCGGCGAGCGCCGCGATCCAGTCGTCGGCGAGCGGATGCGCGGCTTCCAGCGCGTGGCGCACGCCCGCGGCATGCAGCACGGCGCCGCGCTCGTCGAATTCGACCGCGACCGCATCCGGCGATGCGGGGCGCGATGCGGCCGACGCGCGCGCCTGTGCGGCACGGTCGCCGGCCGACACGATCAGCACATCGCCGTCGGCCGGCACGTCGGGCGCCACGACGCAGAGCCGCCACGGCGTCGTGCCGGCCGGCCAGTCGCCCAGGCGCGCGCGAATCCGCTCGGCCGCTTCGGCCAGCTCGTCGGCCGGCGGCCAGAAGGCATCGGCGAAGCGCGCGCTCATGCGCCGCCCCCGTCCTGGTGCCAGAACGGCATCCCGACGACCGGCGTGCTCGCATGCGCGGTCTCGCGCGCATCCATCGGCCCGGCGAGGTAGGCCGCACGGCCGGCCTCGACGCCCTGCGCGAACGCGCGCGCCATGATCTCCGGGTGCGTGGCCTGCGACACGGCCGTGTTCAGCAGCACGCCGTCGAAACCCCACTCCATCACCTGGCACGCGTGCGACGGCACCCCGAGCCCCGCGTCGACGATCAGCGGCACGTCCGGCAGCCGCTCGCGCAACACGCGCAGCCCGTACGGGTTCACGACGCCCTTGCCGGTGCCGATCGGCGCGCCCCACGGCATCAGCGCCTCGCAACCGACGTCGAGCAGGCGCCGGCCGATCACGAGATCCTCGGTGCAGTAAGGCAGCACCTTGAAGCCGTCCTTGACCAGTTGCGCGGCCGCCTCGATCAGCCCGACCGGGTCGGGCTGCAGCGTGTAGTCGTCGCCGATCAGCTCGAGCTTGATCCAGTCGGTGTCGAACACCTCGCGCGCCATGTGCGCGGTCGTCACCGCCTCGGCGACGGTCTGGCAGCCGGCCGTGTTCGGCAGCAACGGCACCGCGTGACGCTTGAGCAGGTCGAAGAAACCGGCCTCGGCCGTGCCGCCGGTCATCTGGCGGCGCAGCGCGACCGTCACCATCCCGGGGCGCGACGCGGCGATCGAGTCGGACAGCGACTGCAGCGACGGATAGCGCGACGTGCCGAGCAGCACGCGGCTTGCGAAGGTTTCGCCGTACAGCGTCAGCGCGTCGGCGGAAGTGAGGGACGTCATGTCGTTTTCCTGGAAGAGCGGGGGCGAACCGGCGGCGCTCAGCCGCCCGCGACGGGGTGCACCACGTCGAGCTTGTCGCCCGTCGCGAGCGCGCGCGCCGCATGCTGCGTGCGCGCGACGAAATTGCCGTTCAGCGCGACCGCGTACGGCGGACGCGCGCCGTACGCGGCGAGCGCGTCGGCCACCGTCGCGCCGTCGGGCAGCGTCAGCGTCTGTTGGTTGATCTGGATATCCATGAGGCTTGATCGAATTCGGTCGGCGGCGCGCGTCAGGCCGGCTGGCGCGCGTCGTCGCGGTGATGAAGGAGCGTCGGCCAGCGCGAGGCATCGCGCCACGCGGCGAACGCGTCGGCATCGGCGAACGTGCCGCCGAGGGCGGCTTGCGCGAACGCGACCGCCGCATGCGCGACTTCCGGCGCGATCATGAAGCCGTGCCGGTACAGGCCGTTGACGGCGAGCGTCGTCGCGCCGTCCCAGATCACCGCCGGGCGATGGTCGGGCAGCGTCGGGCGGCACTGCGCGTTGAGTTCGAGGATGCGCGCCTCGCCGAATGCCGGGTGCACGGAGAACGCCGCGCTCAGCAGTTCGAGCGCCGAGCGCACGCTGACGGGCGACATGTCCTCGCCCTCCACCTCGGTTGCGCCGATCACGTACAGGTCGTCCTGTTTCGGCGCAATGTACAGCGGATAGCGCGGATGCAGCAGCCGCACGGGCCGCGTGAGCCCGATGCCGGGCGCATGCACGCGCGCGACCTCGCCGCGGATGCCGCGCAGCGCGGGCAGCGCGGATTTCGCGCCGAGCCCGCGGCAATCGATCGTGAAATGCGCGTCGGGCCGGTTCGCGTCGTCGATCGTCGCGTGCCAGTGCAGCTCGACGCCGCGTTGCGCGAGGCCCGCCGCGAGCGCGCGCAGCGCCTGCCGGTTGTCGAGCTGCCCTTCGCGCGGCAGCATCAGGCCGCGCGCGAAGCGCCCCGCGAGCGCGGGCTCGGCCGCGTCGACCTGCGCACCGGCCAGCGCGACGAAGCCGCCGTCGAACAGCTCGGCCGGCGCGTTCGCGCGCACGCGCCGCTCGAACAACGGCGCCTCGGCACGATCCGCGTGATGCCAGACGACGAGCGTGCCGTGCTGCTGGAAGAACACCGGTTCGGGCAGTTCCGCGAGCCATTGCGGCCAGCGCGCGAGCGATGCGGCGCCGAGCTCGGTGATCAGCAGCTCGGCACTCGCCGCCTCGGCGAGCGGCGCGAGCATCGCGGCCGCGACCCACGCGGCCGACTGCTCGCCGTCCGGGCCGCCGCGTTCGTACAGCGCGACGCGATGCCCGTCGCCCGCGAGCCGCCACGCGATCAGGCGGCCGACGAGGCCGCCGCCGATTACCGCGATATCCGGCCGGGAAGCATGGAGGTTCATCGCGCCCCCTCCCCGCGAACCAGGCGGGCGCATGCGACGGACGTCGACGCGCGCACACGGTCCCGTGCAGACGCACGCGACAGCGGATCGGGAACAGCGCAAAAGACTGAAGATTGAGCGGTCATCATTCCTTCCGTAACGCGCGACGCGCGTACCCAAAAGGACGAAACCGGCAGCAAAGGCCGGCCGGGCGGGACTCGGGCGCTGACCATGTGGGATGGCAGCCAGCGCGGCCCGGCGGGATCAGAAACTTCCCTCGCCGGTATTACCCGGATCGGGTGCGAAGGGTCTTTCTCAGCCTCGCCGCGTTGCCCGGAACTGTCCGTCGGCCGCGCTCGAAGCACCCCTGTTTCGTCGTCGGCCATTAGACCATAAAAGCGGAAAGCGCCGCAAACTGTCCCCTTGCGGCAAATTCGCCGTCGGGCCGCGCCGCTCTGGCACAATGCCCGCAGGCCGGCCGCGCGAGCGGCCGGTTGCCGCGTCACCGCCGGCCTTAAGTGCCGTTTAAGACGCGCGGGCCACCATCCGGACGCCCGCCGTCAGTCGGCACCTCGTCCCGGCATGCCGTATCGCGGCGCGCGTCCGGCTCCGCCCGGCCCGCGCGCCGGCTACTCATCAGGAAGCACATGACCCAATCGATCGATCCCGTCCGCTCCGCCTCCGACGCGCCGCAGGACGAGCGCCCGGTATCCGCATGGAGCCTCATCAAGCCCTACTGGGTGTCGTCCGAATGGAAAGTCGCGTGGGGGCTGCTGGTCACGATCATCGCGATCAACCTCTGCGTGGTCTGGATCAACGTCAAGCTGAACAAGTGGAACGCGCAGTTCTACAACGCGCTGCAGTCGAAGGACGTCCACGACTTCCCGAACCTGCTGATGCAGTTCTCCGCGCTCGCATTCGGCTTCATCATCCTCGCGGTGTACGGCCGCTACCTGCGCCAGATGCTCGGGTTCCGCTGGCGCCAGTGGCTGACCGACCGGTTTCTCGGCCAGTGGCTCGGCGATCGCGCGTTCTACCGGATCGAACGCGACCGTCTCGCCGACAACCCCGACCAGCGGATCACCGACGACCTCCAGTCGTTCGCGACGACGACGCTCGCGCTGTCGCTCGACCTGCTGTCGACGGTCGTCACGCTCGTGTCGTTCATCACGATCCTGTGGTCGCTCGCCGGCGCGCTGACGCTCTCGCTCGGCGCAACGCCGATCACGATCCCCGGCTACATGGTGTGGGCGGCCGCGCTGTACGCGGTGGTCGGCTCGCTGATCATCCAGAAGGTCGGTCACCCGCTCGTGTCGATCAACTACCAGCAGCAGCGCGTCGAGGCCGACTTCCGCTTCGGGCTGATCCGCGTGCGCGAGAACGCCGAGCAGATCGCGTTCTACGACGGCGAGAAAACCGAGACCGCCAACGCGCAGAGCCTGTTCACGCGCATTCGCGACAACTGGTGGCGCGTGATGAAGTACACGAAGCGCCTCACGTTCGTGCTGAGCTTTTACGGGCAGATCGCGATCATCTTCCCGCTCGTCGTCGCGGCGCCGCGCTATTTCGCCGGCGCGTTCTCGTTCGGCGTGCTGATGCAGATCTCGTCCGCGTTCGGCACCGTCAGCGATTCGTTCTCGTGGTTCATCAACAGTTACTCGACCCTCGTCGAATGGCGCGCCACCGTCAACCGTCTGCGTGAATTCAAGCGCGTGATGGGCACGTCGCACCTGAAGGAAAGCCTGTCGCCCGCGACCGAGCACGGCGGCATCAACCTGCACTACGTCGATGCCGCGAAGCTGTCGACGTCGTCGCTGAAGCTCGCGCTGCCGAACGGCAACGCGCTCGCGAACATCGGCAACGTGACGATCGAACCCGGCTCGCGCTGGCTCGTGATCGGCAAGTCGGGTTCCGGCAAGAGCACGTTCATGCGCGCGCTCGCGGGCCTCTGGCCGTTCGGCGACGGCGCGATCGACGCGCCGGTCGGCGCGCGGATGATGTTCGTGCCGCAGACGAGTTACCTGCCGATCGGCACGCTGAAAGCAGCGCTCACGTATCCGGCCGCGCCCGACACGTTCACCGACGACGCGTGCCGCGACGCGCTGCGCGCGTGCCGCCTCGAAGACTACGTCGAGCGCCTCGGCGAGACCGGCCACTGGACGCGCGTGCTGTCGCCGGGCGAACAGCAGCGTCTCGCCGGCGCGCGCGTGCTGCTGCACAAGCCGGACTTCCTGTTCCTCGACGAAGCGACGAGCGCGCTCGACGCCGACAACGAAGCGCGGCTCTATCATCTGTTCGCCGAACGGCTGCCGAAGGCCGCGATCGTCAGCATCGCGCACCGCGAGTCGCTGGCCGCGTTCCACGTCGGCACGATCAACGTCGAACGCGTGAACGACAGCGACAAGGTCGCCGCGTAACCGCACAACAGAAGGCCGGCGCATGCCGCGCCGGCCTTCTCTTCCGCGTCCTTCCCGTCTTCCCGCTACGCCGGCACGATCGGCACCGACACGATCGGCACATGCGACACGCCGTCGTGCGACAACCGGCTTTCAAATAGCGTCAGCGCGACGAAACGCAGCGCAACCGGCCGCCCGGTCGCGCCGCCGTGCGCGGGCTGCCCGTCCGCGTCGCGCGGCAGCCGCGCGAGCGTGACGTGTGGCCGGAACGGCCGGCGGTCGGCCGGCACGCCCAGCTCGCGCAGCAGCGAGGACAACTCGGCATTCAGCGCCGCACAGGCGGGATCGGGCGCGAGTTCCGCGACGATCAGCCTCGCGCGCGGCAGGCTCGGCCACCATGCAATCCGCTCGACCGGCTGCAACGGCAAAGCATGCGCGGCCGCGAGCGCCGGCAGGCGTGCGGCCAGCGCGTCGCAACGCGCGCGTTCGATCGCGCCGATGAACGCGAGCGTCACGTGCAGTTGCGCGGGCAGCGTGCGCCGCGCGCCGCGGGTGACCGGCAGCGCGTGCAACGCATCGCGCGACGCCGTATCGGGCATCAGTGCGACGAACACTCGGAGCCGGTCGCCGTTCATGACTTGCGCACCGCCACGCGTGCTTCGGCCACCACTTCGACAGGCGCCGCTCGCTGCGGCAGCGGGCCGTGCTCGCCCCCCACGTCGGCCGGCAGCACGTGAGCGAGTTCGGGAACGAACGCCGACGACATCCCGACGAGCGCCGTCATCCACATCCGGAAGATCGCGCCCGCCCCGCCGACCGTCAGCGCGACCGCGACGCCGGCCATGTTGCCGGCGCCGGGCAGCAGTGCGATCAGCACGTCATTCCACAACACGCCGTTGGCGGCGTCGATCAACCCATGCACGAATGCCTCCATCCAGAGTCGTTGTAAATGGGGTCGTCATACGCGGCGGCCGTGCGAACGCGGCGAAGACAGTTCTCAATGGGTATTACAAAACGAAAGGCTTCGAAATCGCGAAACGAAACATCAACGCCCGATGTGATCAGGTTAGGCGACGCTTCGGGAAGATGCGGGACGCGCAACGGGGGGAGCGAGCGGCGCATGCATGCCTGGAACTCGTGTGTGCCGCGAAGCCACGCACTTCGTCACGCGGAGTGGTTGGCGCGGCGCCAAGTAGCGATCCAGTCCGAAAATAGCGCGGTGGGCGATTCGCGGCTTTTCGCACCGGAAAACGTTCGCAATAGCGGAGCGCCAAATAGAAATCACGACGAAAAACAGAACCCGCCATTGAACCGGCTTTTCATGCCATCCGATTAGCCATGGAAAATTTCTCAAAACGCGAGCATGCCAAAGCAGAAATTAATGCGGCGAACCGAAGCGGTTTTCCAGGTCACGGCATTCGCGCACGGAATGGGCCGCCCCCCTTGCCGCCACGGGCACCACCTTCCCGTGGCGACAACGAACCGTTCTTATGCTCGTAGCGATTGCGGCGCTCTTTCGGCCACTGCCTGGAAGGCATGAACCGGCGTCCATTGCTGTGCGTGGGTCCCGTTGTAGGGGAATGCCCAGACGAGGTTGTTCGCTTGCAGGCTATCGTAATGGTCGTCGATCACGAGGCCGGTGTTGGCGAGGGACGTAATATATCCCGGGCGAATCGAAATGCTCCAGCGCTGCGACGGCGCCCCCGTGAACGGACGCAGGACCAGCGGCGTCTCGGGCGCGACCTTCCCGTCTGCGAAGTCGACCGCCAGCTTGCCGCCGCCGTTCGAATCGCTGAAATCCAGAATGATGCAACCGTGGGTGGGATCGTAGTCCCACAGGGTCTGCACATTCGGGTCGGTGAAGTAGCGCAGTTGTACCGGGGCATTGGGGCCGATCACGCTGCCGTTGGTATTGTTCTGGGCAACACCGAGGACGCGCGTGGGGTCTTGCGTAAACTGAAACGACATCGATATATACGCCATGATTTTCTCCAAAAAGTATGAAAACCAGACCTTTTTCATGCACCTGAATTAATCAGGCGAAAATCACTATAGGCGGCGATAGACCGCGATTCAATCTCTACCTCAATATATCGTTTGATATTTTTGTTTTTATAAATTGTCGATTTAATTGCTGCTTTATTGATTGCCGGCAGCGCTCGGCCCAATAAAAAAACCGGGCGCCCTTTCGGACGCCCGGTTTTCCTCGAAACCCGCTCGCGCGCTTCAGCTCAGCGCGGCAGTTCCGAATGCCCCATCAGGTACGCGTCGACCGAGCGCGCGCACTGGCGGCCTTCGCGGATCGCCCAGACGACGAGCGACTGGCCGCGACGCATGTCGCCTGCCGCGAACACCTTGTCGACCGACGTGTAGTACGAGCGATCGCCTTCGGTCGCCGCGCGCGCGTTGCCGCGTGCATCCTTCGCGACGCCGAATGCCTCGAGCACGGTGGCTGCCGGCTGCGTGAAGCCCATCGCGAGCAGCACCAGGTCGGCCTTCATCTCGAACTCGGAGCCCGGCACTTCCTGCATCTTGCCGTCCTTCCACTCGACGCGCACCGCGATCAGCTTCTCGACCTTGCCGTTCTTGCCTTCGAGACGCTTGGTCGCGACCGCCCAGTCACGCTCGCAGCCTTCCTCGTGCGACGACGACGTGCGCAGCTTGATCGGCCAGTACGGCCACACGAGCGGCTTGTTTTCCTCTTCCGGCGGCTGCGGCAGCAGCTCGAACTGCGTGACCTGCTTCGCGCCGTGACGGTTCGACGTGCCGACGCAGTCCGAACCCGTATCGCCGCCGCCGATCACGATCACGTGCTTGCCCTTCGCGAGCAGCTGGTCGGCGAGCTTGTCGCCCGCGTTCACGCGGTTCTGCTGCGGCAGGAAGTCCATCGCGAAATGCACGCCCGCGAGTTCGCGGCCCGGCACCGGCAGGTCGCGCGGCGTTTCCGAACCGCCCGCGATCACGACCGCGTCGAATTCTTCCTTCAGCGTGTCCGGCGAAATGGTTTCCTTCGCGAGGCTGCCGATCGACTCGGGCAGCGGATCCTTGCCGATGAACACGCTGGTGCGGAACGTCACGCCTTCCGCTTCCATCTGGCGCATGCGGCGATCGATCAGCCACTTCTCGAGCTTGAAGTCGGGGATCCCGTAACGCAGCAGGCCGCCGACGCGATCGTTCTTCTCGAACACCGTCACGTCGTGGCCGGCACGCGCGAGCTGCTGCGCGGCGGCGAGGCCCGCGGGGCCCGAACCGACGACCGCGACTTTCTTGCCGGTCTTGTGTTCGGCCGGCAGCGGCTTCACCCAGCCTTCGGCCCAGGCCTTGTCGATGATCGCGTGCTCGATCGACTTGATGCCGACCGGATCGTTGTTGATCCCGAGCGTGCAGGCTGCCTCGCACGGCGCCGGGCAGATGCGGCCCGTGAACTCGGGGAAGTTGTTGGTCGAATGCAGGACTTCGATCGCCTGCTGCCAGTCCTGGCGGTAAACGAGATCGTTGAAGTCCGGAATGATGTTGTTGACCGGGCAGCCGTTGTTGCAGAACGGGATGCCGCAGTCCATGCAGCGTGCGCCCTGGACCTTCGCGTCCGCGTCGGTCAGCGCCGCGACGAATTCCTTGTAGTGCTTCACGCGCGTGAGCGGTGCTTCGTACGCCTCGTGGCGGCGTTCGAACTCCAGAAAACCGGTTGCCTTGCCCATAAGGTGCTCTTCTGTTCGGTGTATCGGGTGGGGGAGCCGCGCGCGGCCGTCAGGCGCGCGCGGCATTCGCTATGTCGTTCGTCGCTCAGGCGGCCAGCACTTCCTTCGCCGCCTTCTTCGCACCGATCTCGCCCAGCGCGCGCTTGTATTCGTGCGGGAACACCTTCACGAACTGGCGGCGCGCCGCGTCCCAGTTTTCCAGCAGCGACTTCGCGCGCGGCGAACCCGTGAACTGGAAATGACGCTCGACGAGCCCCTTGAGCAGCGCTTCGTCCGTCGTGCCCGCATGCCAGAGCGCGCGGTCGACCGTGCGCTCCTGCTCGGCCTGCTGCAGCACCGGCTCGAGCGCGACCATCGACTTGTTGCACTTCGCCGCGAACGTGCCTTCCGGATCGTAGATGTACGCGAGACCGCCCGACATGCCGGCCGCGAAGTTGCGCCCGGTTTCGCCGAGCACGACGACCGTGCCGCCCGTCATGTATTCGCAACCGTGGTCGCCCGTGCCTTCGACGACCGCCGTCGCGCCCGAGTTACGCACGCAGAAGCGCTCGCCCGCGACGCCGCGGAAGAACGATTCGCCTTCGATCGCGCCGTACATCACCGTGTTGCCGCAGATGATGTTTTCCTCGGACTTGCCGCGGAAGTCGTTGGTCGGACGGATGATGATCCGGCCGCCCGACAGGCCCTTGCCGACGTAGTCGTTGCCGTCGCCGACGAGATCGAGCGTCACGCCCTTCGCGAGGAACGCGCCGAAGCTCTGGCCGGCCGTGCCCTTCAGCTGGATGTGCACCGCGTCGTCGGCCAGGCCTTCGTGGCCGTGCTTCTTCGCGATCACGCCCGACAGCATCGCGCCGACCGTCCGGTTCACGTTGCGCACCGGCTGGATGAACGACACATGCTCGCCGTTCTCGATCGCGGCCTTCGCCTTCTCGATCAGCACGTGGTCGAGCGCGCGCTCGAGGCCGTGATCCTGCACGTCGACGTGACGCGGCGCGACGTCCTCGCACTCTTCCGGCTGGTAAAACACGCGCGAGAAGTCGAGGCCCTTCGCCTTCCAGTGCTCGATGCCCTTGCGCGTATCGAGCAGGTCGGCACGGCCGATCAGGTCGTCGAACTTCGCGACGCCGAGCTGCGCCATGATCTCGCGCACTTCCTCGGCGACGAAGAAGAAGTAGTTCACGACGTGCTCGGGCTGGCCCTGGAACTTCGCACGCAGCACCGGATCCTGCGTCGCGACGCCGACCGGGCACGTGTTCAGGTGGCACTTGCGCATCATGATGCAGCCTTCGACGACGAGCGGTGCCGTCGCGAAGCCGAATTCGTCCGCGCCGAGCAGCGCGCCGATCACGACGTCGCGGCCCGTCTTCATCTGGCCGTCGGCCTGCACGCGGATGCGGCCGCGCAGGCGGTTCAGCACCAGCGTCTGCTGCGTTTCGGCGAGGCCGAGTTCCCACGGCGTGCCCGCATGCTTGACCGACGACAGCGGCGACGCGCCCGTGCCGCCGTCATGGCCGGCGATCACGACGTGGTCGGCCTTCGCCTTCGCGACACCGGCCGCGACCGTGCCGACGCCGACTTCCGACACCAGCTTCACCGAGATGCTCGAGCTCGGGTTCACGTTCTTCAGGTCGTGGATCAGCTGCGCCAGATCCTCGATCGAGTAGATGTCATGGTGCGGCGGCGGCGAGATCAGGCCGACGCCCGGCACCGAGTAACGCAGCTTGCCGATGTACTCGGACACCTTGTGGCCCGGCAGCTGGCCGCCTTCGCCCGGCTTCGCGCCCTGCGCCATCTTGATCTGGATCTGGTCGGCCGATGCCAGGTACTCGGCGGTGACGCCGAAGCGGCCCGACGCGACCTGCTTGATCTTCGAGCGCAGCGAATCGCCGTCCTTCAGCGGAATGTCGCTGACGATCTCGTCGCCGATCACCGACTTCAGCGTCTCGCCCGACTTGATCGGAATGCCGCGCAGTTCGTTGCGGTAGCGCTTCTCGTCCTCGCCGCCTTCGCCGGTGTTCGACTTGCCGCCGATCCGGTTCATCGCGATCGCGAGCGTCGCGTGCGCTTCCGTGCTGATCGAACCGAGCGACATCGCGCCCGTCGCGAAGCGCTTCACGATGTCCTTCGCCGGTTCGACGTTTTCGATCGGGATCGCCTTGGTCGGCTCGACCTTGAACTCGAACAGGCCGCGGAACGTCATGTGACGCTTGGTCTGGTCGTTGATCAGGTGCGCGTATTCCTTGTAGGTCTGGTACGAGTTACTGCGCGTCGCGTGCTGGAGCTTCGCGATCGAGTCCGGCGTCCACATGTGGTCTTCGCCGCGCACGCGATACGCGTACTCGCCGCCCGCGTCGAGCATGTCGCGCAAGACCGGGTTGTCGCCGAACGCATCGCGGTGCAGGCGGATCGCTTCTTCCGCGACTTCGAACAGGCCGATACCGCCGACCTTCGAGGCCGTGCCCTTGAAGTACTTCTCGACGAGGTCGCTCGACAGGCCGAGCGCTTCGAAGATCTGCGCGCCCGTGTACGACATGTACGTCGAGATGCCCATCTTCGACATCACCTTCTGCAGGCCCTTGCCGACCGCCTTCGTGAAGTTGTAGACGGCCTTCTCCGGCGACAGGTCGCCCGACAGGCCTTCGGCCATCTTCGCGAGCGTTTCCATCGCGAGGTACGGGTGCACGGCTTCCGCGCCGTAGCCCGCGAGCAGCGCGAAGTGGTGCGTCTCGCGTGCGGAGCCCGTCTCGACGACGAGGCCCGTGCTCGTGCGCAGCCCTTGCTGGACGAGGTGCGAGTGGATCGCCGACGTGGCGAGCAGCGCCGGAATCGCGACGTGCTCGGCGTCCGTCTTGCGGTCCGACACGATCAGCATGTTGTAGCCCGACTTGACCGCGTCGACGGCTTCCGCGCACAGCGACGCGAGGCGCGCCTCGATGCCTTCCTTGCCCCATGCGACCGGGTAGCAGATGTTCAGTTCGTACGCGCTGAACTTGCCGCCCGTGTACTGGTCGATCGCGCGGATCTTCGCGATGTCCTTGAAGTCGAGCACCGGCTGCGACACTTCGAGACGCATCGGCGGGTTGATGTTGTTCGTGTCGAGCAGGTTCGGCTTCGGGCCGATGAACGACACGAGCGACATCACCATGTTCTCGCGGATCGGGTCGATCGGCGGGTTCGTGACCTGCGCGAACAGCTGCTTGAAGTAGTGATAGAGCGTCTTGTTCTTGTTCGACATCACCGCGAGCGGCGAGTCGTTGCCCATCGAGCCGACGGCCTCTTCGCCCTGCTGCGCCATCGGCGCCATCAGGAACTTCAGGTCTTCCTGCGTATAGCCGAACGCCTGCTGGCGGTCGAGCAGCGCGGCGCCCTGCGTGCGGCCGGCCGCGACGTCCTCGGCCTTCGGCTCGATCTCGTCGAGCTTGATGCGCACGGCGTCGATCCAGCTCTTGTACGGCTTCGCGTTCGCGAGGTTGTCCTTGAGCTCCTTGTCGTCGATGATGCGGCCGTGTTCCATGTCGATCAGGAACATCTTGCCCGGCTGCAGGCGCCACTTCTTGACGATCTTCGATTCGGGGATCTGCAGCGTGCCGGCTTCCGACGCCATGATGACGAGGTCGTCGTCGGTCACGATGTAGCGCGCCGGGCGCAGGCCGTTACGGTCGAGCGTCGCGCCGATCTGGCGGCCGTCGGTAAACGCGATCGCGGCGGGGCCGTCCCACGGCTCCATCATCGCGGCGTGGTATTCGTAGAACGCGCGGCGGTTCTCGTCCATCAGCGTGTGCTGTTCCCAGGCTTCCGGGATCATCATCATCACCGCGTGCACGAGCGGGTAGCCGGCCATCACCAGCAGTTCGAGACAGTTGTCGAACGATGCGGTGTCCGACTGGCCCGGGTAGATCAGCGGCCACAGCTTCGGCAGGTCGTCGCCGAGCACGTGCGACGCGATCGCGCCGGTACGCGCGTTCAGCCAGTTCACGTTGCCCTTCACGGTGTTGATCTCGCCGTTGTGCGCGATCATCCGGTACGGGTGCGCCAGCTCCCAGGCCGGGAACGTGTTGGTCGAGAAGCGCTGGTGCACGAGCGCGAGCGCCGACACGACGCGCGCGTCCTGCAGGTCGCGGTAGTACACGCCGACCTGGCCCGCCAGCAGCAGCCCCTTGTAGACGATCGTGCGCGCCGACATCGACGGCACGAAGTATTCCTTGCCGTGCTTGAGCTTCAGCGCCTGGATGCGGTGGCTCGCGGTCTTGCGGATCACGTACAGCTTCCGCTCGAGCGCGTCCGTCACCATGATGTCCTTGCCGCGGCCGATGAAGATCTGGCGGATCAGCGGCTCGCTCGCCTTGACCGTCGGCGAGATCGGCATCGTATGGTCGACCGGCACGTCGCGCCAGCCGAGCACGACCTGCCCTTCTGCCCGCACCGTCCGCTCGAGCTCCTGCTCGCACGCGAGACGCGATGCATTTTCCTTCGGCAGGAAGATCATGCCGACCCCATATTCGCCGGCCGGCGGCAGCGTCACGCCCTGCTTCGACATTTCCTCGCGATAGAACGCGTCCGGAATCTGGATCAGGATGCCGGCGCCGTCGCCCATCAGCGGATCGGCACCGACCGCGCCGCGGTGATCGAGGTTCTCGAGGATCTTCAGACCCTGCTGAATGATCTCGTGGCTCTTCTTGCCCTTGATGTGAGCGACGAAGCCGACGCCGCAGGCGTCGTGTTCGTTTTGCGGGTCGTACAGACCTTGTGCGGCGGGCACCGCGGCGAGCGGCTGCTGGTGGTCGTTCATGGGGACACCGTCGTAAAGGGGCCTCGAGGGCCGTTGAACCATTTTTTTGTTGCCGTCGATCCCGCTCCCGACGGGAGACGGCACGGCCGACAGTGGTTGGGCGAGCTTCACCCGGGCCACCGGAATTCGGAATATACGCGACGAATCAAAGGAATAGCAACAAAAACCGCTTGATCTAACCCCATTTAAACCAATGCTCGGATCTGGTGCCGTTTTATTGGGGCCGTATCGTTTTGGTGCAAAAAGAAGCGGCGCCCGCAGCGCCGCCTCGTGATCCGCCTTTCCCGCGTTACTGCTGGATCGGCGGCGTGTTTTCACGCACCTTTCTGGGGCGTCCGCGCGGCAGCGGCGACACGCGGCGGTTCGCCGTGCGCGCCGCCCACTCGCGGTAGTTCTCGCCGCCGAGCACCCAGCCCTTCAGCGTCGCCTGCTGGAGCTGATCGGCCTGCCGCTCGTCGAGCGGCTGCTCGCACAGCTCCTTGTACGCGCGCTGACGGTCGAACGGCGTGTTGCCGAGCGCCCAGTAGAGCGGATGGTCGGTGATCAGGCTGTCGACGGTGAGCCCGACGTGGTGCCGGTAGCTCGACCAGCGATAGGCGTCGGGCGTCGCGACCAGCTGCGCGCGCACCGGGCTCATCTCGACCACGCGGCTCGCGAGCAGGAAATAGCGCTCGCCTTCGATCACGGTCGCGCGATAGCGGCCTTCCCACAGGGTGCCGCGCCGCGAATAGCGCCGGTTGAAATGCGCGACGTAGCGGCGGCCGACCGCCTGCATCGCCTTCGGCAGGCTCGCCTCGTCGCTCGGCGTCACGAGGAGCTGCACCTGACGCGGCAGCAGCACGTAGGCATGCACCGAAAGATGGTGATCGCGTGCCGCGGCCTTCAGACAATCGATGAAGAGTTCGTAGTCCTGGTCGTCGACAAACGCGGGTTGCTGATCCAGGCCGCGCAGTATCACGTGCTGCGGCTGGTCGGGAACGTAGAGTCGTGCTAACCGTGCCATGCTGAATGTCCGTTTGAACGCGTTAGGAAATACCCGAAGGTCCGAAAATGCGCACCTGCGTAGAATGCCTGTCCTGGCGGGGCGCGGAAGCGTACGGTCGTGCGAATCCTAGGGAGAAAGCTCTAACTTGCGAGCTTGTTTGGTTTTAAACGCAGTCGTCATAATGAGCACGCCTTTGATCGGAGGAGACACAATGAAACGAAAACTGGCCATTACGGGGGCCGTGGCGCTCGCATTCGCGGGCGGTACGGCACACGCACAATCCGCAGGTGATTTCTACGTCAGCACCGGCTGGCTGCACTTTTCGCCGCAGGACAGCAGCGACCCGCTGTTCGTCTACGGCGTCGGCGGCACGCCCATCAACCAATCGATTCCCAACACCGGCGCCGGCATCAACGATGCCGATACGCTCGGTCTCGCAGCGGGCTACTTCGTCACCGACCATATCTCCACCGAGCTCGTGATGGGGATACCGCCGAAGTTCGACATTACCGGCAAGGGTCGGTTCGAAAACTTCGGCGTACTCGGCCGTGCGTACCAGTGGAGCCCCGCCGTATTGCTGCGCTACCACTTCAACGACGCCAACGCGAAGTTCCGTCCGTATGTCGGCGTCGGCGCGACATATACGTGGTTCACCGGCGCAAAGATCACGAACAGCAGCTTCGAGAACGGCGTGCTCGGCGGCCCGACCAGCGCGACGACCAGCAACCAGTGGGCGCCCGTGTTCAACGCCGGCTTCACGTACAACTTCACGAAACACTGGTTCGGCGGCCTGTCGATCTCGTACATCCCGATCAGCGTCACCGCGACCTTCACGACGGCCCGCCGGACGCCGGTCGGCACCCTGACCGAAACGTCGAAAGCGAAGATCTCGCTCAATCCGATCGTCACGTACCTGAACATCGGCTACCGCTTCTAAGCGTAGTCGAATATTTGGGGAATGGTTAATCCTGCTGCAATTTGTAGCCGATTTTTCGTGACGTAACGTCTCCACGATGGAAAACGCCCCGGCGGAAACCCGCCGGGGCGTCGTTTTTTTGCCTCAGGGTTTTCCCGCGACCAGCATCGCGCGGGACCGGTCGCTACGCGATGTCGTCCAGCGCATCGGCGGCGATCAGGTCGATCCGGTCCGTGCAGACCGCATCGACGCCCCAGCGCGCGAGTTCGCGCGCCCGGGCGAGGTCGTTGACCGTGTACACCAGGATCCGCAGGCCCGCCGTCTTGATCGCGCGCACGAGCGGTTCGTCGAGCTCCTTGTGGCTTGCGTGCAACGATACGCAGCCGAGCGCATCGACGACCTGCGCGTGCCAGTCGTCCGGTACCGCCTCGTACAGCATCCCGCGCGGCAGCGCCGGTGCGCTCGCGCGCGCCTGTTGCAGCGCCTCGAACGAGAACGACGACAAGAGCGGCGGCACCGCCGCGCCATGCCAGTACGCGGCCGCATCCGCTGCGACCCGCTGCCCCGTGTCGCGCTCGCGGCCAGGGCACGGCTTGATCTCGACGTTCGCCGCCAGCCCGTGCGCGACGCAGCGCGCCGCCGCCGCCTCGAGCGTCGGCATCCGCTCGCCCGCGAAACGCGCGTCGAACCAGGCACCGGCGTCGAGCGCGGCCAGCGCCGCATAACGCATGCCCGCCGCCGGGCCGCGGCCGTTCGACGTGCGGTCGACCGTGTCGTCGTGCAGGAGGAACGTCACGTCGTCGGCCGACAGCTTCGCGTCGAACTCGACCATCCGGTGACCGCGCCGCGCGCCCTCGTCGAACGCGGCGAGCGTGTTCTCCGGCGCGAGCGTGCCGCCGCCGCGATGGGCGACGACGCGCGGATAGGGCCAGTCGGTTCGGGAAGTCATCATGCGCCTCGCAACGGGTTCGTCAGGTTCAGCCGGCCCGCTTGCCGGTCTCGGGATCGAAGAAATGCAGCCGGTGCGCGGGCAGCGCGGCACCCAGCGCCGTGCCGCGCGCGGGACGATCCGCGTGCGGCAGCCGCACCGCGACGTCGTGGTTGCCCCAGCGGCCGTGCGCGAGGTTGTCCGCGCCGAGCAGCTCGCACGAGTCGACCGGCAGCGTCGCCTGCGCGACGCCCGGCTGCGGCGTCATGTGCTCCGGCCGCACGCCGAGCACCCAGTCGCGCCCGGTGGCGATCGCGGTGCCGATGCCGGGCGCGCCGGCGACCGGCAGCGCCGGGCCGCCGCCCGCGACCGTAAACGTCGCGCCATCCTCCGACAGCCGGCCGTGCATCAGGTTCATCGCCGGCGAGCCGATGAAGCCCGCGACGAACACCGTCGCCGGCTTCTCGTACACGTCGACCGGCGCGCCGATCTGCTCCGCATAACCGCGGTTCATCACGATCACGCGCTGCGCGAGCGTCATCGCCTCGATCTGGTCGTGCGTCACGTACACGCTCGTGGTCGCGAGCCGCGCATGCAGCCGCTGGATCTCGAGCCGCATCTGCACGCGCAGCTTCGCGTCGAGGTTCGACAGCGGCTCGTCGAACAGGAATACCGACGGCTCGCGCACGATCGCGCGCCCCATCGCGACGCGCTGCCGCTGGCCGCCCGACAGTTCGCGCGGCCGCCGCGCGAGCAGCGGCTCGAGCTCGAGGATCTTCGCGGCGGCAGCCACCCGCGCGTCGATCGTCGCGCGCTCGATGCCGCGGATCTTCAGCCCGTAGCCCATGTTCTGCGCGACCGTCATGTGCGGATACAGCGCGTAGTTCTGGAACACCATCGCGATGTCGCGATCCTTCGGCTCCAGCGCGTTGACCACGCGCTCGCCGATCGCGATCTCGCCGTCCGTCACCGTCTCGAGCCCCGCGATCATCCGCAGCAGCGTCGACTTGCCGCAGCCCGACGGGCCGACCAGCACGATGAATTCGCCGTCGGCGATCTCCACGTCGATGCCATGCAGCACGTGCTGCTTGCCGTCGTAGGATTTCCTGACGCCCTTCAAGCTCAGCGCAGCCATACCTTGTCCTTCTCCCGGTTACGTCAGTTATTTCTCGGAATCGACGAGGCCGCGCACGAACCAGCGCTGCATCGCCAGCACGACGACGAGCGGCGGAATCATCGCCAGCAGCGTCGCCGCCATTACGTATTGCCATTCGGTCGCGGCGTCGCCGCTCGCGATCATCGTCTTGATGCCCACCACCGCCGTCGACAGCGACGCCTCCGTCGTGATCAGGATCGGCCACAGATACTGGTTCCAGCCGTAGATGAACGTGATCACGAACAGCGCCGCGATGCTCGTCTTCGACAGCGGCAGCACGACGTCCCGGAAGAAGCGCAGCGGCCCCGCGCCGTCGATGCGCGCGGCGTCCATCAGCTCGTCGGGCAACGTCATGAAGAACTGGCGGAACAGGAACGTCGCGGTCGCCGATGCGATCAGCGGCAGCGAGAGCCCCGCGTAGGTGTTCGTCATGTGGAGCGTCGACACGACCTGCACGGTCGGGAAGATCCGCACCTCGACCGGCAGCATCAGCGTGATGAAGATCAGCCAGAACGCCGTGTTGCGGAACGGGAAGCGGAAGTAGACGATCGCGTACGCGGACAGGATCGACACCGCGATCTTGCCGACCGCGATCGCGAGCGCCATCACGAAGCTGTTGACGAGCAGCCGGCCGAACGGCGCCGTCGTGCCGCCGCTGCCGTGCCCCCAGATATAGGCGACGTTCTCCAGCAGGTGCGTGCTCGGCACCAGCGACAGCGGGATCGTGAACACTTCCTGCGCGTTCATGGTCGCCGCGCAGAACGCGACGTACACGGGGAACACGATCAGCACGACGCCCGCGATCAGCACCGCGTGGCAGAACAGGTCGAAGCCCTTGCGATTTTCGATCATGCGTATTGCACCCTGCGTTCGACGAAGCGGAACTGGATCACCGTCAGGCCGACGACGATGATCATCAGCACGACCGACTGCGCACCCGAGCTGCCGATGTCGAGCCCCTGGAAGCCTTCCGTGAAGATCTTGTAGATCAGCGTCTTCGTGCTCTGCGCGGGGCCGCCGGCGGTGGCCGCGTCGATCACCGGGAAGGTGTCGAAGAACGCGTAGACGAGGTTCACGACCAGCAGGAAGAAGCTCGTCGGCGACAGCAGCGGCAGCACGATGTGGAAGAAGCGCCGCACCGGCCCGGCACCGTCGATCGCCGCCGCCTCGATCAGCGAGCGCGGAATCGCCTGCAGCCCTGCGTAGAAGAACAGGAAGTTGTAGCTCACCTGCTTCCATACCGACGCGAGCACGACGAGGAACATCGCCTGGCCGCCGTTCAGCGCGTGATTCCACACGATGCCGCCCTTCGCGAGCGCATAGGTGACGAGGCCGATGCTCGGGTTGAACAGGAACGCCCACAGCACGGCCGCGATCGTCGGCGCGACCGCATACGGCCAGATCAGCAGCGTGCGGTATACGCGCGCGCCGCGGATCACGCGGTCGGCGCAGGCGGCGAGCAGCAGCGACACGACGAGCCCGCTGACCGTGACGAGCGAGCTGAACACCAGCGTCGTGCGGAACGAGTCGAGGTACAGCGGGTCGGCGAACAGGTGCGTGAAGTTCGCGAAACCGACGAATTCACTCGACGTGCCGAACGCGTCCTGCATCTGCGTCGACTGCCACAGCGCGACGCCGGCCGGCCACAGGAAGAACACGGCGGTGATCGCGAGCTGCGGCGCGATCAGCAGGTACGGCAGCAGGCTCGCGCCGAAACGGGAACGGGATTGCATCGCGGGTGTCCGGAGGCGAAACGGGAAGGGAACCGTGCCGCCGGCCCGCACGCACGCATACGCGATGCGGCGGCCGGCGGCACGAACGCGATGCAGGCTCAGCCGCCCGACTTCTCGAAGCGGCGCAGCAGCTCGTCGCCACGCGAGGCCGCCGAGTCGAGCGCCTCCTTCGGCGACTTCTTCTCCGCCCAGACCTGCTCCAGCTCTTCGTCGACGACCGTGCGGATCTGCGGCATGTTGCCGAGGCGCAGCCCCTTCGTATACGGCAGCGGCGGCTTGTTCATCATCTGCTTGATCGCGGTTTCCGCGCTCGGGTTCTTCGCATAGAAGCCCTGCTGGCGCGTGAGTTCGTACGCGGCCGTCGTGACCGGCAGGTAGCCGGTTTCCTGGTGCCACTTCGCGGCGATCGGCGGCGAGGCCAGGAATGCGAGGAACTTCGCGACGCCCTTGTAGGTCGCCGGATCCTTGCCGGCCAGCACCCACAGGCTCGCGCCGCCGATGATCGCGTTCTGCGGCGCGCCCTTCACGTTCGCGTCGTACGGCATCATGCCGGTGCCGTAGCTGAACTTCGCGAACTTCTGCACGTTCGCGAGCGCGCCCGACGACGTCGTCAGGATCCCGCAGTCGCCGCTGTAGAACTTCGCCGATGCCTCGTCCTTGCGGCCCGCGTACGTGAACGTGCCGTCCTTCTGCATCTGTTGCAGGAACGCGATGTGCGCGACCTGCTGCGGCTTGTTGAATTCGAGCGCCGCGTCGGCGCCGTCGAAGCCGTTGTTGCGGCTTGCGAACGGCAGCGCATGCCACGCGCTGTAGTTTTCGAGCTGGATCCAGCCCTGCCAGCCGGTCGTGAAGCCGCACGTCATCCCGGATTTGCGCAGCTTCTCCGCGGCGGCCTGCACGTCGGCCCACGTCTTCGGCGGCTGGTTCGGGTCGAGCCCGGCCTTCTTGAACGCGTCCTTGTTGTAGTACAGCACCGGCGTCGAGCTGTTGAACGGCATCGACACGAGATGGCCCGTCTTCGCGTCGCTGTAGTAGCTCGCGATGGTCGGTACGAACGCCTTTTCGTCGAGCGGCACGCCGGCCTGCTTGAACACGTCGTAGACCGGCACGACGGCCTTCTTCGCCTGCATCATCGTCGCGGTGCCGACTTCATAGACCTGGAGGATCGCCGGCGCGTTGCCGCTGCGATAGGCGGCGATGCCCGCCGCGAGTGCCTGGTCGTACGTGCCCTTGAAGACCGGCACGATCTTGTAGTCGCTCTGCGATGCGTTGAACTGCGTGGCGAGCTCGTTGACGCGCTCACCGAGCGCCGACTCCATCGCATGCCAGAACTGGATCTCCGTCGCGGCGAACGCCGCATGCTGCACACCGAACATGAGCGCGCCGCCCAGCGCGATCGAGCGAACCATTGTCCCCGCGGGCTTCTTCTTCATCGATCTCTCTCCTGTGAAAACGTTACCAACAGCGTGTGCAACATTCCCGTCGCCATTGAACCGGCGAAGTCTAGTGATCGTTTGTGACAGTCAGTTGTCGTTGATGACGAACAGGCGCTGGTATTCCTTCAGCGCGAAGCGGTCGGTCATGCCGGCGATGTAGTGCGCGACGAGGCGCGGCTGCTGCGCTTCGTCGTCCGACTGGTACGGCGGCGGCAGCAGGCGCGGATCGTCGATGAACGCGTCGAACAGCCCGGTGACGACGCGCTGCGCCTTGTTCGCCATGCGCATCACCTTGTAGTGGCGATACAGGTTCTTGAACAGGAAACGCTTGAGGGCCGCCGCCTGCGCGGCGATCGGCTCGCTGTGCGCGACGAGCGGCGGCGCGGCGCGCACGTCGTCGAGCGACGCGGGCGCGACACGCGCGAGATTACGCGTGGTCTCGTCGATCAGGTCGACGATCAGCGTGTTGATGATGCGGCGCACCGTCTCGTGCACGAGGCGGCGGCCTTCGAGATGCGGGAATTCGGCGAGCGCCGCGTCGTAGTGGCGCTGCCACAGCTCGACTTCGGCGAGCTGCTCGATCGTGATCAGGCCGGAGCGCAGGCCGTCGTCGACGTCGTGGTTGTTGTACGCGATTTCGTCCGCGATGTTCGCGAGCTGCGCTTCCAGCGACGGCTGGCGGCCTTGCAGGAAACGCTCGCCGAGCGCGCCGAGCTTGCGGGCGTTCTCGCGCGAACAGTGCTTGAGGATGCCTTCGCGCGTCTCGAAGCACAGGTTCAGGCCGTTGAACGCGCCGTAGTGCTCCTCGAGCTCGTCGACCACCGCCAGGCTCTGCAGGTTGTGCTCGAAGCCGCCGTGCTCGCGCATGCACGCATTCAGCGCATCCTGCCCGGCATGGCCGAACGGCGTATGACCGAGATCGTGCGCGAGCGAGATCGCTTCGACGAGATCCTCGTTCAGGCGCAGGTTGCGCGCGACCGAACGCGCGATCTGCGCGACTTCGAGGCTGTGCGTGAGGCGGGTGCGAAACAGGTCGCCTTCGTGATTGACGAAGACCTGCGTCTTGTATTCGAGCCGGCGGAACGCGGTCGAATGAACGATGCGGTCGCGGTCGCGCTGGAATTCGGTGCGCGCCGCCGGCGGGGTTTCCTGATGGCGGCGGCCGCGCGACTGCGACGCGTGGGCGGCATACGGAGCGAGATGGGCTTCCAGCGCCGCCAGCGTCGGCGGCTCGGCCAGCACCGCGACGGATGCGCGGCCGGCTCGGGTCGGTTTGCTGCTGGATGTCTCGCTCACGTCTCCTCCATGTCAGGGGCGCCGGGGCATCCGGGGCGCCGTTACCGGGTCGTCTGCGCCAGCGTAGCGAACACGGCTTCGTCGGGCGCCTGGGTGATCAGCGTATCGCCGAATCGCTTCAGCAGGATGAACTTGATCGCTCCGGCTTCAGCCTTCTTGTCGACGCGCATCAGGTCCATGTAGCGCGCATCGCCGAGTGCCGGCCCGCGCACCGGCAGATGTGCGGCGGCGATCACCGCGTCGAGCCGCTGCCGCGACGCTTCGTCGAGCAGGCCGAGCCGCACCGACAGGTCGCCCGCCATCACCATCCCGCAGCCGACCGCTTCGCCGTGCAGCCACTCGCCATAACCGAGCCCGGCCTCGATCGCATGGCCGAACGTATGGCCGAAATTCAGGATCGCACGCAGCCCGCCTTCGCGTTCGTCGGCTGCGACCACGCTCGCCTTGATCTCGCACGAGCGCTTCACCGCATGCGCGAGCGCGGCCGGCTCGCGGCGGTTCAGCGCCTCGACGTTCGCCTCGATCCAGTCGAAGAATGCCGCATCGGCGATCGCGCCCGTCTTGATGACCTCGGCCACGCCGGCCGCCAGCTCGCGATCGGGCAACGTGGTCAGCGCGCCGATATCGGCGACCACGGCCTGCGGCTGGTAGAACGCGCCGATCATGTTCTTGCCGAGCGGGTGGTTGATGCCCGTCTTGCCGCCGACCGACGAATCGACTTGCGACAGCAGCGTCGTCGGCACCTGGATGAACGGCACGCCGCGCATGTAGCACGCGGCGGCGAAGCCGGTCATGTCGCCGATCACGCCGCCGCCGAGTGCGACGAGCGTCGTCTTGCGGTCGGCGCGCTCGGTCAGCAGGCCGTCGAAGATCAGGTTCAGCGTTTCCCAGTTCTTGTAGGCCTCGCCGTCCGGCAGCACGACCGTCGACACGCGCTTGCCGAGCGGCGCGAGCGCCGCGCGCAGCACGTCGCCGTAGAGCGGATCGACCGTCGTGTTCGTGACGATCGTGACCGACGAACCGGTGATGTGAGGGGCGAACAGCTCGGTGCGGCCGATCAGGCCGGCACCAATGTGAATCGGGTAGGCGCGCTCGCCCAGATCGACGTTGACGGTAATCATGCTTGTAGCGGCTTGGCGATGACGCCTGCCAGTTCGAGTTGCATCAGCACCATGTTGACGAGGCCGTTGACCGACGGGCGGCCGGTCTCGATGATGAAGTCCGCGCATTCGCGGTACAGCGGGTCGCGCACTTCGTAGAGCGCTTCGAGACGCGCCTTCGGATCGTCGGTCTGCAACAGCGGGCGGTTCTTGTCCTTGCGGGTGCGCAGCCACAGATCGTGCGGATTGGCGCGCAGATAGATGACGATGCCGCTGCTTTTCAGGCAGTCGCGATTCTCGGGCCGCAGCACCGCGCCGCCGCCCGTCGCGAGCACGATGTTCTCGCGCTGCGTGAGATCGGCGATCACCTGCGATTCGCGGTCGCGAAACCCGGCCTCGCCCTCCATCTCGAAGATCACCGGAATGCGCGCACCCGTGCGGGCCTCGATTTCGTGGTCGGAGTCGAAGAACGTCCTGTCGAGCCGGCGCGCGACCGCACGGCCCACGGTGGTCTTACCCGCTCCCATAAGGCCGACGAAAAATACGTTTGCGTGTGGGTCCCGCGCTTGCAACGGCTTCCTCTGCTTGAATCTTGCTGGTGTGTGGCGCAGCTTACTGGCAAAGCGGCTGCCTTGTCGAGCCTGCGCCGCCGGCTTCCGGCCCCGTTTTTCCCGCATCCGCGTCGCCCGCGCCGGCCGTTTCGCAACGCGCGCCGACGACCGTCGGCGTGATGAAGACGACCAGTTCGCTGCGCTGGTCGCGCCGTGCGCGGTGCCGGAAAAGCGCGCCTAGTACCGGTATTTTGCCCAAGAGCGGCACCCGCGTCACATCGTCCCGGTTCAACTGCTCGTAAATCCCGCCGATCGCGACCGTTCCGCCGTCCTCGACCTCGACGCGTGTCTGGACGTGCTTCGTATGAATCGCCGGGCCGGCCGCCGTCGGCTCGCCGATGCTGTCCTTCGTCACGTCCAGGTCCAGCACGACGCGCCCGTCGGGCGTGATCTGCGGCTCGACCTCGAGCTTCAGCGTCGCGCGGCGGAACTGCACGCCGCTCACGCCGTTGCCGACCTTCGCCTGGTACGGCAGCTCCGAGCCCTGTTCGACGATCGCCTTCACGCGGTCGGCCGTCACCACGCGGGGGCTGGAAACGATCTGGCCCCGCCCCTGCGCCTCGAGCGCGCTCAATTCAACGTCGAGCACGCGGCTGAGCGGCGCGGCGAACAACGTGAAGCCGGCCGTCGCCGCCTCGAAGCCGCCGAGCGGTCGTGCGGCCAGGTCGAGCGCGTTGCGCGTGTCCGTCGCGAATGCCGCGCCGTCGGCCGCGGGCGCCCGTCCCTGTGCGCGCAGCGCGACGCGTGCGCCGAGGTTGCGCGAGAAGCCCTGCTCGCCTTCTACGATCCGCGCCTCGATCCGGACCTGCCGCGATGGCCGGTCGATCGCATCGATCAAGCCCGCGATCTGCGCGATGCGCGGCGCCAGATCGGTGACGAACAACAGGTTCGTGCGCGGATCGGCCGCCGCGGCGCCGCGTTTCGACAGCAGGCGCTGGCCGGTCGCTCCGGCCAGCAGCCGCTGCACGTCCTGCGCGCGCGGGTAATGCAGCGCGAAGGTCCGGCTCGCGAGCGGCTCCAGCTCGGCCGCGCGTGCATGCGTTTCGAAGCGCTCGCGCTCGCGCGCGGCGAGTTCGGCCGCCGGCGTAACCCAGATCACGTTGCCGCGCCGGGACATCGCCAGCCCGTGCGTATCGAGCAACGTGTCGAACGCATCGCGCCAGCGGACATTGTTCAGACGTAACGTCACGGTGCCGCGTACCTGCTCGCCGACGATGATGTTGAGCCCGGTGAATCGCGCGAGCGCGTCGAACGCGGCAGCGAGCCCGGCGCCTTGCAGATTCAGCGAGATCCGCCGCGCGTCATCCGCATCGCCGGGGTGCCGCGCCGCGGCGTCGCTCATGCGCGTCGGCGGCGGCAATGGAATCGGCGGCCCTTCCAGCCGGGGCACCGGTGCGGTGGTGTCCGCTTGAAGCGCCGCGCGCACGGCCTGATCGAACGGCGGCGGGCCGTCATGCGCGGGCGCTGCACCGTCCGCACCGTCGGGCGCACCCTGCGGCAGCGGTGTGTCCTGGGCATGCGCCTGCATCGACGCGATCGGCCAGCCGGCCGGCGGCAAAGGCGGCAACAGGGGCAACGGCGGCAGCGCCGCGTGTGCCGCGGCCACGCCCGATCCGACCCAGAATGCGATCGCCCGCCATCCGTACTTCGTCATGGGCGACCTCCGTCATCCATGCCGAACCGGCGCGCGCCGTCGGCTGTCACAAGCGTCACCGCACCGGCATCGACGCTCACCACGCGTGACATCCCGAACGCTTCGCCCGGCGCAACGGTCGCGAATGCGCCATCGCCCGCGTCGAACAGCGCGAGCCCGGCGCGTACGTCGCGAATCGTGCCGGCCAGGCGCGGCGTCGCATCGTCGGCCTGCGCGGGCAAGCCATCGCCGCCGAATGGATCGTCGCTCGGCACGCCGGCAAGCAGCCGCACCGTGCCATCGGGAACACGAGCCCCCGACAGCGCCGGAAACACGTCGATCGTCATGTCCACCCGCAACGAGGGCGGTTTCCGCTCGATGTGCAGTCTCGACGGCACCACCAGCGCGGGAAAACTCGCCAGCCCGCCGATCAGCCGCAGCAACGCCGGAAAGCCGCCGTCCGCGACGATCCGCACCGTGCGTCGGCCATCCGGCGCCGCTTCGTCAGTGCGCCGCGGCTCGATCGACACGATCCGCAGTCCGCTCGCGCCGGCCAGGTCCGCCAGTTCGAGCATCAGTGCGGGCCACCCCGATGCACGCGGCACGCTGGAGGCGTGCCCGGCAGCCGGGTCCGGGTTGCGCCGTGGCGCGGTCGCGAGCAGCCGCTGTGCGTCGGCGGCACGCACTTGTGCCGTTGCCAGCAACGCGCGACTGCGTGCGAGGCCGCTCGCGTCGACGGCATCCATCAGATGAATGGTGCCCATCGTCACGCACGCGAACGCCGCCACGCAGCCGATGGCATGCGCCGCGGCCGGCGACATCCGCGCCATGCGGCCGCGCCGCCCGGCACCGGCTGGCATGGATCGATGCGTGATCGCCGTCATGCGTCGCCTCCCGCGGCCTTCTGCCGCGGCGGCGCGTCGTCCCAACGCACCTGCACGGAAAACCGGAACGGCGCGGCCGAACCCATGACTTGAGTGGCCGAAGCCGGGGTCAGCGCACCGACATCGAATCGCCAGTCACGCTGCTCGACCGCAATCCGTGCGAGCCACCGCGCGGCCGCCCGATAACTCGTCGTGCGCGCGTCGAGCACGGCGCCGGACGCAGTCGTGCGCAATGCGTCGAGCCGGACGGTGTCGTCGCGCACCTGCGCCAGCGTCGCGAGCAGCCCGGCGACACGCCGGCAAGGCGCGGCAAGCGCGGCCGCCCGTGCATCGCGTCGCGCGAGGTCGGCGGCCACGCCGGCGGCGCGCCGTTCGGCATCGATCCGTGGCTGCAATTGCCGCAGCCGCGCCTCCACACGCGTACGGTCCGCATCCACGCGCCATCGCCACGCCGTCGCCGCCCCCGTCCAAACGCAGGCCCCGAGCACGCCGAGCACGATCGCCGCCCCGCACTGCGCGGCACGGCGCCGCCGCAACGCCTGCGCCAGCCGCTCACGGTACGGCAGCAGATTGAAGCCGCCGAGCACGGCGTGGCCGGCGGCAGTTCGCCCGAACCCCACATCGGCCATCATTCCCACACCCCGCGCAGCGCCAGCCCGATCGCGAGGGCAAACGCCGGACCGCCCTGCGTTCCGGCGGGCACGCCCGGCAGCCCGTCCCATCCGGTGCAGTCGAATGGCACCGCGGCCACGCCGAGCGCATCGCCGATATCGGCGGCCGACGTACCGCAGCGGGCGATGCTGCGCGCGTCGCCGGCCACGAGCACGCAGCGCACCGGCTCGAACACGCACTGGCGCAATGCGTCGGGGAACGCCGCCTGCACGTCGCCGGACACCGCGAGCACCGGTACGGCGATCGAACCGTCGACCCGCCAGCCGCGCACGCCCGTGTCGCAGAACCAGAATGCGGCGTACGGGCCGTGGGCATCGGGTTCGAACTGCGCGGCATAGCGCAACGCACGCAGCGCGGCGGCCGATTCGCCGTCGACGGCCGTCAGGTCGACGCCAGCCTGCGCGGCGACGTCGATCCGCCGTTCGAGCAATGCCTGCGGCGCCACGGCGACCTCGATCTCGCCCGGGCACGCGCCGTCGTCCTGCCGCCAGTCGAACGCGAGGCTGTGGGGCGGCAGCCCCGAGATCCGTTCAGCGGCCTGCCGGGCGGCGTCCGCGACGTCGTCGCGCCCGGCCAGGTCGAGCGTCGCGGTCCGCATTTCGTCGTCGCGCAGCGCCATCACGCCGCGCGTATCGCAGCGCACGCCCGCCGCCGACAATCGCGACACGGCCGCCGCCAACGCGCGTGCGACCGCGGCCCAGCGCGCCTCCTCCGGCCCGTCCTGCAATCCGACCGGCTCCCGCTCGAGTCCTTCGACCCGCACCTCCACGGCCCGCCCGCGCCGGCTCAGCACGGCCACCCTCACCTCGTCCGCCCCGACGTCGATGCCCGTCGAACGGTGCCTGCCCGGCGCGAACCGCGCCGCCCATCGTCCTGTCATCCCAGCCTCCCGCGATCGTTGCGGCCCACGCCGCGTTTCCGAGGCCTGATTCTGCAAAGCGGCGCGTGTGCCCGACAGTCGGCCGGACGGCCAGTTGTGGCGCGGGGCGACCTCGCGGACACTATGCCGGCGGCACCGCGATCCGCCGGTTTCCGGCCGCCGCCCCCCGCGTCAAGACCGGTCTTACCGGGCAGCTATAATCGCGGGACTGTTTTCCGGTATGCCTATGCAATCCACGTCTCCTACGTCCCCGCCTCCCGCGCCCGAGCCGAAGAAGCGGTCCTGGTGGCTGAAAGTCCTGATCGGCCTCGCCGCGATGTGCGTGGCCCTCGTCGTGGCCGGCGGCCTCGTGCTCGGCTACGCGCTCGTCGTCGCGTGGCCGAACATGCCGTCGCTCGACGCGCTGACCGACTATCGTCCGAAGGTACCGCTGCGCATCTATACGTCCGATCACGTGCTGATCGGCGAATTCGGCGAGGAACGCCGCGACATCGTCCATTTCAAGGACGTGCCCGACTCGCTCAAGAAGGCGATCCTCGCGATCGAGGACGCACGCTTCTACGATCACGGCGGCGTCGACCTCACCGGCATCGCCCGCGCCGGCTTCGTCGCACTGACGAATGGCCATGCGTCGCAGGGCGCGAGCACGATCACGATGCAGGTCGCGCGCAACTTCTTCCTGTCGAGCGAAAAGACCTACACGCGCAAGATCTACGAAATGCTGCTGGCCTACCGGATCGAGCGCGCGCTGACGAAGGATCAGATTCTCGAGGTCTACATGAATCAGATCTATCTCGGCCAGCGTGCGTACGGCTTCGCGAGCGCCGCACGGGTCTATTTCGGCAAGGACCTGAAGGACATCACGCTCGCCGAAGCGGCGATGCTCGCGGGGCTGCCGAAAGCGCCGTCCGCGTACAACCCGGTCGTCAATCCGAAGCGCGCGAAGGTGCGCCAGGAATACATCCTGCAGCGGATGCTTGAGCTGAACTTCATCACGCGCGAGCAGTACGACCAAGCCGTCGCGCAGCCGCTCGCCGTCAAGGGTGCGGGCCGCGAGTTCAGCGTGCACGCCGAGTACGTCGCGGAAATGGTCCGACAAATGATGTACGCGCAGTACCGCGAGGAAACCTATACGCGCGGCTTCAACGTCGTCACGACGATCGATTCCGCCGACCAGCAGGTCGCATACACCTCGCTGCGCAAGGGCATCATGGATTACGAGCGCCGCCACGGCTATCGCGGGCCGGAAGGCTTCATCGAATTGCCGGCCGGCGCCGACGATCGCGAGCAGGCGATCGACGATGCGCTGCTCGAACACCCCGACAACGGCGAACTGATCGCGGCGGTCGTCACCGCGGCCACCCCGCGCCAGATCACCATCGCCTTCATCGACGGCAGCAGCGCGACGATCGAAGGCGACAATCTGCGCTTCGCGTCGGGCGCGCTGTCGGCCGGCGCGCAGCCGAACCGCCGCATCCGCCCGGGCGCGATCGTCCGGGTCGTGAAGAACGACGCCGGGAAGTGGTCGATCACGCAGTTGCCGCAGGTCGAAGGCGCGTTCATCTCGATCGTTCCGCAGGACGGCGCGATCCGCTCGCTGGTCGGCGGCTTCGACTACAACAAGAACAAGTTCAACCACGTCACGCAGGCGTGGCGGCAACCGGGTTCGTCGTTCAAGCCGTTCATCTATTCGGCGTCGCTCGACAAGGGCCTCGGGCCGGCCACGGTGATCAACGACGGCCCGCTGTATTTCAGCGCCGCGGAAACCGGCGGCCAGCCGTGGGAACCGAAGAACTACGGCGGCGGTTTCGAAGGCCCGATGTCGATGCGCACCGCGCTGCAGCGCTCGCGCAACCTCGTGTCGATCCGGATCCTGAACCACATCGGCACGAAGTACGCGCAGCAGTACATCACGCGCTTCGGCTTCGACGCCGACCGTCATCCGGCCTACCTGCCGATGGCGCTCGGCGCGGGCCAGGTCACGCCGCTGCAGATGGCTGGCGCGTACTCGGTGTTCGCGAACGGCGGCTTCCGCGTGAATCCGTACCTGATCGCCGAAGTGACCGATCCGAACGGCGCTGTCGTCGCCCGCGCGCAGCCGCTCATCGCCGAGCAGAACGCGCCGCGCGCGATCGACGCGCGCAACGCGTACGTGATGAACAGCCTGCTGCAGAGCGTCGCGCAGCGCGGCACGGGCGCGCGCACCAACGTGCTGAAGCGCACCGACCTCGCAGGCAAGACCGGCACGACGAACGACTCGCACGACGCGTGGTTCGCCGGCTACCAGCACACGCTCGCGGCGATCGCGTGGATCGGTTACGACAACCCGCGCAGCCTCGGCGATCGCGAAACCGGCGGCGGCCTGTCGTTGCCGGTCTGGATCGACTATATGGGCGCGGCGCTGAAGGGCGTGCCGGAGTTCAAGCCGACGATGCCGGACGACGTCCAGGCGCTCGGCAGCGAGTTGTACTTCACCGACTTCACGCCGGGGCACGGCTTCGTGTCGACGGTCGGCGTGCCGCAGGCGCCGGCGGTGCAGAGCACCGACGAAGCGGTGCCGCACGTCGACGAACAGGAGAAGCAGGACATCATGAACCTGTTCCGCGGCCACTGACACGAACGGCCCGACCATGAAAAAAGCGCCCCGCGGGGCGCTTTTTCCTTGTGCTTCGATCCGGCGTATCGGCCGCCCGGCCAGGCAAGCGCCGGACGCGTTACGCGCCGAACGTGATCGGCAGGCCGGCCTGCTGCGTCGCGTACTCGGTGAGCGCGGCGAAGAACTCGGTGCCGGTGCGCGTATCGCGCCATTCGCCGTCCACGAAACGGTAATGGAACCCGCCCGCCTTCGCGGCGATCCACAGCTCCTTCATCGGCGGCTGGAGGTTGACGATGATCTTCGAGCCGTTCTCGAACGTCAGCGTCAGCACGCTGCCGTTGCGCTCCAGATCGATGTCGTGATCGCCGTCGTTCGCGGCATCCACGGTACGCTCGACGGCCGCCAGCACGGCCTCGGCACGGGCCAGGTATTCAGTATCGGACATGCTAAACTCTATCGGTTAAATTGTTCAGGGACGATCATGCGAGTCGTTTTCCGGATGAGCGCGATTGTAGCGGCTTTGGCGATTCTTGCCGGCTGCGGTCAACGCGGTCCGCTCTATCTGCCCACCGTGCCCCCGTTGCCGGCGAAGCCCATCCAGCAGCAGGACACGGCGCCGTCCGACGTCACGCCGACCGATGAAAACGCGTCGTCCGACAGCATTCCCGATTCTTCCGGCACGCCGCTCACGCTGTCACCGGAGCTGTCGAGCGATGCATCGAAGGCCGCGACGCCGGCATCCGGCCCGGCCGCCACGCAGTAAGCGCGCGCCGCCGCTCGCGCGGCTTCCTTCGCGACCAAGGCGATGACTGCCCGTCATCGCCTTTTGTTTTTCCGGGCCCGCCTCGTCACGCGCGGATGCGCCGCCAGCCCCATTCGAGCAGGCGCCAGCCGAGCAGCACCGCAACGATCACCGCGTAGAGCTTCGGCTGCGCGAGATTGTGCTTGCCGGCCCTCATCCACCAGAAATGCAGCACGCCGAACAGCGCGATCGCATAGATCGCGCGATGCAGCGTCGCCCAGTGACGGCCGAGCCGGCGCACCATCGCGCGCGGCGAGGTCGCGGCCAGCGGAATCAGCAGCACGAACGCGGCGAAGCCGACCGTGATGAACGGACGCTTGCCGACGTCCTTCAGGATCGCGAGCACGTCGAACCACTTGTCGAACCACAGATACGTCGTGAAATGCAGCGTCGCGTAAAAGAACGCGAACAGGCCGATCATCCGGCGAAAGCGCAGCAACGCTGGAACGCCCGTCACGCGCCGAAGGGGTGTGACGCCGAGCGTGAGGCAGAGCATCACCAGCGTCCAGAGGCCCGTCGAGCGCGTGATGAATTCGATCGGGTTCGCGCCGAGCCGGTCGGTCAGCCCGAACAGCACGAGACGGGCGAGCGGATAGAGTCCGGCCGCGAAAACCAGCACCTTGGCGGGGGCAAGCCAGCGCGACGCGGCAGCACGCACTGCGCCGCCCCGGGAACCGCCGGCGGCAGCCGTGCGCGTGCCGGACGCGCGCGCGGGCGTCAGCGTCGAAGGAGGCATGTCGTTTCTCACCGGCGCACTCAGAAGTTCTTCTTCAGGTCCATGCCCTGATACATCGACGCGACGAGATCGCCGTAGCCGTTGAACATCAGCGTCTTGCGCTTCGGCGTGAAGAAGCCGTCCTCGCCGATCCGGCGCTCGGTCGCCTGGCTCCAGCGCGGGTGATCGACGTTCGGGTTCACGTTCGAATAGAAGCCGTATTCGTTCGACGCGTACGTGTTCCAGCTCGTTTTCGGCTGCTTGTCGACGAAGCGGATCTTCACGAGCGACTTCGCACTCTTGAAGCCGTACTTCCACGGCACGACGATCCGCACCGGCGCGCCGTTCTGGTTCGGCAGCACCTGGCCGTACACGCCCATCGTCAGCAGCGTCAGCGGATTCATCGCCTCGTCCATCCTCAGCCCTTCCGAGTACGGCCAGTCGAGCACCGGCGTCGACAGCCCCGGCATCTGCGACGGATCGGCCAGCGTGACGAACTGCACGTACTTCGCGTTGCCGGTCGGCTGCACGCGCTTGATCAGCTCGGACAGCGGCACGCCGATCCACGGGACCACCATCGACCAGCCTTCGACGCAACGCAGCCGGTACACGCGCTCTTCGAGCGGCGCGAGCTTCAGCAGTTCGTCGAGATCGAACACCTTCGGGTGCAGCACCTCGCCTTCGACGCTCACGCGCCACGGGCGCGGCCGCAACGTGCCGGCGTTTTGCGCCGGGTCGCCCTTGTCGGTGCCGAACTCGTAGAAGTTGTTGTAGGACGTGATGTCCTTGAACGGCGTCACCTGGTCGGCCGCGACGAACTTCGGGTTGGTTTTCGCCACGAGCTTCGCGGCCCGCGCGTCGGGCGACGCATAGGCGGCGAACGCCGCGCCGCTGCCGCCGAACAATCCGCCCGCCGCCGCCAGGCCGGCGGCCTGCAAGACGCGCCGCCGGTTCTCGAACACCGCGCGCGGCGTAATCTGGCTCTGCGCGATGTCACCGCCGGTCAGTACGGTACGCAAAGGGTGTTTGATCCACATCGTGCTGCTCCTCCTGCATGCGCGGCGCGCACGCTTCATGAGCGTTCGACCCGACCCATCCTGCGCCGTTCGACGCCCGGACCGCCCGCCCGTTACAAAAGAAAACCGCCGGGCACGCAGTGCGCCGGCGGTCTTTTGTCGGACCCGCGTCGGAAATCTTACAGCTTGCCGTAGCTGTGCAGCCCG